>NZ_FOII01000007.1:0-295216 GCF_900111625.1 Variovorax sp. OV084 | reverse complement strand
CGAGGGCTTGTGGAAGTGCTCGCCGCCTGCGCGTGCGAAGGCGTGGTCCATGCCGGGGTACACGTACAGCGAGACACCGGGCCGGCCCCGGAGCGTGGCGACGATGCGGTCGCGCGCCTCGGGTGGGCAGAACTTGTCGAGCTCTGCGATGTGCAGCGTGAGCGGGCGCTTGATCTTGTCGGCCTCGTCGAGCGCGGCGTCGATGCCCACGCCGTAGTAGCCGACGGCAACGTCCGCATCGGTGCGGCAGGCCGCCAGGTAGGCCAGCTTGCCGCCCAGGCAGAAGCCGAGCACGCCTACTTTGGCGTCCTGCACTTCGGGGCGCTGGCGCAATGCGCTGATCGAGGCCTGCATGTCCTCCATACCCTTGGCCTCGTCGAAGCCGCCGTAGAGCGCGAAGGCGCGTTGCCAGTCGTCTGGCGAGTAACCCAGCTCCACGTTCGGCTCCTGCCGCCAGAACAGGTCGGGCACGAGCACCACGTAGCCCTCCTCGGCGTAGTAGTCGGCCACCTCGCGCATCGTGTGATTGACGCCGAAGATTTCCTGCGCGAGCACCAGGCCGGGGCCGCTGCCCGAGCTCGGCACGGCGAGGTAGCCGCTGAAACTGCCGCAGCCGTCGGTGGCCTGGATGCGGATGTGGTGCGTGGCGTCGGGCGCTTTTTCCTGCATGTGAACTGCTCCGTTCAAGGGTTGGATGATGGTGCGGGCCGTGCGCTCATTGCACGCATTCCGGATGTCGCGTGGTCACCTGGTAGTAGCCCGAATGAAAGACCAGCGGCTCGCCGTCGAAGCGGTCGTAGCGCTCGACTTCGCCGATGAAGATCAGGTGGTCGCCGCCGTCGTACTGCTTCACGTTGCGGCAGATGAACCGGGCGATGACGCCACTCAGCAACGGCACGCCAGCCGTGTCTTCGCAGCAGTCCACCCCCCCGAACTTGTCCGCCTGCGGCGTCGAGAACTGCCGCGACAGGTGGTGTTGATGTGCCGCCAGCACATTGATCGCGAAGTGGCTGGCGCCGGTGAAGTCGGCCACGCTCGGCGCCTGCCGGGCCAGGCTCCACAGCACCAGCGGCGGGTCCAGCGAGACCGAAGAGAACGAATTGGCGGTCATGCCCACGCGACGGCCGTCGAGGGCCCGGGTCGTGATGACGGTCACGCCGGTGGTGAACTGTCCGAGGGCCTTGCGAAGGTCGCGTCGGTCGAAGCGGTCGACAACCGCCTCGCGCGCCCGGGTTTCCAGAAAACGGTCTGCCTCGACGCCATCGAACCACCAGGGCGCGAAGATGCGCGGATCATCGAAGCCGTTGACGATGGTGCTCGCAACCGCAGGCATGTGGGTGGCGCTTTGCAGCAGCTTCAGCAGGTGCGGCTTCGGCGGCGCGAGCAGGCTGTTCGTCCAGTCGGTGGCCCAGCGGGCATAGCCTTCCCAGTAACGGTCGAAAGTCTCCTGCATCCACGCGGCGTCGAACGGTGCGTCGCCGTGCTCGAGGATCCGCTTCAGGTAGATGTCGGCGCACTTGGCCGCGTTGTTGGCGCCCTGGCCAGTGATCGGATCGTTGAGCACCACCACGTCGGCCAGCCCCAGCACCCTGCGCCCCGAAGGCAGCGTCGCCACCGGCTTGCGCACCGTCGGCGCGAAGCGGCCCGCGAGGATGCCGTTGTCGTCGGTCAACTCGATGTTCGTGCAGCGTTCCGCTTCCCACGGCAGGAAGGTGTCGAGAATCCACTTGCTGCGCGCGAGGTGTTCCTGCGGCGTCTTCACATCGGTCCAGCAGTCCATCGGGCCACCGGGCACGCCTTCGAACACCATGATCTCGCAGGGCCCCGTCGTGGTCAGCGCCGGGAACACGAAGTACTCGCCCACGCCGGGAATGAGGTTGAAGCACACGGCCGAGTACGGCTCGCGCGGCTTCATCCCCTTCACATAAGTCAGCGCCAGTGCGCGCTGAGGTCGATCGAATGGCGAGCGCTCCGTGTCGCGCTCGAACAATTGCGAGATCTCGCCCTTGCCGCTTGCAACGACCACGAGATCGTGGGTTGCGGCGCAAGCCTCCAGCGCATCGAGCCCCACCTCCTGCAGCACGAGCCGCCCGCCGCGCTTCTCGAACTCCGCCATCCAGGCGGGTATCTTGAGCCGCTGGTCGATCGACTGCGCAGGCCCGTCGAGCCTCGCGCTCCATTCGAGGGCCTTGCCACCTTCCGGGTTGCGCACCGTCATTCCGATGCCTTCCACCGGTGGGCACTCGCCTCCCCACCAGTCCAGCGCCAGCTCGCGCTCGGTCTGCAGCGCGGTCTCGAACATGCACTGGCTGGACATCACCGGCCCTTCGAAAATCTCCCTCGCTGTGCGGTTCGAAAGAACCGTCACCTCGTGCCCCGCGCGCTGCAGGCCGAGCGCGAGCTGCAGGCCGGACTGTCCGGCGCCGACGATGGCCACGCGTCGCTTCATGCGTTCGCTCCAGGCTATGCGACGGACGCGCAGGTTTCGATGTAGCGGTCTGCCTCCGCGGGGTCCGCGAACCACGGGAAGAATGTGCGCGGATCGTCGAACCCGTTGGCGAAGGCACTGCCCAGCGGCGGCATCGCGCCAGCGGTGCCGAGCAGCTTGAGTACATGGGGCGGCGGCGGTGCGAGCAGCATGTTGGTCCACTGCGTGACCCATTGCGCGTAGCCGAACCAGTAGCGGTCGAAGGTCTGCTGCATCCACGCGGCATCGGCCGCGCCATCTCCGCGCGCGAGGATGCTCTTGAGGTACGTGTCGGCGCACTTGGCCGCGTTGTTGGAACCTTGCCCCGTGATCGGGTCGTTGAGCACCACCACGTCGGCCAGACCCAGCACCTTGCGCCCCGAGGGCAATGTCGCGATCGGCTTACGGACCGTCGGCGCGAAGCGGCCCGCGAGGATGCCGTTGTCGTCGGTCAACTCGATGTTCGTGCAGCGCTCGGCCTCCCATGGCGTGAAGGTGTCCAAGATCCATTGGCTGCGCGCAAGGTGTTCCTGCGGCGTCTTCACGTCCGACCAGCAGTCCATCGGGCCACCGGGCACGCCTTCGAACACCATGATCTCGCAGGGCCCCGTAGTGGTCAGCGCCGGGAACACGAAGTACTCGCCCACGCCGGGAATCAGGTTGAAGCACACGGCCGAGTACGGCTCGCGCGGCTTCATCCCCTTCACGTAGGTCAGCGCCAGTGCACGCTGCGGCTTGTCGAAGCTCGACTTGTGCGCGTCGCGCTCGAAGAGCTTCGAGATCTCGCCCTTGCCGCTGGCCACCAGCGTGAGGTCGTGGCTTTGCGTACAGGCCTCGAGCTCGTCGATGCCCGCATCCTTGAAGACGAGTTCGCCGCCCTTCTTCTGGAACTCGTCCATCCAGGCCGGGATCTTGACGCGCTGGTCGACCGACTGGGCGCTCGAATTCAGCCGTGCGACCCAGTCGATGGCCTTGGCCCCCTTCTGCTCGGGATGCGGCACGGCCAGCCCGATGCCGTCCACCGTGGGACAGTCGTGCGCCCAGAGATCCAGGCCCAGGTCGCGCTCGATCTGCAGCGAGGTGTGGAACATGCACTGGCTCGACATGACCTTGCCGTGGCGGATGTCTTCGCCCGTGCGGTTGCTGAACATCGTGACCTCGTAGCCTGCCGCGAGCAGTCCGAGACCCAGTTGCAGGCCCGACTGGCCCGCGCCGACGATGGCGATTCGCTTCATTGCTTGCTCCTTGATGCTCCGTTCGGAGCTAGTCCATCAACTTGGGAATGGCGGGCACGGCCTGCTCGGGGCCCATGGCGGCATAGCCGCCGTCCACCGCGTAATCGGCGCCGGTCACGAAGCTCGCGTGGTCCGAGCAGAGGAACAGCACCACCTGCGCCACCTCGTCCGGGTCGCCGACGCGCCCAAGCAGATGGAAAGGCGCGGCCACGCGGTCGGTCTTGGCGCGGTCACCGCCGCTCAGGCGCTCCATCACGGCCGACCATGTCCAGCCCGGCGACACGCTGTTCACGCGGATGCCATCCGGCGCCAGGTCCATCGCCATGTTGCGGGTGAGCTGCGCCATCGCGGCCTTGCTCACCGGATAGAGCCAGCGCCCCGTCTGCGCCACGCGCGACGAGATGCTCGTGAAATTGACCACCGCCCCGCCGCCGGCCGCCACCATGTGCGGGTGCACGGCCTGCAGCATCGCCACCGCGCTCGCCACGTTCACGTTGAACGACGTGAGCCAGTCGGCGCGTGGCGACTTGAAGCCGTCGTCCACATACGAGCACGCAAGGTTCACGAGAAAGTGCACGCCGCCGTGCTGCGCGGCCGCCTGCGCCACGCAGGCCTGCACTTGCGCGTCGTCGGTGATGTCGGTGCGCACGAAGCGCACGCCGGAGCCGAGTGAATCGGCCAGTGCCTGGCCGTTGACGGCATCGATATCGGCGACAACGACCTTCACGCCGGCCGCGTGCAGCGCGCGCACCACGCCGGCGCCTATCAGTGTGGAGCCACCGGTGACGATGGCGCTCCTGCCTTCGAGTCCCTTGAACATGACGCTTGCTCTCCTCGGTTGATCGGGCAGGCCGGCTGGCCTGTGGGGCGAACGTTATGAGCAAGCAGGCGTTCGGCGAATCCCGCAAACGCAGGCCCTGTCCCTGGCGCGCAGGTTTTTGTCGAGGGGTGATCCGAATTGTGGGTGGGGATGGTTTTTGCTAGGGTGACTGCGCCCCATGGAAACCGTCACGACCCCACCGCTGCCGCTGCAGCGCTACCGGCTTTTCGAGAGCCACGACATGGACGAGGCCCGTGAAAGCGTGGCCCGCGTGTTCTGTCCGCACGGCCTGGTCATGCTGCGACCCCGCACCGAACTCGACGCCTGCCACCACAGCGCGCGGCTGCATCGGGACGTGAGCCTCAATTACGTGCAGTACGGCCCCGGCGTGCAGATCGACCCCGGCTACCTGCAGGATTTCTTCCTGTTGCAGATCCCGTTGCGCGGCGGCGCCGAGATCCACTGCGGCGCGCAGCACGTGGAAGCGACGCCCCGTCTCGCATCGCTGCCCTCGCCCACCGAACCGCTGTCGATGCGCTGGGCCGACGACAGCCCGCACCTGATCGTCCGGCTGGCGCGCTCGGCGCTGCTCTCGCGGCTCGAGTCGCTGCTGCAGGCCTCCGTCAGGCAGGCCCTGGTGTTCGATCTGGGCGTGCCGCTGGACAACCCCGCGCTGGCGCCGGTGGTGCATTTCATCGACTATCTGCGGCTCACGCTCGACGCCGGCAACACGCTGCAGGCCGGCGGCCCTTTGGCCGAGCATGCCGAGGCGTACCTGATGGCGAGCCTGCTGATGTCGGCGGGGCACAACCATTCGCGCGCCCTGGCCGGCGAAGCGCAGCGCAGCCTGCTGCCGCGCGTGGTCCGCAGGGCGCAGGAATACATGGCAGCCCATGCCGATGAGCCGCTGTCGCTGGCCGACGTCTGCCGCGAAGTCGGCTGCAGTGCGCGCGCGCTGCAGCTGGCGTTTCGCCAGCACGCGGGCCAGGGGCCGATGGAGTTTCTGCGCGAGATCAGGCTCGACCGGGCGCGGGCCGAGTTGCTGGCATCGGCCGGCGTCGTCGCAGTCGGCGTGCGAGAGGTGGCGCAGAAGTACGGCTTTCTTCATTTGGGCCACTTCGCGGCGCAATACCGCGCCCGCTTCGGCGAGCGGCCGTCCGAGACTCGGGCATCGCGCGCCTTCTGATGCGGGCGGGGGGCCGACGCTTGCCCGGTGCCTGCCTCCCCCACCCTGTTCGATGCCCCCGCTTCGTCGAGGGTCTGAAACGCCGCATCGACGGTGCGCGATTCCACCAGTCTGGCCCGAGACCCATCTCGATCTCAAATGTCCCATTGACAGAACATTGAAACTGCAAAAACATCAAAGGCATGTCGCAAATGCCTTTGCCCAAATATCACCAGATCTACTTGGTCCTGCGTGAACAGTTGCACGAAGGGCGTTTCGCGGAGGGCCTGCCCGGCGAGCTCGCGCTCATGGCGCAATTCGGTGTGGCGCGCGTCACGGTGCGCCGCGCACTCGAACAGCTGTCTTCCGAAGGCCTGATCGCGCGCAACCCCGGCCGCCGCACGCGTGCCCTGCCACCGCCGGTCAGCGGTGAGAGCCCCGGCACCAAGGGCATGGAACGCGCCAATCTGCGCGGCCTGCTCGAGAACCTGGTCACCATGGGCCTGCACACCTCGGTCAAGGTCATCGAGGTCGCGACCATCACCGCCTCCACCCAGGTGGCCGAGGCGCTGCAGCTGCAGCACGGCGACCCGGTGCAGAAAGCCGTACGCGTGCGTTCCACCAAGGAGGGCCCGCTCTCGCACATCACCACCTACGTGCCCGACACGATCGCGCGCCGCTTCGGCCGCCGCGAGCTGTCGAAGAAGCCCATCCTCGTGCTGCTCGAGGAGTCGGGCGTCAAGGTGGGCCGCGCGCATCAGACCATCTCCGCGCGCCTGGCCGACAACGTTCTTGCACAGCACCTTCATGTCTCGGTCGGCTCGGCCCTGCTCGCGGTGCGCCGCCTGATCTACGACGAAGACGAGCGGCCCGTGCAATGGCTGCACGGCCTCTATCGCCCCGATCGCTACACCTACGAGATGCAGCTCTCCCGCGTGGGCAGCATCGACGCGAAGGTGTGGGTCAGCAAAGACGTGTCAGCCCAGTTCAACTGAAGAGAAAAGGAAAGCCCCACCATGCAGAACCGCCGCCGTTTCGTGTCGCAGTCCGCCGCCCTGGCGACTGCCGTTGCCTTCCCGCTCGTGGCAGGGGCGCAGCCCAGGACCGTCAAGGTCGGCGTGCTGCATCCGGTCACCGGGGCACTGGCCTATTCGGGCCAGCAATGCCGGCTCGGCGCGCTGATGGCCATCGAGGACATCAACGCCGCGGGCGGCATCAAGTCGCTCGGCGGCGCGAAGCTGGAGGCCCTGCTGGGCGATGCGCAATCGCAGCCGCAGGCCGGCTCGGCCGAGGTCGAGAAGATGAACGAGGCCGGCGTCTCGGCCATCGTCGGCGCCTATGCCTCGGCCATCTGCCTCGCAACCACGCAGGCCGCGGCCAAGTACAACCTGCCGCACGTGGTGGACGTGGGCGTGGCCGACCAGATCGTGGAGCGCGGCCTGAAGAACACCTTCCGCTTCGGCCCGGGCTACAAGAAGTCGACCGAGGTGGCCATGGCCAACCTGCTGGTGCTCAACAAGGCCGCGGGCAACCCGGCCAGGACCGTGATGATCATCCACGAAGAGTCGCTGTTCGGCGCCGGCACCGCACAGCTGCTCTCGCGCGAGCTGCCGGGCTACGGCTTCGAGGTGAGGGAGGTGGTGAAGCACGCCAACCCCACGCGCGACTTCAACAACATCGTGCTGCGCATGAAGTCGATCAACCCCGACATCGTGATCCCGGCCAACTACTACAACGAATACGCGCTGCTGGTGCGTACCATGCAGCAGCAGAAGGTGGTGCCCAAGGCGATCTTCTCGGTGCTGGGCGGCGCGGCATCGAGCTACAAGTTCGTGAAAGAATTTCCGGACGCGGCCAACGGCATCATCGACTGCAACCACTGGTTCAACCCGAAGGACAAGCGCGCGCAGGACCTGCGCAAGCGCGTCGAGGCCAAGGGCCAGTTCTTCAGCTACGAGGTCTTCATGACCTACACCGCGATGTGGCTGCTGGCCGATGCGCTGGAGCGCGCCAAGTCGACGGAGCGCGCCGCAATCGTCGACGCGCTCGAGAAAAGCACCTTCGGCAACCACTTCATGCCCTATGGCCCCACGAAGTTCGTCAACGGCCAGAACGAAGGCGCGCAGCCGCTCATGACGCAGGTGGTGAAGAACGACATCAAGGTCATCATTCCGCGCGACTATCGCGAGGTCGAGCCGGTGTTCCCGCTGCGCGCTGCCTGATCGGAAGGCGGGATGTTCGATTTCGGCATTCTTTTCCCGTCGGTCCTGAACGGGCTGACGACGGGCGCGGTGTACGCACTGATCGCGCTGGGGCTTACGCTGATCTACGGCGTCCTGCACATCATCAACTTCGCGCACGGCGCCAGCCTGATGCTGGCGCTGTACGCGGTGTACTTCCTCAAGGAGCGCCTGGGCGTCGACCCCTACCTTGCGTTGCCCATCGTGGTGCTCGGCATGTTCGCGCTCGGCTACGCGCTGCAGCGCGTGGTCATCAACCGCGCGGGTCACGGCAAGGACGAGAACATCCTGCTCGCCACGCTCGGCATCGCCATCGTCATGGAGAACCTCGCGCTGCTGTTCTTCAAGTCCGACACGCGCAACATCGACACTGCCTACTCGCTGAGCACCGTCGCCATCGGCCCCGCGATGATCGCCGTGCCCAAGCTCGTCGCCTTCGCGGGTGCGCTGGTCGTCTCGGGCATCCTGTTCTGGATCATGGGCCGCACCGACCTCGGCCGCGCGATCCGCGCCGTCGCCAAGGAGAAAGAGGGCGCCAAGCTCATGGGCATCGACGTCGACCATGTCTACGCGATGAGCTTCGGAATCGGCCTCGCGTGCCTCGGCGCGGCCGCGTGCTTCCTGCTGCCGGCCTACTACGTCAACCCACAGGTCGGCGGCGGCTTCGTGCTCGTGGCCTTCACCATCGTCGTGCTCGGCGGCATGGGCAGTTTCGTCGGGGCGCTGATCGGCGGCTTCCTCGTCGGCGTGGTCGAGTCGCTCGGCGGGCTGTACCTCGGCGAATCGCTCGGCCAGATCGGCATCTTCGCGATCTTCATCGGCGTGGTGCTCTTCAGGCCACAGGGCATGTTCGGAGCCAAGGCATGAGCGCGGGCCTGAAGCAACTCGCGGGCATTGCGCTCTTTGCCGTGCTGGTCGGCTGCGTGCCGTTCGTCACCACCTCGGGCGTCACGCTCAACTTCGTGATGATGGCGCTCTACGCCACGCTCATCGCACAGGCCTGGAACATCCTCGGCGGCTTCGGCGGGCAGTTCTCGTTCGGGCATGCGCTGTTCTTCGGCACCGGTGCGTACATCCAGGCGATCGCGCAGCTGCAGGGCGGCATCAACGCCTGGGCCGCGCTGCCGCTCGCGGTGATCGGTGCCGCACTCGTCGGCCTCTTCATGGGCGCCCTCACCTTCCGCTACGGCCTCAAGGGCTCGTATTTCGCGCTTGTCACGCTGGCCTTTGCCGAGGTGTTCCGCATCCTTGCACTGTCGGTCGACTTCACCGGTGGCGGCGTCGGGCTCATGGTGCCGCTGCGCGAGTCGGTGGCGAACCTGCAGTTCTCGACGCGCGCTGGCTACCTCTGGGTGGTGCTCGCGATGGTCGTCGCCGCGTTGCTCGTGACCTGGTGGCTGCGCAACGGCCGCTTCGGCGCCTACCTGCAGGCGGTGCGCGACAACGAGGATGCGGCGCGCGCCGTCGGCGTCAATCCATTCCGCGTCAAGCTGGCGGCCATCGGTCTGTCGGCAGCCTTCATGGGCGCGGCCGGTGCGTTCTACGTGCAGGTGTTCCAGTACATCGATGCCGGGATCGCCTACGGCCCGGCCGTGTCGATCGAGGCGCTGGTCGCGGCCATCGTGGGCGGCATGGGCACGATGTGGGGGCCGGTGCTCGGCGCCGTCGTGCTGCACCTGCTGTCGGACTTCACGCGCAACCTCTTCGGCGAACTGCCCGGCATCAACATGGTGATCTACGGCACGGTGCTGGTGCTCATCGTCATCTTCGTGCCACGCGGCATCGCGGGCATCGGGCTGTCGGTGCGGCAGCTGTGGAAGGCGAAGGGAGGCCGCAATGACTGAAGCCCTGCTGGCCATCGATGGCCTCTCGCGCTCCTTCGGTGGCCTGAAGGCCGTGCAGAACGTGAGCCTCTCGGTGCGTGAGGGCAGCCTGAGCGCGCTGATCGGCCCGAACGGCGCGGGCAAGACCACGCTGTTCGCGCTGATGTCCGGTTTCCTCAAGCCCGACACCGGCGCCGTGCGCTTCGCGGGGCAGGACATCACCGGCCGCGAGCCGCACCGCAACGCCGCGCTCGGCATGACCCGCACCTTCCAGATCGTGAAGCCCTTCGCCGCGCAGACCGTGCGCGAGAACATCGCCGTCGGCGCGCACCTGCATGTGCGCGGCCGCGCCGAGGCGCTGCAGAACGCCGAAGCTGTTGCGCTGCGCGTGGGCCTCGCGCCGCAACTCGACAAGCCCGCCTCGGACCTCACCGTGGCCGGCCGCAAGCGCCTCGAACTGGCCCGCGCGCTCGCGACACGGCCGCGCCTGCTGCTGCTCGACGAAGTGCTCGCCGGTCTCAACCCGCAGGAGATCGCCGAGATGATGCCGGTGGTGCGCGGCATCGCCGACAGCGGCGTCACCGTGCTGATGATCGAGCACGTCATGCAGGCCGTGATGCACCTGGCCGAGCATGTGTGGGTGCTGGCGCAGGGCCAGTTGATCGCAGAGGGCACCCCGGCGCAGGTGACTTCCGACGACAAGGTCGTCGAAGCCTATCTGGGCCACGGCACCGCGGCGCGGCTGCGCAAGGCCGCATCGGGAGTTGCAGCATGAGCGCACTGCTCGATATTCAGGGCCTGCGCGGCGGCTACGGTCGCGTCGAGGTGCTGCGCGGCGTCGACCTGCACGTGAACGCGGGCGAGATGGTCGCGCTGCTCGGCAGCAACGGCGCGGGCAAGTCCACGCTCAACAAGATGGTCTGCGGCCTCTGCCCGGCCTGGGGCGGCACGGTGCGTTTCGACGGCAAGGACCTGAGCGGCGCGCACTACCGCGACGTCGTCAAGGCCGGCCTGATCCAGGTGCCCGAAGGCCGCAAGGTGTTCCCCAACCTCAGCGTGCGCGAGAACCTGGAGCTCGGCTCCTTCACGCGGGCACGCGAGCGCCGTGCGGCGAACCTGGAGAAGTCGTTCCGCATCTTCCCGCGGCTGCGCGAGCGCATGGACCAGCACGCCGGCACCATGAGCGGCGGCGAGCAGCAGATGCTGGCCATCGCGCGCGGCCTCATGGCCGAGCCGGTGCTGCTGATCCTCGACGAGCCCTCGCTCGGCCTTTCGCCGCTGCTGGTCGAAGAGATGTTCTCGCTGATCCGGGAATTGCGCGACGGCGGCCTCGCGGTGATGCTGGTCGAGCAGAACGTCGGCCAGTCGCTCGAAATTGCCGACCGCGCCTACGTGCTGGAAAACGGCAGCGTGCGCTTCTCGGGCCTGCCCGGCGAGTTGCTCGGCAGCGACGAACTGCGGCGCGCGTACCTGGGGCTCTGAGCCCTCAAAAAAAGCACCCCATCTCCCTGGAGACACAACACATGAAAAGACGCGACATCCTCCTCTCGTCGCTGGCCGCGGCATGGGCCGGCAGTGCCTTTGCACAGATCGGCAATGCTCCGGTGCGCATCCTCGTCGGCGCGCCCGCGGGCGGCTCGACCGACACGCTGGCACGCTCGCTCGCCGTCAGCATGGGCCCGGCACTCGGCCGCACGGTCATCGTCGAGAACCGGCCGGGCGCGGGCGGCAACATCGCCGCCGATGCGGTGGCCAAGGCTGCGCCCGACGGCAACACACTGCTGATGAGCTTCACCAGCCACGCGATCAACGCCACGCTCTACCCGACGCTGCCCTTCGACCCGGTGAAGGACTTCACCGCGCTCACCTGCGTGGCGACCTCGCCCTCGATCCTCGTCGCGCACCCGTCGGTGCCTGCGAAGGACGTGCGTGAACTCATTGCGCTCGCCAAGGCAAAGCCGGGCCAGCTCAACTTCGCGATCGGTGCGGTGGGCTCGTCGCTGCACATGGCGGGCGAGGCTTTCAAGATGCAATCGGGCGTGAACATCGTGAACATCCCCTACAAGGGCACCGCGCCCGCCGTGCAGGACGTGCTCGCCGGCCAGGTGCAGCTGATGTTCGCGGCCGTGGGCAACGTCAAAGCGCACATCCAGGCCGGCAAGCTCAAGGCGCTGGGCGTGACCACGGCGAAACGGCTGCCGGCCTTTCCGAATGTGCCGGCGATTGCCGAGGCGCTGCCCGGCTACGAATCGAGCGCGTGGTTCGGCCTCTTCGGCCCGGCCCGCATGCCTGCCGACCGCGTCAAGCAGATCGGCGACGCGGCGCGCCATGCGCTGCAGCAGGCCGACATGCGCCAGCGCCTCGATACCGAGGGCGCGATTCCGGTCGGCAACTCGTCCGAACAGTTCTCGGCCTTCGTGCAGAGCGAGATCGTGCGCTGGGCCGAGGTCGTCAAGTTCTCGGGAGCCAAGCCGGAATGACATCGATGGCTCCAACCCGCGCGCCAGCCCTGACCCTGGCGCAGAAGCTCATCGCACGCGCGAGCGGACGCGAGCGGGTGTCGGTGGGCGAGATCGTGACCTGCGGCGTCGACATGGCGATGTTCCACGACTCCTCGGGCCCGCGCCGGCTGCAGCCGATGCTGGAAGAGCTCGGCGCGCAGATCTGGGACCGCTCGCGCGTGGTGCTCGTCATGGACCATTACGTGCCCGAGCGCGACGACGATTCGCGCCGCATCGTGCGCATCGCACGCGACTGGGCGCGCGACCAGAAGCTGCCGCACGTGTACGACAGCCAGGGCATCTGCCACGTGGTGGTGCCGCAGCACGGCCACATCCGACCCGGCATGCTGTGCGTGGGGGGCGACTCGCACTCGCCCACGGGCGGCGCTTTCGGCGCCTACATGTTCGGCATCGGCAGCACCGAGATGCTGGGCGTTATGGTCACCGGCGAAATCTGGCTGCGCGTGCCCGAGACCATCCGCATGTGGTGGGACGGCGCGCTGCCCGCGGGCGTGACCGCCAAGGACATGATGCTGCACATGATCGGCCGCTTCGGCATGAACGGCGGGCGCTACCAGGCGGTCGAGTTCGCCGGGCCTGCGGTCGCTGCGCTGTCGATGCAGGAGCGCATGACGCTCTCCAACATGAGCGCCGAACTCGGCGCGCAGGCCGGATTGATCGCGCCCGATGCGACCACGGCGCAATTCCTGGCCGAGGCCGGCGCGCCGCCAGTGGACATGGCGCCCTGGTTCACCGACGACGATGCCGCGCTCACGGACCACCGCTTCGATGCATCCACGCTCGAACCGTACATCGCTGCACCGCACAGCCCGGCCAACGCCCACGGCGTGAGCCGGTACGTGGGCACGCGCGTCGACGTGGCCTACATCGGCGCCTGCACCGGCGCCAAGCTGGACGACCTTCGCGCCGCCGCGCAGGTGCTGCGCGGCCACAAGGTGGCGAGCGGTATCCGTCTCATCGTGGCGCCCGCCAGCCTGCGCGACCAGGAGCAGGCGCGCGAGGAAGGCGTGCTGCAGGTGCTGATGGATGCCGGCGGCGAACTTTTCCCGACGGCCTGCGGCGCTTGCTCGGGCTACGGCGACCCGATGGGCGACGACATCACCGTCATCTCGACCACGGCGCGCAACTTCAAGGGCCGCATGGGCTCGCCGACTGCACAGGTCTACCTGGGCTCGCCCTACACGGTGGCGGCGGCCGCATTGCGCGGCTGCGTGACCGATCCGCGCGAGGTGCTTGCATGAGCGCAACCAAAGCGACGCACCGCGTCTGGCGCCTGGGCGCCGACATCGACACCGACCTGCTCGCGCCGGGCCATGCCATGAAGCATGGCATCGACATCATCGCGAAGCACTGCCTCGAAGCCATCCGCCCCGACTTCGCCGCCGGCGTGCAGCGCGGCGACGTGCTGGTGGCCGGGCCCAACTTCGGCATCGGCTCCTCGCGCGAGCAGGCCGCCGCCGTGCTGGTGCACCTGGGCGTGACGGCGGTCATCGCGCCCTCGTACAGCGGCCTGTATTTCCGCAATGCCTTCAACGTGGGCCTGCTGCTGCTGACCTGCGCCGAGGCCGAGACCTTGAGCGAAGGCGAGCAGATCGCCTTCGACACCACGGTTCCCGAGATCGTCGCACCCGGCCGCGGGCGCCTGGCCTGCGAGCCGGTGCCCGGATTCCTCATGGACATGGTCCGCGCCGGCGGATTGATGAACCAGTTGCGCCAGCGCTCTGACCGCCCCGCCTTCAAGAAAGCCCCCGATGCATGATCCTTCTTCCGCCACAACCCTCGACCCCGTCACGCTCGCCGTCCTGCGCGGCCGTCTCGAACAGGTGGCCGATGAGATGGACGCCACGCTCTACCGCAGCGCCTTCAATCCCATCATTGCCGAGGCGCACGATGCCTGCCACGGCCTGTACGACGCGGCGAGCGGCGACACGCTGGTGCAGGGCAAGTCGGGCCTGCCGGTGTTCGTCGGCGCCATGGCCTTCGCGGTGCGCGCCACCGCCAAGGCAGCCGAGCCGCGCGGCGGCATGAATGACGGCGACATCTGGATCAGCAACGACGCTTACGACGGCGGCACGCACGCCAACGACTTCAAGCTGGTGAAGCCCTTCTTTCGCAACGGCAAGCTCTACTGCTACATGGCCTCGGCTGCGCACTGGCACGACGTGGGCGGCGCGGTGCCGGGCAACTACAACCCGGCCGCCACCGAGTGCTGGCAGGAGGCCGTGCAGATTCCGCCGGTGCGCATCGTGCAGGGCGGCGTGCTCGATGCTGACGTACTCGCGATCCTGCAGGCCAACACGCGCCTGCCCGACAGCCTCTGGGGCGACCTGAACGGACAGCTCGCCGCGCTGGAGCTCGGCGAGAAGCGGCTGAACGGTTTGCTCGACGAGTATGGCGACGACCTGGTGCTCAACGCCCTCGGCGAGCTGCGCAGCCGCGCGCTGCGCCTGATGCGCTCGCACATCGCCTCGCTGCCCGACGGGCGCTACAGCTTCCAGGACGTGCTCGACAACGACGGCATCGTGAACGAGCCGCTGACCATCGCGCTCGACATGACGGTGGCCGGCGACCGGCTGCTGCTCGACTTCTCGCGCACCTCGCCACAATGCGCGGGGCCAGTGAACATCTCGCGCGCCACGGCGGTGGCCGCCTGCTACGTCGCGCTCAAGCACCTGTTCCCCGATGTACCCGCCAATGCCGGCGTGCTCGATGCGGTGGACTTCAACATTCCCGACAAGCTCGTGATCAGCTGCGAGCGCCCGCGTCCGGTCGGCGGCTACACCGAAACCATCCTGCGCATGATCGACGTGATCTTCAGCGCGGCGGCGCAGGCCGACCCGACGCGCGCGGTGGCGCAGGCCTACGGCACGATCAATGCGCTGTCGATCGCGGGCCACCGCAGCGACAAGGGCCGCGAAGGCCAGCGCTGGGTGATGTTCAGCTTCTTTGGCGGCGGCCATGGCGGCCACTCGGGCGGCGATGGGCTCTCGCACGGCAATGCGCCGATCTCGACCGCGACGATTCCGCCGCTCGAAATTCTCGAAGCCGCCTACCCGGTGCGCGTCACCGAATGGTCGCTGCGCGCCGATTCGGGCGGCGACGGCCGGCATCGCGGCGGCCTCGGCGCCGTCTACGAAATCGAGCTGCTGGAAAAAGACGCCGAAGTGTTCGTCTTCGGCGAGCGCGGCACCTCGCCGCCCAAGGGCATCGCGGGCGGCGGCGAAGGCGCGGTCAACAAGTTCAGCTACGAGAACGCGGGCGAGTGGCACACGCCGCCAATGGTGTCGAAGATGCGCGGCATCCAGCTCACGCGCGGCGAGCGCGTGCGGCTCGAAACGCCCGGCGGCGGCGGCTGGGGCAGCGCCGCCGAGCGGCCTGCGCAACAGCGCGAGGCCGACAGCGCGATGGGCTATGTGACAACCGGCACCCCCACCGGCGGCAGCAAGAAGAAGGCGTCCGAATGACTTCCACTGGTAAATCCCTTGTCGTCGGCGTCGATGTCGGCGGCACCTTCACCGACCTCTTCGTGCTCGACGAAGCGAACGGCACGGCGCGCATCGTCAAGGTGCCCTCCACGCGCGGCGAAGAAGCGCGCGGCTTCATGAACGGCGTGGCGCGCGTGGCCGACTCGGCCGCGGCCATCGCCACCATCGTGCACGGCACCACGGTGGGCACCAACGCGCTGCTCGAACGCAAGGTGGCGCGCACCGGCATCATCACCACGCGCGGTTTTCGCGACGTGCTGGAGATGCGCCGCCGCGACCGGCCCGAGACCTGGGGCCTGCGTGGCAGCTTCACACCGGTGGTGCCGCGCGACCTGCGCCGCGAAGTCGACGAGCGCGTGCTCGCCGACGGCACGCTGCACACCGCAGTCGATCTGGACCAGGTGCGCGCCGAAGCCCGCTCGCTGCTCGACGCCGGCTGCGAGGCCGTGTGCGTGTTCTTCATCAACACCTACGCGAACCCCGAGAACGAGCGCCTGGCCGTCGAGGCGGTGCGCGCGCTCTGGCCCAACCCGCACGTCACCTCGGCCAGCGAAGTGCTGCCCGAGATCCGCGAGTTCGAGCGCTGCTCGACCGCCACGCTCAATGCGGCGCTGCAGCCCGTGGTGGGCGGCTACCTCGAGCGGCTCGAATCCGACCTGCGCGGCCAGGGCTTTGCCGGCGAGCTGCTGGTGGTGCAGAGCAACGGCGGCGTGATGTCGCGGCAGACCGCGAGCGACCTGCCGGTGCGCACGGCGCTGTCGGGCCCGGCGGCCGGCGTGATCGCCTGCGCGGCCATTGCGCGCGCGGCGGGCTTTCCGAACGCGATCACCGGCGACATGGGCGGCACCTCGTTCGACGTGTCGCTGGTGGCGAACGGCGAAGCCGCATTGGCCGCGCAGACCGCGATCGAGTTTGGCATGGTGATCCGCTCGCCGATGATCCAGATCGAGACCATCGGCGCCGGTGGCGGTTCCATCGCCTCGGTGGATGCGAGCGGCATGCTGCAGGTCGGCCCCGAGTCGGCCGGCAGCGTGCCGGGGCCGGCCTGCTACGGGCGAGGCAACATGCGCCCGACGGTGACCGATGCGAACGTGCTGCTGGGCCGCATCGCCGCCGATCGCCCGCTGGGTGGAGGGCTGCTCGCGGCGCTGGATGCGCAGAAGTCGCGCCAGGCGATCGTGGAGCACGTCGCCCGGCCACTCGGCCTGGACGTGCATGCGGCCGCCGAAGCCATCCTCACCGTGGCCAATGCGCGCATGGCGGGCGCGATCCGCCTTGTGTCCATCGAACGCGGCCACGACCCGCGTCGCTTCGCCTACATGCCTTTCGGCGGTGGCGGTGCGCTGCATGTGTGCGCGATGATGCGCGAGGTGGGCGTCGCGACCGGCATCGTGCCGCGCTATCCCGGCGTGACCTCGGCCCTCGGCTGCGTGATCGCCGACATGCGCCACGACGCGGTGCAGACCCTCAACAAGCCTTTGACCGAGCTCGATGTGGGTGACCTGCAGCGCCGCATCGACGAGCTGGCCGCGAGTTGCCAGCAGCGCCTGGATTCATCGGGCGTGCGCTTCGACGAGGTGCGCGAGGTCATCGCACTCGACATGCTCTACGCGGGCCAGACGCACACGCTGCCTGTGGTGCTCGCCGACGCGGGCAAGGCGCCGATCACGGCCGCATCGATCCGCGTCGCATTCGAGGCCAGCTACACCGCCGCATTCGGCCGGGTGCTCGAAGGCATCCCGATCCGCGTGATGAACCTGCGCTATGCACGCATCGGCGTGCGACCGAAGTTCGACCTGAAGGTGCTGGCACCCGAAGGGCGAGGCAGCATCGTGCCGCTGGGCACGCAGCGCGTGTTCCACCACGGCCAGTGGCATGAGGCCGTGCGCTACGCGCGGCTCGAACTGCCAGTGGCTGCGCGCATCGAAGGCCCTGCAATCCTCGAACAGGCCGATACCACCGTGTGGCTCGAACCCGGATTCCACGCCGAGGTCGACGCGCACGGCAACCTTCTGGTGAGGCTGTCATGAGCACAGGCAAGACATTCGTTGCAGCGAAGACCGCGCTGGTCGTCATCGACCTGCAGAATGACTTTCTCGATGCCAACGGTGCCTATGCGCGCGGCGGCGACACCAATCCGCCGGCGCTGCTGCTGCCGGCGCGCGTGGTCGAGGTGGCGCGCGCACTCAAGGCGGCGGGTGGCCTCGTGGCCGCAAGCCAGTTCACACTGTGGCCGGACGCGGCCGGCGAGCCGATGGTGTCGCCGCACCTCAAGGCAATGCGCCCTTATCTGAAAAAGGGCGACTTCGCGCCCGGCAGCTGGGGCCAGGCGAACGTCGACGCGTTGACCGGCCTGGTCGACGTGACGGTGAGCAAGGTCGCGTACTCGGCCTTCTTCAACACACAGCTCGACTGGGTGCTGCGCCACGCCGGCATCGACACGGTGGCGGTTTGCGGCATCGTCACCAACGGCGGCGTCGCGAGCACCGTGCGCGATGCGCACATGCGCGACTACCGCACGCTGGTGCTGTCCGATGGGTGCGCGGCCTTCGGCGAAGAACGCCACCAGACCTCGCTGGCCGACATGCGCAACTTGGCCGAGGTGACGGACTGCACGGCATTCATCGCATCGCTCGCATGACGACAAAGCCTCCGCGCCACATCCGTCGCGCCGCGCAGGTCGAGGCCGAAGTGCACGTGCCGGTGGCCATCGTCGGCGGCGGTGCCTGCGGGCTCACGACCGCACTGATGCTGAGCGATGCGGGTGTGGCCTCTGTGGTGCTGGAGCGCGACGCGCTGCCGAGCGGATCGACCGCGCTGTCCTCCGGCTTCATCCCTGCACCCGGCACTCGTGCGCAGCGAGCGCATGGCGTGCATGACGACAGCGCCGGGCGCTTCGCTGCCGACATCCAGGCCAAGGCCCATGGCCACGCCGCGCCTGCGCTGGTCGAGGCCTATGCGGCGTCCATCGGTCCGGCACTCGACGCGCTGCAGGAACGGCACGGCCTGCAGTGGATGCTGCTCGACGGCTTTCTCTATCCGGGTCACAGCGTACATCGCATGCATTCGCTGCCGCAGAAAACCGGTGCGTCGCTGATGGCGGCCTTGCAAGCGGCCGTCGAGGCGGCGGGCATTCCCGTGCTGACGCAAGCGTTGGTCGATACATTGGTACTCGATGCCGAGGACCGCGTGATCGGCGTCGACTACTTGCGCCCCGATGGCAGCCGCGAAACGCTGGCCTGCGATGCGCTGCTGCTCGCGTGCAATGGCTTCGGCGGCAATGCGGAAATGGTCCGCACCCTGCTGCCCGAGATGGCCGAAGCCACCTTCGGCGGTCACGCCGGCAACGACGGCAGCGCGATCCTGTGGGGCCAATCGCTGGGCGCACGTCTGCGCGACCTCGGCGGCTACCAGGGCCATGGCTCGTGGGTCACGCCGCAAGGGGCCCTGATGTCGTGGGCCGTGATGATGGAAGGCGGCGTACAGCTCAACTGCGAAGGCCGGCGCTTTCACGGCGAGACGCTGGGCTACTCGGAGGCCGCGGTGCACGTGCTCGCACAACCGGGCGGCATTGCCTGGAACGTGTTCGACACGCCGCTGCTCGCACTGGCGCGAGGCTTTCCCGACTTCTGCGAGGCTGAAGCGGCGGGCGCGTTGCGCCGCTGCGAATCGGTGGCTGCGCTGGCGGATTGCATCGGCTGCGAGTCTTCCGTGCTGCAAGGCACGTTCGACTCCATGCGCGCCAGCACGCCACCGCCCGATGGCCGCGTGTTCGCGCGCGCGCTCGAAGCGCCGTACTTCGCAGTGAAGGTCACGGGCGCGCTGTTCCACACCCAGGGCGGCCTCGACACCGCGCCCGACATGCGCGTGCTGCGGCACGACGGCACGCCTTTCGCCAACCTGTTCGCCGCCGGTGGCGCGGCGGGCGGTGTTTCTGGCGATGAGGTGTGGGGTTATCTCTCTGGCAACGGCCTGCTGAGCGCGGTGGCCGGAGGCTACATCGCGGCGCGCACCGCCGCTGCATTGATCCATTCGACGAAAGCGTCTCCATGACGAACCCTTCCTTCAAGACCCGGCTCGCGCGCCGCGACATCGTGCTTGCGCCCGGCGTGTACGACGCGCTCAGCGCCCTCGTGGCCGAGCGGGCCGGTTTCGAGGCGCTCTACCTCTCGGGCGCCTCCATCGCCTACACGCGCCTGGGCCGTTCCGACGTCGGCCTCACCACCTACACCGAGGTGGCCGACACCCTGGCCCGCATCACCGAGCGCGTGAGCCTGCCGGTGATCGTCGATGCCGACACCGGTTTCGGCAACGCGCTCAACACCCAGCGCACCGTGCGCGGCTTCGAGCGCGCGGGCGCGGCGATGGTGCAGATCGAAGACCAGACCTTTCCCAAGCGCTGCGGCCACCTCGACGGCAAGGCCGTGGTGCCCGAGCGCGAGATGGTCGGCAAGCTCAAGGCCGCGCTGGACGCGCGCACCTCGAGCGATACGCTGATCCTCGCGCGCACCGATGCGGTGGCGGTCGAAGGCCTGGAGGCCGCGCTCGACCGCGCCGAGGCCTACCTCGCCTGCGGCGTGGACGCGCTCTTCATCGAGGCGCTGCGCTCGCCCGAGCAAATGGACGCGGCCTGCCGGCGCTTCGGCGACCGGGTGCCGCTCCTGGCCAACATGGTCGAAGGCGGCAAGACGCCGATCCAGGACGCGGACGCGCTGCAGAAGCACGGCTTTCGCATCGCGATCTTTCCGGGCGGCACGGCGCGCGCGGTGGTGCACACGCTGCAGGGCTACTACGCGAGCCTGCACCAGCACCGCACCACGCAGCCGTGGCGCTCGCAGATGCTGGACTTCGAGGAACTCAACGAAGTGGTCGGCACACCAGATTTGATACGCAACGGGCAGAAGTACGAATAAGCTAAGCCGCTGTCATGCATTTCTGAACGTAGCGCGCAATGGCTTCCACGCTACGAAACTCGTCTACGGAGCGTGCTGGCGTATCGGCGTATTGGCCGTTCCACATGCGCGCCAGTGCCCGCCCTGGACCGATCTCGATCACGCATGCCACTCGTCGCCCGGCGATGCTTTCCATGCATTCGTCCCACGGCACAGCGTGATCGATCTGCCTGGCCAACGCGTGCTTGAGTTGAGGCGGCTCGGCAACGCGGCCCGCCGCATCGCTGAAGAGAGGAATTCCGGCAGCACGAAACGCCAGCGGCGCAATGTGCGCAGCAAAGCCCTGCGCCGCCGCAGCCATCCACCGCGTATGGGATGCCACCTGCACGTTGAGAAGCAAAGCGTGCGCGCCCTGGCGTTGCGCCGCTTCGACTGCGAGCGGCAGCACGACTTGCAGGCCCCCGAGCACAACGCTGTCGATGCCGTTTCTTATGGCGACGGTCAGATCGAATTCCTCGCACAGCCGTCCAAGCAGCGATTCGGTCACCCCGCTGACACCCATCAGGCCTGTGGAATTCGACTCACCAGCACAGTCCATCAGCGCTGCGCGGCGATGCGCCAGTTCAAGGGCCGTGTTCGCATCGAAAACGCCAGCGGCCGAGAACGCCGCCAGTTCGCCAACACTGTAGCCAGCCGCCGCCGCTGGCGCTGGAAGACATGGGGCAAGCTGGGCCCACGCAGCCAACGCCAGGCCTGTCAGCAGAACCTGGGCATTCGCATTGCACCCTGCCCAGACGGGATCTTTTACGCATGCTCTCCAGTCGTCGATGCCGAGTAACTGCTGCATGGCGTGCACCGTTTCATCATTCGCGAGCCAGGGCAGCATGTCGGGGTGCTGCATGCCCTGGCCCGAAAAGACGATGGCGTAGCTCATTCCGCCACGCCGCAGATGCGCTGCATCCAGCACGCTGCGGCCAGGGTATCTGCAGCGCCACCAGGCGACAGACGGAGCGCGACGAAGTCACGGTGAACCGCGTGTGCGGCTTCCATGCCCCCCTGCCCCGCTGCACCGCCCTTCGCAAGAAAATCGCGCGCTACCTGCTGTGCGTTGCGCAGGCCCTGAATTCCGCCACGGTGCGCCAGGTTGCTGTCGTCCAGTACAGCCATGACGGCGAACAATGTATCGACACGCGCCTGCTCCGGGCTCAGACCGCGCCGCACTGAACGAAAAAGTGTCGGAACGGCTGTGTCGAACAACACCGGAAATCCAAGCGCGGCCTCTTGCGATGCGCTTCGCAATCCATGGTGGCGGGCCGCGATGCCGCCTGGCAAAGTGGAAATGCGGTGGCTGCGGGCCTGCAACGCATCGCCCCAATGCCGACGCAATGCAGTCCGCAATGCGGCTGGACGCGCCGGCTCGCCATCGCGCCGCGCCGCGCCGGCAGCGGCACAGAGCAGGCCCAAGGTAAAGACGGCGCCACGGTGTGTGTTCACGCCACCCGTCGCCTCCAACATCCGCGCCTCCGCGGCAATTCCACAAGCTTCCAGTGCCTTGAAAGGTGCATGCGCCTGGCCCAACTCAGCGATCTGCACGAAGTAGTGCCGCAGCGCGATGAGGCTTCGCATGAAGGTGTGTGCGTCCATGTCGTCATGACTGCCGTTGTCGACGAAGGACACCAGTCCTGGCTTCGGTGCCAACGCCAGCTCGTCGTACAGCGCCAGCGTTGCCGCGCAGCCGATTGCATACGATGAAGGCGGCGAAGAGAACGCTGTCGAGATGAGGGCGAGAGGTAGCGCAGTGCTCATGCCGCAAGACCCATCTCTTGACTGTCTTCGGGCACGAAGGCGTTTGTCTCCAGGCGGGCACCGCACACGTGCTTCACCAGCACGCTGCGCGAATGGCCGGCCCGCCAGGCGCTCCACTCGCGCCAATTGACTGCGCTGCCGTCGCGAAAGACAAGTTCGCCATCAAGCCGCAACCGCCCGGGTGCCTGGGCCTGCAGACAGGCAGCCACGAAGTCTGCGTGGCGTGCATCGTCGACTGCAA
This sequence comes from Variovorax sp. OV084, assembly GCF_900111625.1. Classification (NCBI taxonomy): domain Bacteria; kingdom Pseudomonadati; phylum Pseudomonadota; class Betaproteobacteria; order Burkholderiales; family Comamonadaceae; genus Variovorax; species Variovorax sp. OV084. The sequence goes on along the minus strand of NZ_FOII01000007.1, from coordinate 272,520 downwards.
TCCACAAGTCCAGATCGGATCCCGGGTGCACGTACCGCAAGCCCGTGAGTTGTTGCCAACCATAGCTGCCGTAGGCGCGCACCTGGACGCGCTCCATTTCGAACGCTGTCGCCAACCTGTGCCAGGCCGCGCGCGCATCGCGCGGCAGCAAATGCAGCACCTCGTGTGCGCGCGGAAATTCACCGAAGCACAGGATGGCCGAACGCGGCACCTGCAAGCCGAGCCGGCGGCGGCCCCAGTGAGTTGGCGCGGGAAGGCCGAGCGAGACAGTTTCCTCGTGAGCGGTCGCAAGCTCGTGCTGTCGTGTCACGACGAGCGGAAGGCCTCGCTCTGCCCAGTGCGCGATGCACGCCTTGCCCTCGCAGTCCCATGGGCGGGCCAGCACTTGCGTCCAGCCCTGGGCGGACAGGTGAGCGAGCCGATGGCGGCGCAGCAGCTTCATGCCAACACCTCAGGCAGCATCGAGCACACGTTGCGCCACGTCGGCGGCGAGCTTGCGGCCGCCGCGCAAGGCGCCATCCCTGGCACGTCGGTCCTCACCTGTCGCTTCGGACAACGCAGCACGCAATGCCTCCTGCAGATTGCCCTCCCAGAGGGCGCGCACTCCGCCCATGGCCACGTAGTTGCCGACACCGGGCGCAAACACAGGATTCGATTCGGAAAGCTCAGTGAGCATGGCCTCCGGCAACTTGGTCACGCGTGCCATCGCAGGGATGCGCATGACACGGATTTCCGCCTCAGGCAGCGCATCGCAGGCATCGGCGATCAGTCCCGAGGTGATGAAGCCGCCCGACAACGCCTGGTCGTACACCAGTCCAATCACTCGATGCCCATTCCGCCGCGCAAGGTCGATGCACATACCGAGGTGTGCCATGGCGCGATTGATACCGAGCAATTCGTCGCGTCGGCGCAGCCGCTGGCCCTGGGTATCGATGAGCAGCAGGATCGGTCGACCCGGATGCTGCGAGATCGTGTCAAGCACCACGCGGGCTTGCGCCAACGCGAGCCGAACGCCGATCGAAGCATGATTCGTTGTCCCGATGACCGTGAGCAACTCGCCCTCGAACAAGACCTCCCCCTGGAGAAAATCGCCGGCCTCACGCATGCCGTGGAAAGGGCCGAAAAGTTGCGTGACCAACGTGTTCCATTTCATCTTTGTGCCTCCGTGGCCACGCGCAAGGCATGCATGGCGGCCACGTCAATGTCGGGAATGCGCTGCGCATCGGCCACGCCCAGGCGCTGCCAGAGCGCCATTGCGTCGTCCAGGTCATCGCTGGGTGGCGGCATATCGCGCAAGCGCGCACTCAGCAGCGCGTGTTCGGCCTCCAGCAATGCCGGCGTGACCGGCTTCGCGGCCGAGAGCGCGCAGATGGCCGCCTCGCGGAAGGCCTGCACATCGTCTTCGACGAGCTCGTCGCAATCGCCTGTCAGCCAACGGTGTTTGCCGCCGGTGGTACGCCACACCAGGGCGCGGTCGCGCGAATCGAACTCCTCCACACCAAAGGAAGCCTCGATCACCTCGGGGCCGGACATGGCCAGCCGGCCGCTGTCGCTCATCACGATGTAGTCGGTGCAGCGCGCGACGATGCCCATGCCGCCGAAGCAACCGTTCGCGCCGCCGATCAGCGTGATCACAGGGATGCCCGCCGCACGCACGTCGAGCACCGAACGCATCACCTCCGACACTGCAATCAGGCCGGCATTGGCTTCGTGCAGCCGCACTCCACCGGACTCGGCCAGCAGCAGCACCGCCGTTGGCCGATCGCGCAGTGCGCGCTGCAGCAGGCCCACGAGCTTGGCGCCATGCACCTCGCCAACGCCGCCGCCCATGAAGGCGCCCTCCTGCGCGGCAACGAAAACCGTGCGGCCGGCCAATGTGGCGCGGCCGATCGCAACGCCATCGTCGAAAGCACAGGGCACACCCAGTTGGGCAAGGTGCGGGCTGGTCAGCCGCTCGGACGGCGGCAGCCACTCGTGGAAGCTGCCCGCATCCAGCAGAAGGGCCAGGCGCTCGCGCGCCGTGCATTCGGCATAGCTGAGGCTCATGACGATGCTTCCGGCAGTTCGGCCACGGCCTGGCCGAGCCGCAGGCCCACCACTGCGGGGGTGGCGCCCATGTCATTGATCGAGATGCGGATGCCTCCGAGCGGATGCCGCTCGTGGAAGTCCGCCAGCACGGCCCGCCAGATGGGTTCGAAGCCGCGCGCCGAGGTCTCGATGCGCACGGTGCAGTCATCGCCGGCAGCGCTCTCGAGCATCACCTCGAGGTTGCCCGAGCCGACCACGCCGACCAGGACTGGCGCAAAGGTGTCCGCGATGCGCTGCCCGGGGAAGGAAAAGTCCAGGATTTCGAGTCCTGCTGGAATGCTCATGATGGTTGTTTCCTACCAGTTCCTGAATCGTTGGGGCGGCTGGTACAGCCCGCCCGAGGCGCGAACGATGTCGCGCATGCTGCGTGCGGCCAGAAGGTTGCGCGTGGCGTCGCGCGGGTCGATGCCCAGATCCTCCGGCCGGCGAATCACGCCGCGGTCGCGCAGGTTCTCCACTGCGCGCTTGTCGCGCCCCAGCCCGACCGCCGTGTAGCCCGCTACGCCTCGGATCGCCTGCTCGCGCTCTGCATCGTTGCGGCACAACAGCAGGTTGGCGATGCCTTCCTCGGTAAGGATGTGGCTCACGTCGTCGCCGTAGATCATGATCGGCGGCAGTTCCATGCCCGACTGTTCCGCCAACTGCCATGCGTCCAGCCGGTCGACGAAGGCGGGCTGCATGTGCTCGCGGAAGGTTTCGACCATCTGCACCACCAGCTTCTGGCCACGCGGCGTGCCGGCCGCGCCGCCGCGGCCCGCGCGCGCTTCCTGGCCCGCCTTGAGCCAGGCCGGGCTCGTGTGGCGGCGACCGCGCGCGTCGGCGCCCATGTTGGGCGCACCGCCGAAGCCCGCAATGCGTCCCAGCGTGGCGGTCGAGCTGTTGCCGTCGAGGTCGATCTGCAGCGTCGACCCGATGAAGAGGTCGCAGGCGTAGTGCCCTGCGGCCTGGCAGAACGCGCGGTTGCTGCGCAGCGACCCGTCCGGGCCGGTGAAGAACACGTCGGAGCGCGCGCGGATGTAGTCCTCCATGCCCAGCTCGGAGCCGAAGGAATGCACCGATTCGACCCAGCCTGCCTCGATCGCCGGAATCAGCGCGGGATGCGGGTTGAGCGCCCAGTGCTTGCAGATCTTGCCCTTGAGGCCGAGCGACTCGGCATAGGTCGGCAGCAGCAGTTCGATCGCTGCCGTGTCGAAGCCGATGCCGTGGTTCAGGCGCTGCACTCCGTATTCGGCGTAGATGCCCTTGATCGCCATCATGGCCATCAGCACCTGAATCTCGCTGATCTGCGCCGGGTCGCGCGTGAACAAAGGCTCGATGAAATTGGGGCGCGGCGCTTTCACCACGAAGCTCACCCAGTCCGCCGGTATGTCGATGCGCGGCAGCGTGGTGGTGCGGCCATCCACCAGCTCGTTGACCTGCGCGATCACAATGCCGCCGGAAAAAGCGGTGGCTTCGACAATGGCGGGAGTGTCCTCGGTGTTGGGGCCGGTGTAGAGGTTCCCCTCCGCGTCCGCGGCATGGGCCGCCACCAACGCCACGCGTGGCGTGAGGTCGACGAAGTAGCGCGCGAAAAGCTCCAGGTAGGTGTGGATCGCGCCGATCTCGATGCGCCCGGCCGACACCAGCTTGGCCAGGCGCGCGCCCTGCGGCCCCGAGAAGCTGAAGTCCAGCCGGCTCGCCACGCCGTTTTCGAACAAGTCCAGGTGTTCGGGCAGCGCGAGCACCGACTGCACCATGTGCAGGCCGTGCACCCGCGCCGTGTCGACCTGCACCAGCGCTCGGGCCAGAAAGTCGGCCTGCTTCTGGTTGTTGCCTTCCAGGCAGACCCGGTCGCCCGGCTCCAGCACGGCCTCCAGCAGCGTGCCAATCGCTTCGGTGGCCACCAGCTTGTCCTGGCGCTGCGTGCCAAGCGCCTGCGCGGCGCGGGCCAACCGGCCCGCGCGGTTTTCGGTCCTGGTGTTCCAGTTCATGCGATCCATTCGTCCATTCCTCAACCCATCACCGCCTTGACGGCAAAAAACAGCACGGATGGGCCCAGAAGGCAGCCCAGTCCGGTATGGAAAGTAGCGACCAGCGCACCGTAGGGCACCAGCTTGCGATCGGTGGCCGCGAGGCCGGCCGACACGCCGCTCACAGTGCCGGCAAGGCCGCCGAAGACCATCGCCGAGCGCGGCGTCTTCAGGCGCAGGAAGCGTGCGGCCATCGGGGTGCCGACCATCACGAGGATGGCCTTGACCAGGCCGGTCGCGATGCTCAGCGCCATCACGTCGGGGCTGGCACCGATGGCCGCCCCCGTGACGGGGCCCACGATGTAGGTGACGGCCCCGGCGCCGATCGTTGTCATGCTGACCGCGTCGGAGTAGCCGAAGCTCCAGGCGATCGCCGCGCCCACTACAAAAGGCAGCAGCGTCCCGAGCAACAGCGAGATCACTCCGATGAGCCCCGCCTGGCGAGCTTCGGTCACCTGCACTTCAAAGGCCGTGGCAACAATCGCGAAATCGCGCAGCATGGCCCCGCCCATCAGGCCGATGCCTCCAAACAGCGACATATCGGCCAGGCCTTTGTGGCCCCCGGTCCGGGTGCCGCCCCAATAGGCGAGGATCAGTCCGATCACGATGGCGATGGCCGATCCGTGCACGCGCCCGAAAGTCAGGCGGCGCGAGATCTGGCCGGAAAGCAGCACGATCAGCCCCACGACCATGAAGGCGCTGACCAGGCCGTTCTGCAAGGCCGCTTTTTCGAGGATTTCAAGCATGGCGCTCATTCCGCCTCGTTGAGAAGAGGGTTGTCGTTGCGCACTGGCTCGGCCTGCGAGCTGGCGACCGGATGCTCCATGCGATTGATCAGCGAGATCACCACCGCGCAGACGGCAACGGCCGCCAGTGCCGAAAGTAGTGCGACGGGTCCACCGCGCAACGCGGAAACCATGTCCTGCTGCGCCGCCATGGCGACCACCACCGGGATGTACATGGCGCCCCAGTACTCCACGCCCAGTTCGGTCAGCTTGGGCAGGACGCCCTTCCTGTGCATGTAGATGCGCGCCGTGATGAGCAGCAGCATCGCGATGCCCACGCCGCCGACGTTGGTCTTTACGCCCAGCGCCTGACCCAGCAGGTCGCCTAGAAAAATGCCCAGCAGATGGCACAAGGCCAGCAGCGCGGTGCCGTAGATGATCATGGGTTATGTCTCCGGAGTGACGGCGCGCGAGGGGCGCTGTTCCTGGAGACGTACGGTATCGGCTTGCCCGGCCGCAATCAATTAACGGCAGTCGACGACAGTTACTCTCAGCGAAACGATCGAGGGTGCCAATGCGATGGCGCGCTCAGGCCAGTTCGGCTCTGGCGCTCCTGCATACCGCGAGCAGCGCAAGTAGGTTCGGGTCGCGCTCGCGTGTACGCAGGAAGCTGACTCCCAAGGTCTGGCGCATCAGGTACTTGGGCGCCAGCGGAATCAGTTGGACCTTCTGCGAGAACAGGTCGCGCACGCGCCCTGGCAGCAGCGTGTAGCCAATGCCACCGCTGACCAGGTTCATCAGCGAGAAGATGTCGCCGGTCTTCATCACCACGTTGGGAGTGAAGTTCGCCACCCGAAAGGCCTCCACGAACCCGTTGTAGGTAGCGAACCCCTCCTTGAGGCTGACGAATTTCTCGTCGGAACATTCGCTCAGATCGACGCAATCGAGCGTGGCGAAGCGCGATCCCATAGGGGCCGCGAAGTAGATGTCGTCTTCGAACAGCGGCTCCGAAACGATGTCGCCAGCCTCTTCCGGGACCGCCATCAGCGCCGCATCGACGGCGCCGTCGCGAATTTTCTGCAGCAGATCCGCGTTGGAGCCGAGTACGAGCTCGGTCTCAAGGCTGGGCTTGCGCACCTTCATGTGGACGAGGACCGCGGGCACAGTGCGGATGGTCAGCGAGTAGAGCGACCCGATGCGGATGCGATCGGCCGAGTAGCCGGCGACCTCGCGCGTGGAGCGGATGCCCGCGGACATGGTGTGCAGCACCTCACGCGCCACTTCGGCCAGCGCATGCGCGGCTTCGGTGGGATGAAGATTGCGACCCTCATGACGAAACAGCGCGCAGCGCACGCCGACTTCCAGAGAGTGCAAGGCACGGTGAACGCTCACCGTGCTGACCTCGAGCCGCTCGGCCGCGCGCGCAAGATTGCCGGTTTCCATGAACGCAATCAGCGTCTCAAGCTTGCGGAAAGTGATTTCTTCGTCGACACGGGCGTGCATGATGGTCTCGCAGATCAGTCCACATCCTAGCCCTTTGGTGCGCTCGGCCGGCCTGGCGCTCCAAGGACGCGGGCGTGCAGTGAACTTTTTGGCCCCCTCGGAGTACGCACCGGAGGCAAAGTTGATGGCATGGCCGCGCCGGGCGTTCGTTCGAAGGATCGGCATTCACGCTGGAGAGGTCGTGATGTTCATCGAACCGCTGCCTGCTTGCGCCATGCCGTCCGAACCAAAGTACAGGACGCATCGATGCACAGGGCCAGGTGACTGCCGACATGAATTTCTCGCACCTACATCGCATCGCGGCTAGCGGGCCGCATTCCGATCGGTAATCATCTTCGGGGTGATGAAGATCAGCAGTTCGCTCTTCTTGACCTCGCGGGTGCGCGATCGGAACAGCACTCCGACATAGGGCAATTCGCCGAGTACCGGTATCCGTGACTCGTCGTTCGTTTCCGACAGTTCGAAGATCCCGCCGATCACGACAGTCCCTCCGTTTTCTACGAGCACTTCGGTCTGAACGTGCTTCGTGTTGATGGCGTAGCCCGCAGTGGTCGACTGGCCGACGGAATCCTTGTTCACATCCAGCGTCAGGATGATGTTTCCTTCTGGCGTGATCTGCGGTGTGACCTCGAGCCTGAGATTCGCCTTCCTGAAGGAGACCGAGGTCGCACCGCTCGACGTGGCAGACTGGTAAGGAAGTTCAGTCCCCTGTTCGATCAGGGCCTTGGTTTGGTCGGCCGTGACGACCCGAGGGCTCGCCACGACCTTGCCCTTGCCGTCTTCTTCCAGCGCGGATATTTCCAGATTCAGGATCTTCGACATGCTGGAGTTGTAGAGCGAAACCGCGAAGGTTCCCGTGGAAGTGCCACTGGAACTGCTGGCCGGCAGGTTGACGAAGTTGCTGCTGGAGGTCGACGAGTACGACACGGTGCCGTCGCTGCTCGTCGTCGCCTGGGTGCCGATCGAACTGTTGCTGCCCTTGGACGATCCACCCAGCTTGACGCCCAGCGATTTGCTGAAGGTGTCCGATGCCTCGACGATGCGCGCCTCGATCAGTACCTGTCGCACCGGCACATCGAGCTTCTGGATCAGCTCGGCGACCTGCTGAAGCCGCGAGGGGATGTCCGAGACAAAGAGCTGGTTGGTGCGCGCCTCGGCGATCACACTGCCGCGCGGACTCAGGATGCGTGTGGGCGTACCCGATCCGCCTCCCCCACCGCTACCGCTACCGCTACCCGTCAGGCCTTGCACAAGGGTCGCGGCCTTGGTGTAGTTCAGCTGAAACGACTGGGTACGAATCGGCTCCAGGCCCTGTATGGTGGCCTGCGCTTCGAATTCGAGCTTTTCCTTGGCATTGATTTCATCCTTGGGCGCGATCCACAGCACGCCGCCGTTCTTGCGCACGCCCAGGTTCTTCGCCTGCAAGATGATGTCCAGGGCCTGGTCCCAGGGCACGTCCTTCAGCCGCAGCGTCAGTGCGCCGCTCACCGAGTCCGAGGTCACGATGTTGAAGTTCGTGAAGTCGGCGATCACCTGCAGCAGCGAGCGGATATCGATGTTCTGGAAGTTCAGCGAAAGCTTCTCGCCGCTGTAGCTCACGCCCTGCGTGAGCTTGGTCGGATCGATCTTGCGCGGGCGCACTTCCACGACGAACCGGTTCTCGCTCTGGTAGGCGCTGTGCTCCCAGTCGCCCTTGGGCTCGATGGTCATGCGCACGCGATCATCCGATTGCTGCACCGTCACCCACTGGACGGGGGTGCCGAAATCCGCCACGTCCATGCGGCGGCGCAAACCTTCGGGCAGCGTGGACTTGGTGAATTCGACGACCAGGTTCTTGCCTTGCTGCCGAATGTCTACGCCCACCTGGCTGTTGGCCAGATCGACGATCACGCGGCCGGCGCCGTCCGAGCCCAGGCGGAAGTCAACGTCACGCAACGGCAAGGTGTCCCTGCTGCGGTTCTCCGCAAAGGTGGAAGACATGGGCGCGTTGAGCGCCGCACCGGCGACAGGACCGAGTGACACGAGCAGCGATTGGCCCTGAACCTGGGTCGTGTAGGTCGTTGCCTGTTTGAGATTCAGCACCAGACGCGTGCGCTCGCCGGCCTGCGCCACGTTGACGGAGCGCAGATTGCCCTGGTTGATTTCGATGGGCGCGCGGCCAACTCCGTTCGTGACGCCGGGAAAGTCAAGGGCGATGCGTGCAGGCGACTGGATGGTGAAACCCGTCGGCGCCGCGGCAAGCGGCTGGGAAAAATCGATGCGGATGACTTCTGCACCGGATTGCACCGAAGACGTGACCGATTCGATCACGTTTTGCGCCTGGGCTGCTGCTGCGCCTCCCCACACGCAGAGCAGCAGACATGCGGTACGCAGCCATCGCGCGATGGCAGATTGTTGTTCGTTCACGTTGGACCTTTTGTTACTGCAGCGATCGGGAAAAAGTTGATCAGCGGACCTGCGCGGTCTTCATTCGACCGTCTGCAGGGCCTGCTCGGGCGCAGCGCGTGTAGCGCTCCTGCGTGACACGAGGCCACGCCCCCACTGCAAGAGGTCGTCGACGTAAGTGAAGATCACCGGCACGACCAGCAAGCTCAGCGCGGTGGAGGTCAGCAGACCTCCAATCACGACGATCGCCATCGGCTGGCGAAAACTGGGCTCCGCACCCAGCCCCAGTGCGTTGGGCAGCATGCCGGCGCCCATTGCGATGGTCGTCATCACGATCGGGCGAGCGCGCTTGTGGCAGGCATCGATCAGCGCATCGAACCGGCCCATGCCTCGGTCGCGGCGCGCCACGATGGCGTACTCGACGAGCAGGATCGAATTCTTCGTGACGATGCCCATCAGCATCAGAACGCCGATCACCACCGACATCGAAAATGCCTGGTGCGTGAGCCATAGCGCGAACATGGCGCCGCCCATCGCCAGCGGCAAGGCACTGAGGATGGTGCCGGGTTGCAGGAAGTCATGGAACAGCAGCACCAGCACCGCATAGATGCAGAAGATCCCGATCGCCATCGCAACGCCGAAGCTCTGGAACAGTTCGGACATGCGCTGCAATTCGCCTTGTTCCACCTGGTGCACGCCAGCCGGCAAAGACTTCAGTGCGGGCAACGCCACGGCTTCGCGCTGCACCTCGCCGATCGTGCGTCCGTTCAACTCGACACTGAGCGTCACGTTGCGCGAGCGGTCCAATCGGTCGATCTGCGACGGGCCGCTGCCCATCACGATCTCGGCCACCGAGCCCAGGTCCACGTTGCCGCTGCTGCCCTTGACTCGCAGCTGCGCGATGGCATCGAGGTTGCCGCGCACCGACGGATCCATGAGCACGCGGATCGCGATCTGGCGCTCCGGCAGGTTGAGTTTGGGCAGCGAGTTGGAATAGTCGCCGTAGGTGGCCAGGCGCACTGCGTCGGCCAGCGCTTCCGACGTGACACCCAACGCAGCGGCACGAGCGGTGTCGGGGCGCACCTGGATCTCCGGGCGCTGCAACGAAGCGCTGGAGGTCACGTTGCCAATGCCCTTGAGCGTGCGCAGCTGCGACTCTGCCTGCGCCGCCGCGCTGGCAAGGATCTGCGGATCGTCACTCGCCAGCGTGATGTCCAGCGACTCTCCGTTGGCGCCGGCCCCGACTGTGATACGGGCGCCGGGAAGCGCTCGCAGCATCTCGCGCATCTTGGCCTCGACACCCGATTGCTTGAGTTTTCGCTCGCTACGCGGCACCAGGTCGACGGTGAGCGTGGCACTGGTCACGTCGGTCGAAGAGCTGACGCTCATGCCGCCACCGCTCGTGGCCGTGCCGACCGAGACAAATACGCCTTTCACCTCGGGCAGTGTGCGCAGCATCTGAGACGCACGTTGGCTGGTCGCCGCGGTGTCCTGCAAGGTGCTGCCCGGCGCCAGCTTGATCGTCAGGGTGCTCTGCGCCTTGTCCTGCGCCGGGATGAAGGCGGTCGGAATGAAGGGGATGATGAGCAGTGCCAGGCCAAAGAAGGCCGTGGCCGCCAGCACCGTGGCCTTGCGCCGCGACAGGCTCGCCCGGACCCAGCCGAGATAGCGGGTCATGGTCGCACCGTCGGTCGATATCTCGTGATTCCCCGGCGTCTTCGGCTTGAGCAGATAGGCCGCCATCATTGGCGTCAAAAGCCGCGCCACCAGCAGCGAGGCCAGAACCGCCACCGAGGCGGTCACGCCGAACTGCCGGAAGAACTTGCCGGGAATGCCGCCCATGAAAGCCGTGGGCAGGAAGACCGCGACAAGTGCGAAGGTGGTGGCGATCACAGCCAGTCCGATCTCGTCGGCCGCCTCCATCGCCGCTTGATATGGCGTCTTTCCCATCAGCAGGTGACGTTCGATGTTCTCGATCTCGACAATCGCGTCATCCACCAGGATGCCGACCACCAGCGACAGCGACAGCAGCGTGATGACGTTGAGCGAATAGCCCGCCAGCGCCATGAAGCCGAAGGCCGGAATGATGGACAGCGGCAGCGCGGTGGCCGAGATGAGCGTGGCACGCCAGTCGCGCAGGAACCACCACACCACCAGGATCGCCAGGAATGCACCTTCGTACAGCAGGTGCATCGAGCCTGTGTAGTTGTCCTCGATCGGCGTCACCGTGTTCGAGGCCTCGGTGATGCTCGCCTCGGGATGCGCCTTGGAGAAGCGCTCGATCGCGCTGCGCGTGGCCTCGGCCACGCCCACGTCTGAATAGCCGCGCGAACGCGTGACCTGGAAGCCGATCACCGGCCGGCCATCACGAAAGGCCATGGTCGTGCGGTCGGCATGGATGTCGCTGACCCGCGCGATCTGGTCCAGCCGCACGTAGAGTCCATTCGAGATCGGCACGGTGATCGCGGCAATCTCCTCGGCCGTGCCAGCGGTGACGATGGTGCGCGTGGACTGCTTCTGCCCGCCCACGGCCCCCTCACCGCCCGAGCTTTCTTTCTGCACCGCCTTGAGCTGCGTGGAAACGTCGGACGGCGTCACGCCCAGGCCCGCCATCAGCGTGGGATCGAGGTCCACGTGAACCTCCCGGTCGATGCCGCCAACGCGCTCGACCTTGGCAACGCCCTTGACGGCCAGCAGCGCCTTGGTCACCGTGTTGTCGACGAGCCAGGACAGATCCTGGTCGTCGAGCTTGGTCGATTCGACGGTGTAGGTCAGCAACGCCGAGCTCGCCGAGGTCTGCTTCGAGACCGTGGGCGAAGCCATGCTGGAAGGCAGATCGGCGCGCGCGCTGTCCACTGCGTTGCGGACCTCGCTCAGCGCCTCTTCGCTGTTCTTGTCGATCTCGAAGCTGACGCTGATGCTCACCGTGCCGTCGGTGATCTTGGTGGTGATGTGGTCCAGCCGCGTCAGGGAGGCCAGCTTGTCCTCGATCTTGCGCGCCACCTCGGTCTCCAGCTGCGAGGGCGCGGTGCCTTCGAGCGTGGCCGAGACCTGGATGGTCGGCAAATCCGTGTCGGGAAAATCCTGAATCTGCAGGCTCTTGAAGCCGATCAGACCCAAGGCCGTGAGGAGGATGAACAGCAGAACCGCGGGAACCGGATTGCGGATCGACCAGGAGGAAAAATTCACTGCGAGCCCCCCGCCTGCGCTTTGGCTGCGCCGGCTACCGTGACCTGTACGCCCTCCGACAGGAAAGCGCCTCCGCCGGCAACGACGCGCGCATCGCCGGCGAGCCCGGACAGCACCTCGATGCGGTCGCCCTGGCGACGTCCTGTGGCGACCGGATGGCTGCCGACCTTGTCACCGCTGCCGACTACGTACACATACGAGCGGCCGTCGCGCATCACGATCGCCGACTGCGGCAGCGTGAGCGCGGATTTGACGTCGAGTTCCAGCGTGCCGTTGGCGAACATGCCCGAGCGCGACGCGCTGGCGGCGGGCAGGCTCGCGTAGACCGTGCCACGGCCGGTGGTGGTGCTCAGCGTCGGGCCCACCAGCCGGACCTTGCCCTCCACCTGCTCACCGCCGGGCAATGTGACCCGTGCGATCTGACCCACGCGAACGAGAGCAACCTGCCGGGCATCGAGCTCCGGGCGCCATTCGACCTTGGCCTGCCGCACCAGGCGGAACAGCTCCGCGCCCGCACTGACCACATTGCCCAGCACCGCCGACTTCGAGGACACGATGCCGTCGTCGGCAGCGACGATGCGCGTCTGGATGAGCTTGAGCTTGCTGCTGTCGAGCTCGGCCTGCGCGGAAGCGAGCGAAGCGCGCGAGGTGGCCTCGGTGATCCGGTACTCCTCGATCTTCTGCGCCGACAGCGCGCCGCTGCTTTCGGCGATCTTCGCGCGCCGCGTGTTGGAGACCGCCTGGTCGAGCGAGGCGCGGGCCTGTGCGACAGCGGCTTCCTGCTTGCGCACCTCGGCTTTCACGGTCGCGTCCGCCAGCCGCGCAAGAAGCTGGCCGCGCTTGACGCTCGCGCCCACATCCACCAGCAGTTCAGCGATGCGCAGGCCACCGGTCTCGGGGCTGACGATGACCTCCTGCCAGGCCGTTACCGGTCCACTCGCCTGCAACGTCTGCGGCCAATTCTGCGTCTGGGGCACGACCACCTCGACTGTCAGCACGCTGGGGGCCCGGGCGTCGGCATCGGGCACGCGGGCGTCCCCGGCCGGGCGGGCCAGCCAGGCGACGAGCCCCAGCCCGAGCGCCACGGCGAGTGCCGCGGTCCCGATAAAGAACTTTCGATTCACGGTAAACCTCATTGATTGTTTGTCTGCCGCGCCGCCACCGCCTGCGGCGGCAATGCGGGCGAATCGGGCTGCCAGCCGCCGCCCAATGCCTTGTAGAGAGCGATCCAGTACTGGACGCGGTTGCGCTGCAGCGCGATCTCATCGATCTGGGCGGACAGCGCTGAGCGCCGCGCCTCTTCCAACGTGAGCAGGCTTGCGCCGCCGGCACGCCAGTTCACTTCCGTCGCTTCGAAGTAGCGGCGATATTCCTGCGCCGCCTGCCCGGCCTGGTCCGCGCGTCGGGCTGTACTGTCCAGGCGGACCAGCGCCTGCTCGATCTCCTTCACGGCGTCGCGCACACTTTGCCGGTAGTCGGCCAGCGCCGACCTGTAGCTCGCTTGCGCGCTGTCCACTGCCGCGCGGCGCTTGCCGGCGTCGAAGATCGGAATCGACAGCGACGGGCCCAGGGACCAAGTGGTGACCGACGAAGAGAGATTGGAGGCCGAGACCGTGATCGATCCGGTCAGTGAAAGGCTCGGGTACAGATCCGCCACCGCGGCGCCGATCTCGGCGCTCGAAGCCGCGAGTTCCCGCTCGCTCGCGGCCAGGTCGGGGCGTTGGCGCAGGGCCTGAGCGGGCACGCTCGGAACTGCCAGCGCGGCTGGCTGCGGCACCTGTGCGCCAGCGTGCGCCATCAGGGCTCGCAGCGCGGCCTCATCGAAGCCGGTGAGATTGACGAGCGACTTCACCAGCAGTTCGCATTCGGCACGCTGCGACAACAGCGTGGACGTGGTGCTCGCCAGGCTGGCTCGCGCGAGCGCCCCATCGGAAGGCGCAGTGAACCCGGCACGCACCGCAACGGCGGTGGCCTTTTCGGTCTCGGTCATCGAGGCCAGCTCGCGCTCATAGGCCTGGGCCAGCAGGCCGCAGGCGCGGTATTGCACATAGGTGTCGGCCACCTCGGCCGCCAGCGAGACCCGTGCGTCGTGCCAATCGTCCACGCGCGCATCGATGCGCGCCTGTGCCGCCTGCGCATTTCGGCGCACCTTGCCGAACAGATCCAGTTCCCAGGAGGCATCGAGGTCGGCGCTGCGGCTGGTGGCAAGCACCGGCGCGCTGCCTTCGGTCGTCTGCTGCCTGGCGCGCGATAGCGAACCGCTGCCGCTCAGGCTGGGCAGACCGCCCGCTCGCGTCGTGGTCAGCGTTGCGCGCGCCTTCTCGATCTTCGTCCAGGCTTTGTCCAGACTCGGACTGTCGGCTTCCGCCTGCACGATCAGCCGGCCAAGGACCGGGTCGTCGAACTGGCGCCACCAGTCGACCATCGCACTGACACTGCCATCGTGCGGCACCACCGCCTGCCAGGTTGCGGCCACCGATGGCGTCGGCGGGTGATATTCCGGACCGGCCGCACAGCCGGCCAGCATGACGCCAAGAGCGAGCAGCGCCATCGCGCGCACCCGCCTTCCGGGGGAGAGAATTTGAGAAGCATGCATAGGGTTCTTCGTTCGAACCCATCGTAGGAAGAGCCTCTGTTGGATGCGGTTCGGGAGAGTTAAGCTGGGTAAAAGATGGCCGTGGTTCGCCATCGACGCAGCATCTGATGCCAAACTGTCGGCTCTCGCCCAGAACCAAGCAATGCACCGAGTCCTGCTGATCGACGACGACGTCGAACTCACCACCATGCTGTCCCAGTACCTGGCGTACGAGGGCTTCGATGTCCGCGCCGTGCACGATGGCGGCACCGGTGCTGGCGAGGCAGCCACCAACCTCTATTCCATCGTGGTGCTGGACATCATGATGCCGCGCCTGTCCGGCATCGAGGTGCTTCGGCGCATCCGGGAGCGCAGCGCAGTGCCTGTCCTCATGCTGACTGCCCGCGGAGACAATGTCGACAAGATCGTCGGGCTGAACATGGGCGCCGACGACTACGTGTCAAAGCCATGCACGCCGGCCGAGCTGGTTGCACGCATACGCGCAATTTTGCGACGCACGGAAACAAGGGCTGCAGCCGAGCCATCGTCCGCGCCGCGCGTACTCAAGGCGGGAGAACTTGTGTTGTGGCCCGGCAGCCGCCGGGCGACGTGGCACGGAGAGCCACTCGAACTCACGGGTACGGAATTCAGCCTGCTGGAGGTGCTTGCAAGCCATGTGGGCAAGCTCGTCAGCAAGCAGGACATTTCGCTGCAAGCCTTCGACCGTTCGCTCGTACGTTTTGACCGTCGTATCGACGTGCACATCAGTGCCATCAGGCAGAAGCTGGGGACCCGCTCGGACGGCCAATCCTGGATTCAGAGCGTGCGCGGCTTGGGCTACCAGTTGCTGGAGGGCTGATGCCACTCAAGCCAACAGTCGGAAGGCTGTTCTGGAAGCTCTTGCTTGCCTTGTCGCTGAGCATGATCTTGTCGATGGTCGGCACCGCCGCCTACCTGATGCTCACCAACCACCCATTCCCTCCGCCGCAGCCGGACGGCATGCCGTCCCTTGGCTACACGCCGATCGTCCCGCTGCTTTCCGGGCTCATTGCCATACTGGTGATCGGCCTCGCACTTTCCTGGTACCTGTCTCGCCCGCTGCGCCATTTGCGTTGGGCGCTTCACCGTGTTGCTCAGGGTCATCTCGACACCCGCATATCGCCGCTGATGGGGCGCCGGCGCGACGAGATCGCCGATCTGGCACGGGACGTCGACCGGATGGCCGAACAGTTGCAACTGGTCGTGGAATCGCGACGTGTTCTGCTGCACGACATCTCTCATGAACTGCGTTCCCCATTGACTCGAATTCAAGCCGCCATCGGTCTGTCACGACAAGATCCCGAGCTGACCGAGGCCATGCTTCTTCGCATCAAGAACGAAAGCGAGCGACTGGATGGCCTGATCGAGGAGTTGCTCACACTGCATCGCCTGGAGGCTGGTGCGTCTGTCGCGCCACTTGAGCGGGTGGATCTGATCGAGCTGCTGGACGACATCACGGAAGACGCCGACTTCGAAGCCCGCGCCACGGGTCGCCGCGTGAGCACCGATGCTCACGGAAGTTTTGTCGTTGAAGTGCATGGCGAGTTGATCTATCGCGCTTTCGAGAACGTCATCCGCAACGCCGTCAAGTACAGCCCGCCGTGCGGCATCGTGGAAGTCAATGTGCAGGTCGATTCGCAGACAGGTGCTCTCGTCATCGCGGTGGCTGATCGAGGCCCGGGCGTGTCGCCCTCGTTGCTGGAAAAGATTTTTGAGCCCTTCTTCCGTGCCGAAGAAGGCGAGCAGGTGCACGGCGTGGGCCTCGGCCTGGCCATTGCTCGTCGCGCAATGCAGATGCACAACGGAAGCGTCACGGCATCGCCGCGCGAAGGCGGAGGCCTTTTGGTGAAGCTGATCCTGCCTTCTTCCCAAGGAGCGTCCGCCCCCTTCGAGTGAGGCAGGTGTCACGCGACTCTGCGGTGCCCGCATGGCCATGCGGCTTCGCCGGATGGATGGCACCTTTACATAACTTGCGTCGGCCAAACGGCGGCACGCGGCCCCGGCGGTCAGGTCAGGTTGCCCTGGCCGTCAGCCACTTGTCGGAAGTCAGGGGGACGCCAACGATGCGGATTTCACCAATGCTTCCCAAGAAGCCGGTCGACATGTTCCCGGCCCACTGACCGCAGCCGATGGCAATTTGCTGGGTGGGGCTCACGTATTGAATGCCCTGCATGTTCGTGTTGTTCCGCAGGACGGGCGCTCCTTCCACGTACATGGTGGTCGCGTACGACGCGGAGGGGTCGTTCACGATGGCAATGTGCAGCCACTGGCCGGCCGACACGCCTCCGGACCAGCAGGTCAGATTGGTCGCCTGGTTCACCGGGACAATTTCCCACTGGAATTCCATCAGGTTTGAAAAGGCGAACATCAGTGCGCAATCGCCCTCGCCCGATCCGAAACCAGGCAGCTGCGATCGCGCGCCCAGGCGGTACAGGATGCCCATCCATCCATTCGTCGTCGCATCGAAACCTGGATCGATATTGACGAATGCCTCGATGGTGTAGCCCGAGGGGAAGGTTTCCACGTTCAGCGTCGAATTCTGGTCGGTGGTGAAGTAGGAAGACTTGGTCTTCGTGGCATTCAGGAAACGCAGGCTTCCGGGCGCGGCCGACAGCGGATGATGGCTTGTCGACCAGACCAGATCACCGGGCGAGCCCATCCACGTGTTCACCGAAATCGGGTTCTTTCCTCCAGCCGAACTGTCCTGGATTTGCTGCCCGGGCTGATAGGGAAAAAGATCCCCGTCGGCTGCCGACGCATTGAAGAAACGCCAGTGCGCCAGCGTGCTGCCGACCTTCGGGTAATCCTCGGTGCTCATCGGAAGCCTTGCAGCCTTCTGTGGAGGCTGGCTGTAGTTTGTCAGGATGATTTTCCTGGCCGCGTCTGTCAGGCCACTGTCCGATGAACCGTCCGGAACGGTGAAGTTCGGATTGAAGAAAGCAAACCTCTGGACAAAATCCAGGTCCAGCGTGAAGGACTGGTTCGAGTCGGACAGCCAGGCGGCGTCGAACTCGTTGAGCGTGGCGGCCGGCTTCAAGGGAACCCATGGAGAGAACGAGCTGGCAATGATCTTCTTGTTGGTGAGATCGAACTCGAACATCCGCATGAGACCGTTGCCGCCCATGTAGGCCATCTGGTAGTCCACCACCATCAGGTAGACATCGTTGCCACGGGAATTCTTCTTCGTGCTCGTGCAGGAGCCGTGGTAGTGGCCGCTGACCGCCATGAAGATCTGGTCGTTGTCCTTGATGAGCTTGTCCCACATGTAGTTCGAATAGGCGGTATCGGCTGCGGTCTTCCCGTCGCTGCCGATTCCGACCAACTGGTGATTCACCAGGATGACGGGGAGCGTCTTGTTCGCCTGGATGACCAGGTTGGCCCAGCCGATCGCATCGTCAGATGCTCGCCACGACATCGACAGCACAAGGAATTTGTTTCCTTCGGCTTCGAAGACGTGATATTCGTGGAACCCGGAAGCGTGCCTTCCGCCGAATGTCGCCTGCCTCTTCGCTCGCTCCGCGGGGAACACCTGCAAGTAGGGCTCGAACAGGCCCACCCGATGACTGCCGCCGTCCTGGTAGCCGTCGTTGTTGGCGAAGCCGGTGACTCCGACGCCCCAGTCCGGGCCCCATTGCATATCGGAGTCGATGGCCCCTACGTCATGATTTCCCGCGCAGATTGAGTAAGGGCATTGGGCCGCCTCGAGCACCTGCATTGCCTGGCTTGCAAGCTCCCATTCCTTCGTGACCTGGCCATTGCCGATCTGGCCATTGCCAACGAGATCGGTCGAGGCGCTCCAGGGGGTCGATTTTTCCGATGTGTAGTACCAGGACTGGTCAACGATATCGCCAAGATGGATGGTGAATGGCATTTTCAGCAGCTTGGCGTTTTGCGCGATCCATTGCGTTTGGGTTTTGAATGGATTGTCGTATTTCGGATCTATTCCCGAATACAGTTTTTGATAGAGCTCGCCCATCTTTTCCGATGCATACCTGGGATAGAACTGGGTATCAGGAAGCACGGAAATGGTGAAGCTGGATATCTTTTGAGCGGGGGCGCCAGAACTGGCTGGGGGCGACGAATTGCCCGGCGACGCACCTGCCGATGTCCCGCTCCCTCCTGTTGCCGGAAAGGCCGTGGCGCCCGCGCCATTGTTGCCGCCGCCGCACCCGGGCAGCGCGATTGCCATGCCGGTGACCGAGCCGGCCAACATGAGCTTCAGCAGTTCCCGGCGCCTGTTTTCCGGAACGGAAGCCAATTGATCGAGGCCGGCATTTTCTTCAGGAGAGTAATTTTCAGTCATGGCATAAAAGTCAGGAACGCATCGAAGCTCTTCCGCGAAATTGCGAACGACTTCGAAAAGCGGAACTTTATTTGCCAAATATGATGTTTTCGTGAATTAATTACCGCGCGAAATGCACGAATTCACAAGTCATTGACTCAATATTCCGGGAAATCGACCTCGGCAATTAACCCGCCAATTGGCGACAGGAATTAATCCTGACCCAGGCCTGACTCGCTTACCGAACATTCATGGTCGATGCATCACTCAAACAGGTGCAGCTCCCGCAGGGTGCGGGGACCGGTCGCAATACTCGATCAGGAGTTCGGTGAGGACCCGTATCTTCCGTGCGGGATGCTGACCTGGCGGTCGGATGACATATGCACCTGCCGGGGGTGGTGGGTGACGTGTCATGACCGGCACGAGTGCCCCGGAGGCCACATGTTCATGGGTGAGCCAATCGGGCAGGTAAGCGATCCCGAGTCCTGCTGTAGCAGCGGCGACCAAAGCAGTGCCGTTGTCGGCCTTGAAGCGCCCCTGCGGACGAACCGTGATGATCTTGTCGCCATCCGTGAGCTGCCAGGCCTCGGTTCCCTGCATGAGGGCCTGATGGGCGACGAGTTCCTCCGGTGTCTCGGGCGACCCATGCGCCTTGACATAGTCCGGACTCGCGACGAGCTTCCCGTGGACCGGGCCGATGCGTCTTGCAATCAGGTTGGAGTCCTGGAGATAGCCAACCCGTATCGCACAGTCGTAACCCTCCGCGATGAGATCAACGAAGCGATCGCTGTAGCAGGTCTGGATGTGAAGCCTAGGGTGGCGTCGTGCCATTTCCGCGAGGATGGGCGCGAAGTGAGTCGGGCCCAGGGAAAACGGCACAGCAACACGCAAGCGGCCGCGAAGGTCACCGGCGGGCAGGATCGCTTCCCTGGCCACGTCGATCTCGGCGGAGACCCTGGCTGCATAGTCCCGGAACGTGGCCCCGGCTTCAGTGAGAGCAGCCCCGCGGGTGGATCGCGCAAGCAGCTGGACACCAAGTTCTTCTTCAAGCCGGACGAGACGACGACTGACGATCGACTTGGACACCCCAAGCCGCAGCGCAGCAGACGAAACGCCCCCGGCATCGGCAACTTCCACGAATGTCTGCAGTTCTTCGATATCCAATTTGGCGTTCCCCGTTTCGCGACACAGCTCGCCGCGAAATGCTACTACCGCATCAAAAGGGGGAACAACAAAATCCTGCTTCGGGCAACGTCGCCGCCGGCGAATGTTTCCCGAAAACCAATCCCGCTCACAACGGCAACAAAGGATCCATCAATGACTTTTCGCAACGGCCTGGCTTCGCTTCTTCGTCCCGAGGACTCCGTACTCGTCCTTATCGACCACCAGCCCTACCAGCTCGCCAATCTGAACAGCCACGACCCGCAGGCCGTGGTGAACAACACGACCGCCCTGGCGAAGTCCGCCAAGGCCTTCGGCGTCCCCACCATCCTGACCAGCGTGATCGCGGCGCGAGGCGGTCTGCTCTTCCCGCACATCACTGACGTGTTCCCCGGCCAGGAGGTGATCGACCGGACCTTCATCAACACCTGGGAGGATCGGAAGGTCGTCGATGCGGTCAAGGCGACGGGCCGCAAGCAACTGATCATCGCCGGCCTGTGGACGGAGATCTGCGTCGCCATGCCGGCGATCCAGGCGCTGGGCGAGGGCTGGGATGTGACGGTGGTCACGGATGCGTCGGGCGGCACTTCGGTCGAGGCCCATGAGGTCGCGATCCAGCGCATGATCCGCGCGGGCGCGAACATGATGACCTGGTTGGCAGTGGCCTCGGAGTGGCAACGCGACTGGGCGCGCACCGAGCACGCCGCAGAGCTGACGGAAGTTCTCAAGCAGCACGCCGGCGGCAGCGGCATAGCCTATCTGTGGGAGCAGCAGCTGCTCAACACGCCGGTGCCGAGCACCGCGGGCTGATCTGGGTGGGGATGAAGAGGATTCCTGAGCGACGCGTCGCGAGAAGGCGGATTGCTTTTCGCAGCCTCGTCATCCCTCTTTCCATGCGCGGCATCTACGGAAGATTCTCCCGAAAGATCACCTGGCTGCGCGTCGTTTCCACGCCGCTCAGCGCCTCGCGCTTGTCGCGCAGGTTGGTGAAGATGCGCACGCAGCTCATCAGCGTGGTGTGCGGACTTTGCGTGATCACCGCGTCCATGCTGCCGTCGATCAGCAGTGAGCGCGTATCGGGCGTGAGCCCATGGCCGATGAAGACCACCTTCTGCTCGCGCCCTGCCTCCTTCAGCGCGCGCGCCACGCCGTCCGATGCGCCACCGATGTTGTAGATGCCGCCCATGTCCGGGTACTGCTCCAGCAGCGCACGCGTCTGCCGGTAGTTCTTGCCCGCGTCGTCCTGCCCTTCGCGCAGCCCCACCACTTCGAGCCGCGGGAACATCTCGTCGATGACGTGCAGGAAGCCGGCCTCGCGCTCTTCGTGCGCCTTGTAGCTCAGGCTGCCCGCAATGAGCGCGACCTTGGCGGCGCGTGCGCCGATGAATCGGCCGATGAGGTAGCCCGCCGTGCGGCCCGCGGCCCGGTTGTCGAGCCCCACGAACGCGGCGCGCTCGGAGTTCGACAGGTCCGAGATCAGCGTCACCACCGGCAGCCCGCGTGCAGCGAGCGCGGCCACGGCCTCGCGCACCGCCGGATGCTCCAGCGCCATCATCGCAATGCCGTCGCAGCGCTGGCCGTGCCGGCGCAACGCGTCGGCCAGCTCGTGCGGATTGAAGCTCTCGATGAACACCGTACGGCACTGCACGTTGAACGGCGCCCAGTGCTCCTGCGAGTAGCCCACCATATCGCCCAGCATGCGAATGAAGCGGTTGGTGCCGGCCGGCAGCAGGAACACCAGCCGCAGCGGCGGCGGCGTGAGCGCCGCATACAGCTCGGGGCCGGGCAGGTAGTCGAGCTCGCCCGCGGCCTTGAGCACGCGCTGCACCGTGGCGTCGCGCACGCCGGGGCGGCGGTTGAGCACGCGGTCGACCGTGGCGGTCGAGACCTGCGCCGCGCGGGCGATGTCGACCACGCGGGCACGCCGCACGTCGCGTGGCGAATCCGTGGACTCGGAAATGAGTGAAGGGTTTTCCCGCATACATCAAAAACCATCAGACAGAAGTTTGACCCGAATCATGCATCCTTCTATCTTCACTGGGCCTTGAAGCCCATGGTGCATCAGATTGCATCAATCGCATAACGGAGACAGACATGACCTCGCTGACCCGCAGGAGTGCCCTGCACACCCTTTCCGCCCTCCCCGCCGCCGGCATCGTCGCGGCCCTGCCGCGCATCGCACGCGCCGCCGAGTTCTCGTACAAGTACGGCAACAACCTGCCGCTGACGCACCCGCTGAACATCCGCGCACAGGAGGCGGCCGACCGCATCGCGAAAGAAACCAAGGGCCGCGTCGAGATCAAGATCTTCCCCAACAACCAGCTCGGCGGCGACACCGACATGCTTGCGCAGGTGCGCTCGGGCGGCATCGAGTTCTTCACGCCCTCGGCGCTCGTCATCGCCACGCTGGTGCCGGTGGCTGCCATCAATGCAGTGGGCTTCGCGTTCAGCGACTACAGCCAGGTGTGGGCCGCCATGGACGGCAAGCTCGGCGCGCACGTGCGCGGCGCCATTGCCAAGTCACGCCTCTATGCCTTCGAGAAGATGTGGGACAACGGCTTTCGCCAGACCACCAGCAGCAAGGCCGCGGTGGCGAACGCCAAGGACATGGACGGCCTGAAGATCCGCGTGCCCGTGAGCCCGCTGTCGATCTCGATGTTCAAGGGCCTGGGCGCCGCACCCGCAAGCCTGCAGTTCAGCGAGGTGTATTCGGCGCTGCAGACGAAGATCGTCGACGCGCAGGAAAACCCGTTGCCCATCATCCAGGTGGCCAAGCTGTTCGAGGTACAGAAGTTCTGCTCGCTCACCAACCACATCTGGGACGGCTACTGGTTCATTGCCAACGGTCGCGCCTGGGACGCCCTGCCCGACGACCTGAAGACCATCGTGGCGCGCGCCATCAACGACGCCGGCATGCAGCAGCGCGACGACATCAGGAAGCTCAACGAGTCGGTGGTCGGCGACCTGCAGGCCAAGGGCCTCACCATCAACCGGCCGGCTGCCGACAGCTTCCGCGCGAAGCTGCGCGAGTCGGGTTTCTACGGCGAATGGAAGGGCCGCTTCGGCCCGGAGGCCTGGGCGCTGCTCGAAGGCGCGGTCGGCAAGCTGGCCTGACGCTCCATGGTGCATGAATCGACTTTCGAGGCGGCCGCCTTTGCTGGCGCCGGCGCTTCGGCCAACCCGCTGAGCGGCATGGCGTCGCGCTGCGACCGCGTGCTCGGCGCAGCGGTCGAGGCCGTGGCCGCGCTGCTGGTGCTGGCCGAGATCTGCGTGCTGTTCGCTGGCGTGGTGTCG
The DNA here is from genome assembly GCF_900111625.1 of Variovorax sp. OV084. Lineage (NCBI taxonomy): Bacteria > Pseudomonadati > Pseudomonadota > Betaproteobacteria > Burkholderiales > Comamonadaceae > Variovorax > Variovorax sp. OV084. The sequence continues at coordinate 249,270 of NZ_FOII01000007.1, read as the reverse complement.
CGCTACGTGTTCCATGCGCCACTGGTGTGGTCGGACGAGCTCGCATCCATCCTCTTCCTGTGGCTGTCGATGCTCGGCGCCGTGGTGGCGCTGCGGCGCGGCGAGCACATGCGCATGACTGCGCTGGTGCAGAAAGTGCAGCCGCAGACGCGCGCCATGCTCGATGCCTTCGCCATCGCCGCGTCGGTCACGTTCCTGGTGCTGATCATCTGGCCCTCGATCGACTACGCGCACGAAGAGTCATTCATCGTCACGCCCGCACTCGAGATCAGCAACGCATGGCGCGCTGCGGCCATTCCGGCGGGCATCGGCATCATGCTGGTGATGGCGCTGCTGCGCCTGTTGCGCGTGTGCACCGGCCGGCAGATTGCGGTCGCCCTCGTCGGCATGGCCGCGCTGGTGGGCGCCTTCTGGCTTGCCGCACCGGTGTTCGCGACGCTCGGCAAATTCAACCTGGTGATCTTCTTCGTGATCATCGTGGCGGCCACGGTGCTCTCGGGCGTGCCCATTGCCTTCTCGTTCGCGCTGGCCACCTTCGGCTACCTGGCGCTCACCACGCGCACGCCGCTGCTGGTGATGGTCGGGCGGCTCGACGAAGGCATGTCGCACCTCATCCTGCTGGCGGTGCCGCTGTTCATCTTCCTGGGTGCGCTCATCGAGATGACCGGCATGGCGCGCGCCATGATCCAGTTCCTGGCCAGCCTGCTGGGCCACGTGCGTGGCGGCCTCTCCTACGTACTGATCGGCGCCATGTACCTGGTGTCGGGCATTTCGGGTTCGAAGATTGCCGACATGGCGGCCATCGCGCCTGTGCTCTTCCCCGAGATGACCAAGCGTGGCGCCAAGCCCGGCGACCTGGTGGCGCTGCTGGCGGCCACCGGCGCGCAGACCGAGACCATTCCGCCGTCGATCGTGCTGATCACCATCGGCTCGGTCACCGGCATCTCGATTGCGGCGCTGTTCACGGGCGGCCTGCTGCCGGCCGTGGTGCTGGGCGCCGCGCTGTGCGTGGTGGTCTGGTGGCGTTATCGCCGCGAAGACCTGAGCGCCGTGCAGCGCTACAGCAAACGAGAAATCGGCAAGCTGCTGCTGGTCGCGCTGCCCGCCGTGCTGTTGCCCTTCGTGATCCGCGCCGCCGTGGTCGAGGGTGTGGCCACGGCCACCGAAGTGTCGACCATCGGCATCGTCTACTCGGCCATCGTCGGCCTGGTTGTGTACCGCCAGTTCGACTGGAAGCGGCTCAAGCCGATGCTGATCGACACCGCCTCGCTGTCGGGCGCCATCATCTTCATCGTCGGCTGCGCCACGGCCATGGCCTGGGGCCTCACGCAGTCGGGCTTCTCGCAGGACCTGGCGCGGCTCATGGGCACGCTGCCCGGCGGGGCCTACGGTTTCCTGGCCGTGTCGATCGTCGCCTTCATCGTGCTGGGCAGCGTGCTCGAGGGTATTCCGGCCATCGTGCTGTTCGGGCCACTGCTGTTCCCCATCGCCAAGGCCGCTGGGGTGCACGAGGTGCACTACGCGATGGTCGTGATCTTCTCCATGGGCATCGGCCTGTTCGCGCCGCCCTTCGGCGTCGGCTACTACGGCGCCTGCGCCGTGAGCAAGGTCAATCCCGACGAAGGCATCAGGCACATCTGGGGCTACATCGGCGCGATGCTGGTCGGCCTGGTGATCGTGGCCGCGTTTCCGTGGTTCTCGACCGGCTTCCTCAAATTCTGATCACAACAACACACTCACATCACCGGAGCCAACCGCAATGAGTCGATTCCTCGGCGAGATCCGCCAGCTGGGCTATGTCGTGCACGACATCGAAGCCGCCATGGACTACTGGAGCACCAGGCTGGGCGTGGGCCCCTGGTTCTACAACCCGCGCGTGCCCATCAAGAACTACCGCTACAACGGCGAAGCGCACGAGCCGCACAACTCGGTAGCACTCGCCAACTCGGGCTATGTGCAGGTCGAACTCATCCAGACGCGCAACGACGTGCCTTCGATGTACCGCGACTTTCTTCAGGCCGGCCGCACCGGGCTGCAACACGTCGCCTACTGGACGGCCGACTACGACGCCGACCTCGCGCGCCTCACCAAGCAGGGCTTCAAGCCGGTGATGAGTGGCGAAGTGGGCGAGCGCGGGCGCTTCATCTACTTCGACACCGAGTACCACCCGGGCACCGTCATCGAGCTGTCGGAAGTCGCGGGCCCGAAGGGCAGGATGTTCGACCTGATCCGCAGCGCGTCGGAAGGCTGGGACGGCAGCGAGCCGGTGCGGCCCTTTCCCGACCTGAGCAAGCTGTGAGCGTGATGGCGCCTGAACGCATCCGCGCTCGCTATCTCATCGAGACGCCGCTGGACCCGGCCGCCGTGGCCGAGGTGATGGCCGGCGAGCAATCGTGCGGCACCTTCACGCGTGTCGAAGGCGAGACCGATGCGCTGCGCGAACGCGCACGCGCCACGGTCGAGGCGATCACCGAACTGGCACCAGCTGCGACGCCATCGCTGCCCAATGCCCTGCTCGAACGCAAAGGCACGCGCGGCCCGTGGCGGCGTGCGCATGTCGACATCGCGTTTCCGGTAGCGAACATCGGCGCCAACCTGCCGACCCTGGCCGCAACGGTGTCGGGCAACCTGTATGACCTGGGCGAAGTGACGGGGCTGCGGCTGGAATCGCTGCAGGTGCCCGCGAGCTATCGCGCTCAGTTCGAGATGCCGCGCGCCGGCATCGCCGGCACACGGCGCGCGACCGGCGTGGCGAGCGGCGCGCTGGTCGGCACCATCATCAAGCCGAACGTCGGCTTTTCCGCCGCGCAGACCGCCGACCTCGTCGGCCGGCTCTGTGCGGCAGGCGTCGACTTCATCAAGGACGACGAGGTGTGCGCCGACCCCGCACACGCCCCGCTGGCCGAGCGCGTGCCCGCCGTGATGGCTGTCGTGCGCGCGCACCAGCAGCGCACCGGCAAGCACGTGATGGTGGCCTTCAACATCACCGACGAGACCGACGCAATGAAGCGGCATGCCGATCTCGTCGAACGCGAAGGCGGCTCCTGCGTCATGGCCAGTCTCAACTGGTGCGGGCACTCGGGTATCCAGACGCTGCGTCGGCACACCGGCCTTGCGCTGCACGGCCACCGCAACGGCTACGGTGCGCTGTCGCGGCATCCGCTGCTGGGCATTTCGTTCCAGGCGTACCAGACGCTGTGGCGCCTGGCAGGCGTGGACCACATGCATGTCCACGGGCTGCAGGGCAAGTTCTCGCAGCCCGACAGCGAAGTCATCGAGTCGGCGCAGGACTGCTTCACACCGCTGACCGATACGGCGGACGATCGCGTGATGCCGGCGTTTTCTTCGGGCCAATGGGCCGGCACCGTGCCTGCGACGTGGAAGGCCATCGGCAGCGACGACCTGCTCTTCATGGCCGGCGGCGGCATCCTCGCGCACCCCGGCGGCGCGGCGGCGGGTGTGACGAGCATCCGGCAAGCATGGTCGGCCGCTCGGGCGGGCGTGTCGCTGGCGGATGCCGCCAAGGACCAGCCCGAGCTGGCCCACGCCCTCGCCTTCTTCGGCAAGCCATGAGGCCCTGCCCGCCGATCGTCTACTACGGCGACGATTTCACCGGCGCGACCGACACTCTCGGTACCGCGGCGCGCGCGGGACTGCGTGCACTGCTGTTCCTGAAGACGCCCGATGCCGCGCGGCTGGAGCGCACGGGGCCGCTCGACGTGCTGGGCATCGCGGGCGCGGCGCGCGCCATGAATCCCGAGGAAATGCAGGCCGAACTCCGCCCCGTGGCCACGCTGTTCCGCTCGCTCGGCGCGCGCGTGCTGCACTACAAGACCTGTTCGACCTTCGACAGCGCCCCGCACATCGGTTCGATCGGCTCGGCAGTGCGCGTACTGCGCGCAGCGGTGCAACAGCCATGGACCGCCATCGTCGGCGGGCAGCCCAACCTGGGCCGCTACTGCCTCTTCGGCAACCTCTTCGCTGCGGCGGGGAGCGGCGGCGAGGTCTTTCGCATCGACCGGCATCCAACGATGAGCCGGCATCCCGTCACACCGATGGACGAGGCGGATCTGCGGCTGCACCTGGCGAAGCAGGGGCTGGCAGATGTGCGCTCCATGCCGTTCACCGCCGCATCGCGCGGCAGCGATTCGCTCGACACCGCGCTGCGGCAGGCACTGCACTCGCCGCCAGCAGATGCAGTGCTGTTCGACGTGGCCGATGCGACGCAGCTGCGGGCCATCGGCGAAGTGCTGTGGGCCAGGGCGCAAAGCGCCACGCTGCTGGCTGCGGGGCCGAGCAGCGTGGTGGATGCGCTGGCAATGGCGATGCCCTCGTCGCACAAGGAAGGCGGCAGTGCCCCGACGGCGCGGACCGCCGTGCCTCCGGCGAAGGGGCCGGTGCTGGTACTTGCGGGAAGCCTGTCGCCTGTCACGGCGCGGCAGGTAGCGGCGGCGAAATCGTTCGATACCGTGTGGCTCGATGCGCCAGGAATCGCGCAGCGGGACGCAGCCACGCTGGAACGTCATGCTCGAGACATCGCGAACGGGCTCGTCAGCGGCCGCAACGTGCTGGCCTGCACCCGTCCCCCCAAGCCGCTGCCGCTCGAAAGAGGCATCGATCCCCAAGCCTTGGCGCGCGCTGGCGGCGATCTGCTCGCCAGAGTGCTGGCAATGGTGCCATTGCAACGCGTGGGCATTGCCGGAGGCGACACCTCGAGTCATGCAGTGCAGGCGCTCAATGCCTGGGGGCTTTCCTACGTGGCAGACATGGGCGCCGGCACCTCGTTGTGTCGCCTGCACAGCGACGACGCCGCGCTCGACGGGTTGGAAATCATGCTCAAGGGTGGCCAGATGGGCTCGGACGACGTGTTCGAGCGTCTGGTGCGCGGCTCAGCCTAGACCTGGCTCCCGGCGTCCAATGGGCTGTCGCTTTGCGCATCCTATAAATGCGGGATCCCGAAGAAGCTCTCTTCAGGTCAACTGCGCCTTCGGGAAGTTTGACGGAAGCGAAGCAATGCCTAGACCCCCCATTCACAACGCAACGATCACCTTGAAGCTGCCATCCGACATGGAGACCAACGCCGAGATCAGGGCCTTGCGCGCCGCAGGCATACCGGTCGACGCGCTCGGCAACGCGGAGCGGGGCTTTCTTTTCGTGCGCTTCAGCGACGGATGGAGAAACCACGCCAACATCTTCCGATGGTTCGCCGGTGACATCGGACAAGACCCTCGCAACAGCGGCATCAAGCCGGGTCCCCGGCGGCGCAGAGCGGCATTCTCAAGCTGCATGCCCAATCATCGCTAGACGCCCACCCGCCGATTGCCGCGGGAGCGCCTCAAACGGCGCCGTGGGCTTCGACGTAGAGCGCATAGAGGGAATGGCTGCTCGCCATGTAGAGGCGATTGCGCTTCGGGCCTCCGAATTCGAGATTCGGGCAGCGCTCGGGCAGGCGGATGAAGCCGATGGGCTTGCCCTGCGAATTGAAGATCTTCACGCCGTCCATCTCTTCCGACTTGCCTGTCGGCAGGTAGGCCTTCATCCCACCACCGATGTCCGTAGGTTCGGCCGCAACCGCGCCCGTGTAGCCCCACCCGCACCAGAGATTGCCGTCGCGGTCGACGCGAAAGCCGTCAAAAGCACCCGGCCCGTCGGCGTCGATAAGCTTGGTCTTGTTCGAAACGCCTGTGCCGTCCGGTGACACGTCGTAGCTCCAGATGCTGCGGTTTGGCGTTCCCTTCCATTCGACGACGTAGAGCTTCTTCTCGTCGGGCGAGAACGCCAGGCCGTTCGGATTGACGAGATCGGTGATCACCGCGGTGAGCTTGCCATCCTTCGCGATGCGGTACACGTTGGTCGTCGCCTGCTCCGGCACCGCCTTGAAACCTTCCCACTCGCCGTTGATGCCGAAGGTGGGATCGGTGAACCAGACGGTGTCGTCCGACTTGACGACGACGTCATTCGGCGCGTTGAGGCGTCTGCCTTCGTAGTTGTCGGCCAGCACTGTCATGCGCCCGTCCTTCTCGGTGCGGACCACGCGCCGCGTCACCGAGTGCTCGCAGGTGATCAACCGCCCCTGCCGATCACGGGTGTTGCCATTGGCATAGTTCACGTTGGTCTTGTGCACGGAGAACTTGCCGGTCTTCTCGTCGTACTTCATCAGCCGGTTGTTCGGAATGTCGCTCAGGAGCAGGTAGCCATGCTCGGGAAAGTAGACCGGGCCCTCGGCCCAACGCATGCCCGTGCCGAGCTGCTCCACCGTGCTGCTGTAGATCCGGTACTTGGCGAAGCTCGGGTCGAGGATCATCACGGACGGATCGGGGTAGCGCTGGTTGGGTTTGAAATCGAAAGCTTGCGCGCCGGCCAGGCCGCTGAGCGCCGCGGCCCCTGCGCCCGCAGCCGTCCTGAGCAACTGGCGTCGTCGATGGTTGATATCGCTCTGCATCGGAGGTCTCCTCATGTGGTTGCGAAAACTCAATCGGCCACCGCGCCCGACTTCTTCACCAGCTCGGCCCAGCGCGGAATTTCCTTGGCCATGAAGTCACGCAGTTCTTCCGGCGTACTGCCCACGATCTCCATCGCCAGCTGGTCCGAGAGCTTGGCCTGCACGTCGGGCTGCCTGAGCGCCTTCACGATCTCTGCATTGAGGCGCTGCACGATCGGCCTGGGCGTGCCCTTGGGCGCGTACACCGCCTGCCACGACGACATCTCGAAGCCGGGAATGCCCGACTCGATCATGGTCGGCAGCTCGGGCACCAGCGCGATGCGCTTGCCGGTGGTCACGGCCAGCAGCTTGAGCTTGCCGCTCTTGACCAGTGGCAGCGCGGCCGTCACCTGGTCGAACATGAAGGGCACCTGCCCTGCGGCCACGTCGGTCAGGGCCGGCGGCGTGCCCTTGTACGGCACGTGGGTGAGCTTCACGCCGATGAGGTCGGCGAACATCTCGCCGGCCAGGTGGGTGGAGGTGCCGGCACCGGAAGAGGCAAAGGTGCGCTTGCTCTCGTCCTTCTTCAGCAGGGCCACCAGTTCGGCCACCGAGTTCACGCCGAGTTGGCTGTTGACGATCAGCACGTTGGGCAGGCGCGCGACCAGCGAGACAGGCTCGAAGTCCTTCATCGGGTCGTAGGTCAGCTTCTTGTACAGGCTGGCGTTGATTGCGTGCGTGCTGATGGTCCCGCCGAAGAGCGTGTAGCCGTCGGGTGCAGCCCTGGCCACGTAGGCGGCACCGATGCCGCCAGCCTGGCCGGGCTTGTTGTCGACCACCACAGATTGCTTGAGGCTCTCGCCCAGCTTCTGGGCCAGCGTGCGGCCTACGATGTCGGTGGAGCCACCGGGGGTGAACGGCACAACGTAGACGATGGGCTTGGCAGCCGGCCATTCGGGGGTCTGGGCCAGTGCGGCCACAGGGGCGAGCGCAGCCGAAAGCAGCGCCGCAGCGAGGCGGATGAAACGCATGTCTTGTCTCCTTTGTTTTCTTGTCGATGGGCTCAGCGGCCCTTGGCCTGGCGCCAGGTTGCGAAGTCAGTGCGGCTTTGCTCGTCAGTGGGCGGATAGAGGCCGAGGATGGAACGACCTTCGAGCACCTTTTCCTGCACGAAGTCTTCGAAGACGGTCATCTCGGTTGCTTCGGCCGCGACCTCGTCGGCCATGTGGGCCGGTATGACGATCACGCCTTCGGCATCGCCCACGATCACGTCGCCCGGAAACACCGGCGCATCGCCGCAGCCGATGGGCACGTTGATGTCGATGGCCTGGTGCAGCGTGAGGTTGGTCGGCGCGCTGGGGCGATGGTGGTAGGCCGCAAAGCCGAGCTTCGCGATGTCGGGACTGTCGCGAAAGCCGCCGTCGGTCACCACGCCGGCCACGCCGCGTTTCATCAGCCGCGTGACCAGGATGCCGCCAGCCGAGGCGGCGCGCGCATCCTTGCGGCTGTCGATGACCAGCACGGCGCCTTCGGGGCACTGCTCCACAGCCTTGCGCTGCGGATGGTCACGGTCGAGGAAGACGCTGATCGGGTTCAGGTCTTCGCGCGCCGGCATGTAGCGCAGCGTGAAGGCCTCGCCCACCATGTTGGGCAGGCCCGCGTTGAGCGGCCGCACGTCCTGGATGAACTGGCTGCGCAGGCCACGCTTGAACAGGGCCGTGCACAGGGTGGCGGTGCTCACCTTCATGAGCAGCTCGCGGGTGGCTGGATTCACGTGTCGTCTCCGTTCCTGAAATGAAATGGGAATGAATTGGGGTTGAAAGGCGAATCAGAAGATGTCGGGCTCCGGCACTGGCTTACCGAAGCTGGTCTCCAGGAAGTCGAAGTCGCAGCCTTCGTTGGCCTGCTTGATGTGGCGGCCGAACATCCATCCGTAGCCGCGCTCGTAGCGCGGCGGCGGCGGTGTCCACCGGGCCTTGCGCAGGGCGAGTTCCTCGTCACTGATGTCGAGGTGGATGCGCCGTGCGGGCACGTCGACGGTGATGCGGTCACCGGTCTGCACCAATGCGAGCGGCCCGCCGATGGCCGCCTCGGGCGAACAGTGCAGCAGGCAGCCGCCGTAGCTGGTGCCGCTCATGCGCGCGTCGGACAGGCGCAGCATGTCTTTCACGCCCTGCTTCAGGAGCTTGGTCGGAATCGGCAACATGCCCCACTCCGGCATGCCGGCACCGCGCGGGCCGGCGTTGCGCAGCACGAGGATGTCGTCGCCAGTCACGTCCAGCTCGGGGTCTTCCACCGCCTTCTTGAGCGCGGGGTAGTCGTCGAACACCAGCGCACGGCCGCTGTGCTGCAGCAGGTGCGGCGCGCAGGCGCTGGGCTTGATCACCACGCCGTCGGGGGCCAGGTTGCCGCGCAAGACGGCCAGCGCGCCTTCGGCATAGATGGGGTTGGCGAGCGGCCGGATGACGTCGTCGTCGTAGACCTCGGCGCCTTCGATGTTCTCGCCGAGCGTGCGGCCATTGACGGTGCGCGCGTCGGTCCGCAGGTGGCCGCGGATGCGCTCCAGCATCGCCGGCAGGCCGCCGGCATAGAAGAAGTCTTCCATCAGGTAGGTGTCGCCGCTGGGCCGGATGTTGGCGATGACGGGCACGCGGCGGCTGAAGGCATCGAAGTCGTCCAGGCTCACTGCATGGCCGGCGCGGCGTGACATCGCGATCAGGTGCACGACGGCATTGGTGCTGCAGCCCATGGCCATCGCGCAGGCGATGCCGTTCTCGAAGTTGGCGCGCGTGAGCATCTTCGCGGGCGTGAGGTCTTCCCACACCATCTCGACGATGCGGCGGCCGCAGTCGGCGCTCATGCGGATGTGGTTGGCGTCCGCCGCGGGAATGCTGGAGGCACCCGGCAAGCTCAGGCCCACCGCTTCGGCAATGCCCATCATGGTGGCGGCCGTGCCCATGGTCATGCAGGTGCCGTGGCTGCGGGCGATGCCGGCCTCCATCTCGGCCCAGGCCTGCTCGCCCAGCCGGCCGGCGCGGCGCTCGTCCCAGTACTTGAAGGCATCGGAGCCCGAACCCAGCACCTTGCCCTTCCAGTTGCCGCGCAGCATGGGGCCGGCCGGCAGGTAGATGAAGGGAATGTCCATGCTCAGCGCGCCCATCACGAGGCCGGGCGTGGTCTTGTCGCAGCCTCCCATCAGCACCGCCCCGTCTATCGGGTGGCTGCGCAGCAGCTCTTCCGTTTCCATCGCGAGGAAGTTGCGGTAGAGCATGGTGGTGGGCTTGACCATGCTTTCCGAAAGCGAAATGGCCGGAAGCTCGAGCGGGAATCCACCCGCCTGCAGCACGCCGCGCTTGACGTCTTCCACGCGTTGCTTGAAGTGCGCGTGGCACTGGTTGGCGTCGCTCCAGGTGTTGACGATGGCGATGACCGGCTTGCCCATCCAGTCCGCATAGCTGTAGCCCATCTGCAGCACGCGCGAGCGATGGCCGAAGGAGCGGAAGTCGTCGGGCGCGAACCAGCGGGCGCTGCGAAGGGATTCGTAGGGGCGTTTCATCAGGGTTGTCTCCAGGGCGCGCTGCACCATGGGTGCCGCCTCGCCTATCGCAATCCGGAAATTAAAACACTAATATATCAGCTGGGTCAATGACACAATCGACAGCGATGAGCGCCCCTCCCAAGATCCGACTTGACCGTACCCGCCTGGCCGCGCCCCAGGTGCTGGAAAAACTGCGCGAGGCCATCCTCTCGCTGGAACTGACGCCCGGTACCGTGCTGGTGCGGCAGGAACTGGCCGACCGTTTTGGCGTGAGCCAGACGCCGGTGCGCGAAGCGCTGCTGCGCCTGAGCGAAGAAGCACTGGTGGACGTGTTTCCGCAGCATGCGACGCTGGTCAGCCGCATCGACATCGCGGCGGCGCGCGAAGCACATTTCCTGCGCCGCTCCATCGAGCTGGAACTGGTGCACCAGCTGGCACAGCAGGAGTCAGCCGGGCTGGTCGCGCAGCTGAAAGCCATCATCGCCCAGCAGGCAGCGCTGTCGGCGGGGCAGCGCTACGGAGACTTCGTCGACGCCGATCGCGCGTTCCATCGCCTGATGTACGAAGCCGGCAACGTCCTTGGCCTGTGGGATCTTGTGGGCCGCGTATCCGGGCACGTCGACCGGCTGCGTCGCCTGCACCTGCCTACCGCCGGCAAGACCGAGGCGATCCTGCGCGACCACCGCGCCATCGTGCGCGCCATCGAGGCACAGGACCCGGCCGCCGCCCAGGCCGCGCTTCGCAAGCATCTGTCAGGCACGCTCAGTGCGGTGAACGAGATCTGCCGGCAGTACCCCGACTACGTGCTCGCCTGAACCTTTGGATGCTCGACTTCGGCGAGCCCCTCCCCCGTTCAGAAATCGAACCGCAACGCGCTGGCTGCGACAACTGCGCCGCCCCCGTCTCCACCAGTACTCACCAAGGTAGTTCGTCGCCAACACCTGCCCAATGTTCAGGACCGCCGCGATCTGGTCATCACCATGCGACATTGCCGGACCAGCCGATAGGACATCGTATGCTGTGGCATTCTTCGATTGCACACAGTTTGTAGACAAATCATATGAAACCCAAAGCCGCGATCAAGCCAACGCCGCATGCGAAGCCCGGAAAGACGGCTTCGCCCGGCAAGGTCTCGCGCGCTCGCAAGCCCGCGCAGGCGCCCGTGAAGCGCGCGAAGACCGCTCCGGACGCCTCCGGCGAAGCCTCGACGAACCTGACCGACCGAGCCTACGCGGTCGTGCGGCGGCTCATTCTGCAGCGCGAGCTGACCGGCGGCGAGGTGCTGGTGGAGGGGCGCCTGGCCGAACGGCTCCAGATGTCGCGCACGCCTCTGCGCGAAGCCTTGCTTCGACTCGAGGGCGAAGGCTTGCTTGTGCGGGCCAACGCGCGCTCCTATGCGGTGCGACGCATCACGGCGTCGCACTACTTCCAGTGCCTGCAGGTGCGCGAACGACTCGAGTCGCAGGCCGTGTCGCTCTCCATAGGGCATGTGCCCGCAGACCTGGTGCAGCGCCTGCGCAACGACATCCTGTCCCTGGATTCGAGCCAGCAGGGCTCCAGCCACTGGCACGCCGATGACGAGATCCACGGCATGTTCGCGCGCGCCTCCGGTAACGCGATGCTGGCCGAGACCATCGCTCATCTGCGCGTGCTGTGCCGCCTCTTCGAGGTGGTCGACCCTTTCAATCGCATCGAGGACGACAGGGCCGAGCACCTGGCGATTCTGGACGCCTACATCGCAGGCAACGAGAAGGCAGCCGAACAGGCGGTCGTCACCCACCTGCGCAACCTTGCGCGCTATACGCTCTCAAGGCTCAGCAACGGGCTGGTGACCGAGCTCCCGCAGTAGGCCGGGCTGGCAACGGCGCACGGGCCGATCAGTGCCGCAGTATCTTGCCGACGAACTCGCGGGTGCGTGCCTCGCGGGGTTCGTCGAAGATCTGCCGCGGCGCGCCGATCTCGACCACGTGCCCGTCGGCCATGAAAACGACCTTGCTCGATACCTCGCGCACGAAGCCCATCTCGTGCGAGACGATGAACATCGTCATGCCCTCGGCCGCCAGGAGCCGCACCGTGTCCAGCACTTCGTTGACGAGTTCGGGGTCGAGGGCGGCCGTGACTTCGTCAAGCAGCAGGATGCCCGGCTGCAGCGCCAGTGCCCGCGCGATTGCAACGCGCTGCTGCTGGCCGCCCGACAGCTGGTCGGGGTACGCCTTCAGCTTGGCGCCCATGCCCACCTTCTCGAGCAGCTGGATCGCATAGTCCTCGACCTGCTTGCGCGGGCGTCCCTTGACCTTGATCGGTGCGACGGTCACGTTGTCGAGCACCGTCATGTTCTGGAACAGGTTGTACTGCTGGAACACGATGGCCATCTGCGAACGCAGGCGGCGCAGCTGTTCGCGGTCGTTGTAGTCGAGCGCCTGGCCGTAGATGCGCACCTGGCCCTCGATCGGCGGCAGCAGGCCCATCAGCACGCGCAGCAAGGTGCTCTTGCCCGAGCCCGACGGGCCGATGAGGCTGACGATCTCGCCCTTGTCGACCGACAGGTTGATGCGCTCGAGTACGGTGTGTGAGCCGTAGTTGGCCTTCAGGTCAACGATTTCGAGTTGGGGCAAGCTTTTTCTCCAGGTGTTTTCCGAACCGGGCCAGCGGATAGGACAGCATGAAATAAAGGGCCAGCACGGTGCCGTAGACAAGCGTGGCCGAGAAGCCCTTGTTGTTCATCGTCTTGCCGGCAAAGGCCAGTTCGACGACACCGATCTGCGAGGCCAGCGCGGTGTCCTTGATGAACAGGACGAAGAAGCCGAAGACCGGCGGAAGAATGATCTTCCAGGCCTGCGGGACGATCACGAGGCGCAGCGTCTGCAGGTAGCTGAAGTTCATCGCCGCCGCAGCGTCCCACTGGTTGCGGTGCACCGATTCGAGCCCGCTTCGCACGATCTCGGCGATGAATGCGGTGGCGATCAAGCAGACGCTGATCAACGCCACGGTGAACATGGCGAGGTCGGCGTTGAGCCCCTGGAAGATGAAGAACACCAGCATCAGGGTAACGAGGAAGGGGATGCGCCTGAACAGCTCGACGAAGACCGTCGAAGCAACGCGCAGGGGCCGGCCTGCCGGCCGGGTGTCCAGCCTCACGGCCGCGAGCAGAAAGCCCAGCGAGAACCCGACGACGCAGCCGATGGCCGACAAGGCAAAGGTCACGCCCAGCGCCTTCGCGAAGAAGAGCAGGTTGTAGTAGCTGAAGAAACGAGGCAGCTCCTGGAGGATCTGGTCGAGCATCAGAACCACCTCATCTTGGCGCGGAAGAATCGCTTTCCGACGAAAGCGAGCGACAGCGTGGCGATCAGCGTGATCACGATGTAGAGCACCGCGGCAACCGAGAACACCTCGATCGAACGGAAGGTCTCGGAGTTGATGTTGTAGGCCCTTCCGGTGAGTTCCTCGACACCGAATACGGCCGCCATCGACGTGCCGAGGGTCATCAGGATGTACTGGTTGGACAGCGGCGGAAACAGCACGCGCACGATGTGCGGCAGGATCACGTAGCGGATGGTCTGGATGCGCGAGAAGCCCAGCGTCTCGGCGGCCTCCAGTTCAGGCAGGCGCACCGATTCGAAGCCCGCGCGCTGGATCTCTGTGAGGTAGGCACCGGCATTGAGCGTCATGCCGATCAGCACGGCCTGGTACGGCGACAGCAGGATGCCGGCATCGGGCAGCGCGAAGAAGATGAAGAAGATCTGAACCAGCTGCGGCGTATTGGTGAAGAACACCACGTAGGCGCCGACGATGCGACGCGCCCAGCGCGGGCCGTAGGCGCGCACCGAGGCACCGCCAAGGCCGAGCAGCATTCCGAGGGCAAACGCGAGGAACGCGATCTGCAGGCTCAGCCAGGCGCCGCCGATCAGATAGGGCAGGCGCTCCAGCACCGGTGTGTAGTCGAATTGCATGCCCTCCCCTCGCGGCCTTATTTATAGGTCGGTGCGGTGCGCGGATCGTGCAGCATCGGGCCGCCGAACCACTTCTTCCAGCGTTCGTCCACGTAGCCGCTCTTGTGCATTTCCTTGACGGCCGCGCTGAGTTTCTCGCGCAAGGCGTCATTGCCCTTCTGCACGCCGATGCCGCAGAAGTAGACCTCGATCGGTGCGTCCACGATGCGCCAGTCGACCTTGTGCTTGGCCGTGTGCTCGGTCATGAAGTCCATCACGTCAATCATTGCATCGGCCCGGCCCTGGGCAATGGCGCGCACCGCATCGGGGTAGTTGTCGAGCAGCAGCAGTTGCGCCTTGGGCAGCTTTTCCTGTACCAGCTTCACGGGCGTGGCGCCGCGCACCTCGACCAGTCTCACTGCCGGGTCGTTGAGCTCCATCCAGTCCTTGTAGGGTTTGGCCTTGGTGGTCAGCACGCCCAGCACCTCGGTGTGCAGCGGCACGGTGAAGTCGATCACCTTCTGGCGCTCGGCCGTGATCGTCATGGCGCCGAGCACCGCATCGATCTTGCCGCTGCTCACGAAGGGAATGCGGTCGGGCGAGCCGACCTGCACGATCTCGGTCTTGACGCCCAGCAGTTCGCCGAGCTTGCGCGCGATGTCCACATCGAAGCCGTCGATTTCATTCTTGTCATTGAAGATGCCCAGCGGAGGCAAGGTCGGATTGACGCCGATCACGAGCTTCTTGCTGGCCACGATTTCATCGAGCGTGCGGGCCGAGCTCACGGCCGGCAGGCCCATCAGCGCCGAACCCAGCGCGAGTGATCCGGCAACCAGGAGGGTGCGGCGGATGGTGTTCCTTATCTGCTTCATCGAGAAAAACTCCTAGAGGGTGAAGGTCGAACCAGTCGCCGAAGCGGCCCGGATGTCGGGAAAAACGGATGCAAGACGAATGCCAGATCGCATTTTGTCTTCAAAAAATATAAGATATATATATTGAATGTATACAATAAACTTCGAGCGGTCCAGTCCAAGCTTCCAGTTCGCGTTTACCCGTTCATTCCGTCACTTCCTCTCATGACGAAAAGCTCAACTCCTGCGATGCCATCGCTGCGCGCCGACCAGGCAGTGCAGCGCGGACCTGCGGTGCGTTTCATGGCCGACGGCTGTACGGTCGACGCGTTCGAGGGCGAGAGCGTCGCGGCGGCGCTGTTTGCCGCAGGACAGCGCGAACTCCGGCGCAGTCCGCGCGACAACGCACCGCGCGGAATGTTCTGCCTCATGGGCTCCTGCCAGGAATGCCTCGTATGGGTGGGCGGGCGCAAGCTACCGGCCTGCCAGGTGCCGGCGGCGGCGGGCCTGGAGATCGAATCGCTCGACTACCGGGAGCAGCGTCTTGGCTGAAGCGCCCCCTTCCCCCATCGATCTGCTGGTGATCGGCGCCGGACCGGCCGGCGCACGCGCCGCGCTACGCGCGCAGGCCTGCGGCCTCGACGTCCTGCTGGTCGATGAGAACTCCGACGCGGGAGGACAGGTGTGGCGTCCCCTGCCCCCGGGCTTCACGCGGGCGGCGGGCATTCGGCCCTCGGCCGAAGCCGTACAGGGCGACGCCCTGCGTGCCGAACTGAGCCGATCCGGCATCCGATGCCTGTTCGGCCACAAGGTGTGGAACGTGGGCAGCAGCCTTCGCACCGACCTTATCGGCCCCCAGGGCGTGACGAGCTGGCAGCCGCGTGCATTGCTCGTGGCAACGGGCACGACCGAGCGGGTCGTTCCCTTCGCCGGCTGGACCCTGCCCGGCGTCATCGGCCTGGCCGCCGCCACGATCCTCCTCAAGTCCCAGAACATGCTGCCCGGGCGCCGCACGGTGGTGGCAGGCAGCGGCCCCCTGCTGCTGGCTGTGGCCAGTGGCATCCTCAAGGCCGGCGGCGAGGTCGCTGCCGTGCTGGACCAGGCCAGCCGGGCCGATTGGCTGCAGACCTTGCCTTCGCTGGCAGGCCGGCCCGATCTGCTGTGGCAAGGCGTGCAATGGAAGGCGCTCCTGCGCAAGGCGCGTGTGCCGCTGCTCTATCGCCACGGCATCGCGTCAGTCGAAGCGCTCGGCGACGGATTCCGCGTTCACGCGCGGCAGGTCGACATGACCGGTGCGCCCGTTGCGCATGCCGCGCCTGTGGCTTTCGAGGCGGACGCCGTCGCGGTGGGGCACGGCCTTGTGCCCGGCACCGACGTCACCCGGCTGCTGCGCGCGCGCCACCGCTACGAAGCGGCGCGTGGCGGCTGGATTGCCGAGACCGATGCGCAGGGCCGCACCTCCGTCTCCGGTCTGTACGTCGCGGGCGACGGGGCTGGCATTGCCGGTGCCGCCGCAGCCGGCGCCCACGGCGAGCTTGCTGCCGTGGCCTGCGCCCACGATCTGGGCCGATTGACGGCCGAGGCCCACTCGCGCGAGCGCGATCGACTGCTCGCGCAATGGCACAAGCCCGCCCGCTTCGGGCGCGCGATGGCGGGTCTGATGGCACTGCGCGAAGGCGCCGTCGCGAGCATTGCGCCCGACACGGTGGTCTGCCGCTGCGAAGACGTGACCCGAGCCGAGATCGATGCCGCCGCGCGCGATGGCGCCCGCGACATGAACCAGCTCAAGGCCTGGACACGCTGCGGCATGGGCCCCTGCCAGGGCCGTACCTGCGGGGACATCGCGGGCGCCCTGCTCGCTGCTCACGCGGGCAGCCGCGAAGCCGTGGGCTGCTTCACGGGCCGGGCCCCGCTGCGTCCGGTCTCGCTCGCCGAGGTGGCCGGCAACTACACCTATGCCGACATCCCGATCCCGAAGGCGGCGCCGCTGTGAGCGGCAACGTGCGCTCCTCGGCCGCATACGACGCGGTCGTGATCGGTGGCGGCGTCATGGGCTGCTCGACTGCGCTGCATCTCGCGCAAGGCGGCATGCGAGTCGCACTGGTCGATCGCGGGCCCCTGTGCCGCGAGGCATCCGGCGTCAACGCCGGCACGCTGACGCTGCACATGACACGCGCCGCGCTGGTGCCCTATGCAATGCGCGCCTGGCAAATGTGGATGGACGCCGAGAAATGGCTGGGCATGAGCGTGCTCGCGACCCATGTGCCGGGCCTCACGCTGGCCTTTACCGAGGCCGAGTGCGAACTGGTCGAGCTGCGCGCCAAGGCGCGCCGCGAATACGGTGCGCCGATCGAAGTCATTTCGCCGGCGCGCGCGAGAGAGATCGAGCCCGGCGTGCATCCCGGCCTGCTGAAGGCAGGCTATTGCGACATCGATGGCTTCGCAAGCGCCTATCTCACGGGCCGCGCCTTCCGCCATGCACTCACGGCCGCCGGCGTCGACGTGATCGAGAACACGCCTGTCGAAGGCATCGACTCCGGGGACGCGGGCCACGTAATCCGCTTTGGCGCCGCGGCGAGCCGGCTGCCCTTGCAGGCGACGCGCGTGGTCCTCGCGGGCGGGGTGTGGATCGAGAACATGCTCGCCTGGCTCGGCGTGCAGATCCCGATCAAGGTGCTGATCAACCAGCTCATCATTACCGAGCGCGTGCGACCGGTGATGCGCACCGTGCTCAGCGTCGCCAACGGGTTGTTGTCGCTCAAGCAGTTCGCCAACGGCACCGTGCTGATCGGCGGTGGCTGGCAGGGCGAAGGCGACCGCGAGCGCGGTGGCGTCGAGGCCCGTCCGCAGAATCTCGTGGGCAACATGCGCCTGGCGGCCTATGCCCTCCCCGCTTTGGCCGAGGCCCGCATCGCGCGCATCTGGCTCGGCCTTGAGGCCGAGACGGCCGACGCCATGCCGATCATCGGCGACGTGCCCGGCGTGCCGCGGGCCTACGTGGTCGGCAGCGCCCACTCGGGCTACACCAGCGGTCCGTTCATGGGCCGGATCATGGCCCAGCACATCCTCGGGCAGCAGCCCGAACTGCCTCTTTTCGATCCCGCCCGCCTGTTGGGCATGCCGATGCCCAGCACTTGATAACCCGTTCCCATGATTCCCCAACAATCCGACGCTTTCCACGGCATCTATGCCGCCACCCTGTGCCCGCTGCTCGACGACGGCCGCATCGACGAAGCGACGCTGGCGCGTCATCTCGAGGCCAACGCCTTTGTGCCGGGCATGAAGGGCCTGCTGATCAACGGCCATGCCGGCGAGAACTTCTCGCTCTCGCGCGAGGAGAAGCGCCGGGTGACCGAGATCGCATTCGAGGTTTGCGGCGAACGATCGCTGCTGGTGTGCGGCATCAATGCCGAAGACAGCTTCGAGGCCCAGCGCCATGTCGACGACGCCAAGGCGGCCCGGGCCGATGCCGCGCTGGTCTTCCCGCCGTTCTCGTGGGCACTCTCGCAGGACTCGCGCATGGCGGTAACGCACCACCGGATTGCCAATGCCAACGCGCAGATGCCCCTGATGCTCTACCAGGCCGGCGTCAATGCAGGCACCCTCGCCTATCGTCCCGAGGTGCTGGCAGAGCTCGCCCAGATGCCGCATGTGGTCGGCGTGAAAGAAGGAAGCTGGGAGGCGGCAGCCTACGAGGCCAACCGCCGCCTGGTGAAGCGGGTGGCGCCGCACGTCGCCATGATGGCCTCGGGCGACGAGCATCTGCTGACCTGCTTCGCGATCGGCAGCGAAGGCAGCCTGGTGAGCCTGGCCGCGGTCGTTCCCGAACTGGTGATCGACCTCGACCTTGCGATCAAGCGTGGCGACCTCGCGCAGGCACGCAACTTCAACGACCGCATCTACCCGCTCGCCAAGGCGATCTACGGCACCGCGCCCGGCGGATATGCCACGGCGCGCCTGAAGACCTGCCTCAAGCTGCTGGGCCGCTTTCCGAGCGACGCCATGCGCCCCCCGATAGGACCGCTGCCGCGCGATGAAGTCGCGGCACTGGAACGTGCGCTGGCCGAGGCCGGCGTGCACGCCTGAACCGAGCCGACCAAGGAGAGCCCCGCCCATGACCCGCAAGATCATCCGCAACGGCCGCATCGTCACGGCCGTGGACGACTACACCGCCGACCTGCTGATCGACGATGGCTGCATCGTCGCCATTGGCCGCGCACTCGATGTCGGAGCCGACGTCGAGGTCATCGACGCCGCCGGCATGCTGGTGCTGCCCGGCGGGGTGGATTGCCACACCCACATGGACAACACCTTCGGCGACTCGACCACCTGCGACAGCTTCGAGTCGGGCACGCGTTCGGCCGCTTTCGGGGGCACCACGACGATCGTGGACTTCGCCTTCCAGCGCAAGGGCGTGAGCGTGCTCGAGGCCATCGAGCGGGCCCGCGCGAAGGGCGCCGACGGGGCCTGCATCGACTACGGCTTCCATGTCATCGTGACCGGCGTGGACGACCAGGTGCTGGCCGACATGCAGCACGCGATCCGGCATGAGGGGGTTTCGAGCTTCAAGATGTTCATGGCCTACCCGGGTTCGGTGATGGTCGACGACGCGGCCATCTTCCAGGCCATGCGCATGGTCGGGCAGCACGGCGGCATGATCGCCCTGCACGCCGAGAACGGGACCATCATCGAACTCCTCATCAAGGAGGCGCTCGCGCAGGGGCACACCGCACCCAAGTACCACGCGCTCACACGGCCGGCGATCATGGAGGGCGAAGCCACGCATCGCGGCATCAAGCTCGCCGAGCTCGCCGACGCGCCCGTGTACTTCGTCCATCTCTCGGCCAGGGAAGCGCTCAAGCATGTGGTCGAGGCCCGGGACATGGGGGTGCCGGTGTTTGCCGAAACCTGTCCGCACTACCTGTTCTTCGACGACAGCGCCTACGACAGCGAAGACTTCGACCTGGCGCGCTACGTGATGAGTCCGCCGCTTCGCTCCAAGGAGTCGCAGCAGGCCTTGTGGACCGCACTGCGCACCGACGACCTGCAGCTGGTCTCGACCGACCATTGCCCCTTCTGCATGAAGGAAGGGCACCTGGGGCGCGTGAACCAGAAGCCGTACGGCCGCAATGATTTCTCGAAGATCCCCAACGGCGTACCCGGCGTGGAAACACGCATGGCGACGCTCTACGACGGCGGCGTGCGCGCCGGCCGCATCTCGCTCAACCGCTTCGTCGAGCTGGTGTCCACGGCGCCCTCGAAGCTGTTCGGACTGTTTCCGCAAAAGGGCACGATCGCCGTCGGCAGCGATGCCGACCTGGTGATCTTCGACCCCGATGCGCCGCACGTCATCTCGGCGAAGACGCAGCACGGCAACTGCGATTTCACGCTGTTCGAAGGCCGGGGCGTGACGGGGCAGGTGAAGAAGGTGCTGTTGCGCGGCGAACTCATCGTCGACGGCGACCGATGGCTCGGCAAGACCGGCAGCGGCCGCTATGTGGCGCGTGGTGAATCGGGCGGCTGGTAGCTCCGTGCCCACCTACGACTACGCCTGCCCGCGCTGCGGACCATTCGTCGAACGGCGGCCGATGGCCCTGTTCGATCGGCCAGCGCCCTGCCCTGCATGCGGGTCGGAGTCCGGCCGCGTGCTGAGCGTGCCCGCTTCACTGGGTGGGCAGCGAAGCGGCGAAAAGTTGAGGCATGCTGCGGCGCAGAGCGACGGTTCGAGCTATCGGCGACTCCGGCAGAGTGGCGTTTGCGCCTGCTGTCCGCGAGCCGGTGCCTGAACCTCCAGGCGGGACCAGGCAGGCCGCGCCGACCACAGCAAGGGCGTGCAGTGGAAAACGCTCAGGTCCGCGCGATGGCAATGCCGTCGGCCAGCAACGCCTCGCGGATTCGCAGGGCAAACACGACGGCGCCGGGCTGGTCGCCGTGAAGGCAAAGGGTGTCGGCGGTCACCGGCACGTCCACGCCGTTCACGGAGCGAACGACACCCTCGAGCACCATGCGCCGCACCTGTGCGATGGCCTGCTCGACGTCTTCGATCATGGCGCCCGGCTGCGAGCGCGGCGTCAATGTGCCGTCGTCCTGGTAGCTACGGTCTGCGAAGACCTCGGAGCACACCGCCAGGCCCTTGTCGCGCGCGGCCTGGGCCATGTTCCTGTTCGCCACGAAGAGCTGCAGCGTCGGATCGAAATCGAACACCGCCTGCGCCACCGCTTCGGCGAGCGCCGGCTGCCGCACGGTCATGTTGTAGAGAGCGCCGTGGGTCTTCACGTGGTGCAGCGATGCGCCCTGGGACCGTGCAAAGCCCTGCAGCGCGCCGACCTGGTAGATCACCAGCGCGTAGACCTCGGCCGGCGACATGTCCATCGCGCGTCGTCCGAAGCCCTGGCGGTCCGGCAGACCGGGATGGGCGCCCAGCGCCACGCCGCTGGCAATGGCCGCACGCACGGTCTTCAGCATGGTGTCGGGGTCGCTCGCATGAAAGCCGCAGGCGATGTTCGCGGAGGTCACGTGCGGGAGGATCTCGAGGTCCTGCCCCATGACCCAGGGGCCGAAGCTCTCGCCCATGTCGCAGTTGATGTCGATCGATGGCATGGCAGTGTTTCCTTGTACCTTGTGAGTGGGCGCGTGCGGCTCGATGCGGGCTCAGGCGAGCGCGTGCGCGGCCATTTCCCGCACCAGCGCCAGCCGGTCTTCGAGATCGAGCCATGCCTGCTCGGCCGCATGCTGGGCCACCGGAGTGAAGCGGATGGACGCGCCCGGAAGCGCCTGGGCCAGGCGCGGGAGGTCGGCGCTCGCGACATAGGCGATCTTGGGATAGCCGCCCGCGCTTTGGCGGTCGGCCATCAGCACGATCGGCTGGCCGTCGGGCGGCACTTGCACCGTGCCGAAACTCGTGGCCTCCGAAATCATCTCCAGCGGCTGCGTGAGTTGAAGGCCGGGGCCTTCGAGTCGGTAGCCCATGCGGTTGGAGCGCGACGAGATCGCGAAGGGCTGGCTGACAAAACGCTCTCTCGCCTCGGCAGAGAAGGCGTTCCACTGCGGCCCCGGTATGAAGCGAACGCCTTCGGACGATCCGTCCGGCAGTTCGGTGCCGACGCGCGCTGCCGCCACGAACGGCAGACCGCTCTGCACCAGGATGCGCTCGAGCGCCAGCGTGGGCGCATCCGGGTCCGACGCAGCGAGCGGCACCCGGTCGTTCTTGCGTAGCGCCCGCCCCTCGTGACCGCCGAAGTTTCCGGGCAGATACGTGCTGCGACTGCCGAGCACGGGCGTCGTCGCGAAGCCGCCGCGCACCGCCAGGTACATCCGGGCGCCGCTGCTGCGCTCGCCGAAAGCCAGCGTCACGCCGCGGCGCAACAGCACGGCACAACCCATGGGAACGGGCCGGTCCCCAGCGGTGATGCGGACCTGCGCACCGCAGACGGCCAGCAGCGTGTCCCGGGTGAATTGAACGGCGGGGCCGGTCAGCGTGCATTCGAGCACGGCCGCATCGTCGGCATTGCCGACCAGCATGTTGGCAGCCCGGTGCGACCACTCGTCCATGGCACCGGTCACCGGAACGCCATGGTGCTGATGGCCCAGGCGCCCCAGGTCCTGCACCACCGAGAACATGCCCGGCTGCAGAACCTGCATGTGCGCGAACGAGCTCCTGGTCATGACCTGGGCTCCTGCATCTGCGCGAATTGCGAAGGCGAGATCGGATGGAAGCGCACCCGGGCGCCGGGCTGCATCCGCGTTGGCGGGGTCTTCGTCACATCGAACATGCTCCACGGGGTACGGGCGATCACGTTCCAGCCGCCGGGCAGCGCCGTCTGGTAGATGGACGTGATGCCGTTGGCGATGGCAACCGACCCTGCCTCCACCAGCAGGCGCGGCGTCGCGCGGCGCGGGACCTTCAGCCGGGGATCGACCGGACCGAAGAACGGGTTGCCCGGAGAGAAGAAATAGACGTAGAGCGACATCGGCGTCGCGGAATGCAGACTGACGACTTCGTCGGCCGTCAGGCCGCAGCGCCGGGCCACATCCTCCAGGTCGGGGCCGTATTCGCCGCCATAGCAGGCGGGGATGTCGATCACCTGGTCGTTCACTGGCAGCGTGGGAATATCACCGCCCAGCAGCCGCTCGATGCGCCGTGCCAACTGAAGGGACGCCGCCCCCTGGCGTCGCGCGAATGCGAGCGGCTGATAGTGCAAGGCCACGGTCGTGAATGCGGGCACCACATCGAACACGCCAGGCAGGTTTGCCGATGACAGGTATGCAGCGACGTTCTGCACGGTGCGACTGGTCTCTGCACCGACCTGATCGCCCAGACGCACCAGGAGGCATCGATCGCCCACCGGTTCGATTTGCCAGCCCGTGAGACGGTGCGCTGAGCCGCTGGCCCGACCGGGAGGAATCGTCGGCATCGCATCTTGCATGTTGGTTGAAGGTATTTTCAGGTTTGGTATGCCAGTCAGCCGAGGTGCTGCACCCACTGGGAGCCGCAACGCCTGCAATACGCCTTGCACGCCTGTCGCGCGATGTCGGCGGTGCGCAGCACGATGGGCGTCGCATTGGACTGGTGCGAGAGCGCCACGCCGAGTGAGGGTGGCGCGGGCAACGGCAGCACCACGAGCTCGCCGCGTTCGATGTGTTCCCTGACCAGCAAGCCGGGGATGATGCCGACACCGACGCCTTCCCGCACCAGCGACACCAATGCCGCCAGCGACGGTGAACCGGAGATGCGCAGATCGCCCTGCGCCATGCCCTGGCGCGCCGCGAGCTGCTGCGCGAGATTGACCGCGGCGATGTGCGGTGTCGTACCGCGCACCTGCGTCAGCAACTGGTGCGAGAGTGTCTTGCGCAGTGCGTCGCGCTTGGGGATGAGCCCGCGCCTGGCGACCCAGTGGATCGGCAACGACATCAGGTCTTCCATGACCGAATAACTGCTGCCGACCTCGTTGCTCACCCGCAGGATGAAGTCCAGGGTGCCCCGCATCAACTGGTCGGCCAGATCCACGGTGAGGTCGACCGTGAGATCGACTTCGACCTGCGGCAGTTGGGTCCGCATCGCTTTCATGAAGTCGGGCAACCAGGTATGCACGGCCGTCTCGAGCACGCCGACGCGGATGCGGCCGCCGATCGCGCTGCCGCTGGCCGCAGCAGCCTGGATGGCGCGCGTTGCCTCCAGCACACCTTCGGCATGGCGCAGCAGGCGCGCGCCATCCGGCGTGATGCGCATGGTCTTGTGGTCGTAGTCGAACAGCGTGACGCCCAGTTCCTCCTCGAGACTGCGCACACGCATCGAGATGGTCCCGGGCGTGGCATTGAGGTGCTCCGCCACGCGGCGCACGCTGCAGATGCGGGCCAGCATCACGAAGGTCTCGATGAATTTGGTGTTCACTTGCTCCTGATCCAGTGCGCGAGCGCACTACGTTGCAGCCTCATTCCCCGGTGTGGGGCGTGCGCTGTTCAATTTCTCTGAACAGTGCCCGCGCAAATTCCTCGATGGACGCGGTTCACTGCGATTTCTACAGTAAGCAAATTCCTTGCTCACTTCCCTCGAGAACCCGATGAACTCCACGATCTGGATGAATCCTGACGATCTGCGCCGCGAGATTCGGGAAGGCCGCTTCAGGGGCCCGACCGCAGGCCACAGCCCCGGCTATACACAGGGCAACCTGGCGATCCTGCCGCGCGAATTCTCCGAAGAGTTCCTGCGCTTTTGCCGCCTCAATCCGAAGGCCTGCCCGGTGATCGGCGTCAGCGAGCCCGGCGACTGGCGCGTGCCCGAACTCGGCGAGGTAGACCTGCGCACCGATGCACCGGCCTACTGCGTCTTCCGCGACGGCGAGCCGGCCGGCGAAGTGCTCGACCTGCGCGAACTGTGGACCGACGACATGGTCGGCTTCGTCATCGGATGCTCGATGTCCTTCGAAGAAGCCTTGCTGGAGGCCGGACTGCCGATACGCCACATCGAGCAGGCCACCACGGTGCCGATGTACGACACCAGCATCGCCAACGTCCCGAGCGGCCGCTTCGGCGGCACGATGGTCGTGAGCATGCGGCCGATGACGCCGCAGCAGGCCATCCGGGCGATCCAGATCACATCGCGCTTTCCTGGCGTGCACGGCGCGCCGGTGCATTTCGGCGACCCGGCGGCCATCGGCATCCGGAACATCGAGCAGCCCGACTACGGCGAGCGCTCCGAGATCCGGCCCGGCGAAGTGCCGGTGTTCTGGGCTTGCGGCGTGACACCGCAACGCGCAATTCGCACAGCGCGCCCGAAACTTGCAATCACCCACAAGCCTGGGCAGATGCTGGTCTCGGACGTCCGCAACAGCCACCTCGCGGTGTTCTGACTTTTCATCGCCTTCACGCTTCCTCCCCGATTCACCCCTGCAGTACCGGAGATTCATTCATGAAACGCAGACAAGCCCTCATTGGCATTGCCGGCACCGTGGCATTGAACGGCGCCTTCACCCAGGCCCTGGCCCAGAAAGGCGAGGTCGTCATCGGTGTGATCTACCCGTTGACGGGGTCCAGCGCGCAGGTCGGCGTGGACAGCAAGCACGCGATCGACACCGCACTTGAAATCATCAACACCGCCAGCACGCTCGACCTGCCGGGTGCCCGGAATGCCGGCCTTGCAGGCCTGGGGAACGCAAAGGTGCGGGTGGTCTACGCCGACCACCAGGGCGACCCGCAAAAGGGTCGCTCCGAGGCAGAACGCCTGATCACGCAGGAAAACGTCTGCACCATCGTGGGTGCATTCCACTCGGCCGTCTCCGCCACGGTGAGCGCCACTTGCGAGCGCTACGAGGTGCCCTATCTCTGCGCCGACTCGTCTTCCCCGAGCCTGAGCCGGCGCGGCCTGAAGTACTTCTTTCGCACCTCGGCGCATGACGAGATGTTCAGCGAGGCCATGTTCGACTTCATGGACGCGATGAAGAGCAAGGGCAAGCCGATCGGCAGCGTCGGCATCTTCTACGAAGACACCATCTTCGGCACGGACTCGTCCGCCGTGCAGCGCAAGCTGGCCAACGAGCGGGGCTACAAGATCGCCTGCGACATCAAGTACCGCGCCAACTCGCCCTCGCTGAGCGCCGAGGCACAGCAGATCAAGACGGCCAATCCTGACGTCCTGCTGCCCTCCAGCTACACCAGCGATGCGATCCTGCTGACCAATGCGATGGCGTCGATCGGCTACAAGCCGAAGAACCTCGTGACGCAAGCGGCCGGCTATATCGAGAAGCCCACGCTCGAATCGGTGGGCGACAAGCTCCAGGGCATGATCTCGCGCGCCAGCTTCTCCGCCGACATGGGCGACAAGCGGCCGTCGGCGAAGGCCGTGAACGACATGTTCAAGGCGCGCGCCGGACGCGACCTCAACGACCAGACCTCGCGGGTGTTCACCGCGATGATGGTGCTGGCGGAGGCCATAGACCGCGCCAGATCGGTCGAGCCGAAGAAGATCCGCGAAGCGTTGGTTGCCACCGACATTCCCGGCGAGAAAACCATCATGCCGTGGAAGCGCGTGAAGTTCGACGCCACGGGCCAGAACACATTTGCCAGCCCCGTGCTGATCCAGTTCAAGGCAGGCAAGTTCTCGACGGTGTTTCCGTTCGAAGTCGCAACCGCGACGCCGGTCTGGCCGATGAACCCATGACCGCCTCCACCCTGCCGCAGATCCTGGCCACCGGCTTGCTGATGGGGCTGATCTATGCCCTCATCGCCGCCGGGCTCTCGCTCATCTTCGGGCTGATGGACGTGGTGAACTTCGCCCACGGCGAGTTCCTCATGCTCGCCATGTACGCGACCTTCGGCTTCGCGGTGTTCGCGCACCTCGATCCGGTGCTCTCGCTGCCGCTGGTGGCGGCCGTCATGTTCATCGTCGGCGCGAGCGTCTATGCAGGCGTGGTGCGGCATGCGATGCGCTCCAAGGTCAACACGGGCATGGTCCAGATCTTCTCCACCTTCGGCCTGGCGACGCTGATCCAGGGCGGTGCGCAGTTCTTCTTCACGCCGGACTTCCGCAATGTCGACCACACCTGGCTCAGCGCGAAGACGCTCGATCTCGGCGGCATCTTCCTGCCCTGGTCGCAGATCTTCGGTGGCCTCATCTCGCTGGTCGCCTTCGGCGGCCTGTACCTGATGATGACGCGCACCGACTTCGGCCGGGCGCTGGAGGCCACGCGCGAGGACAAGGGCGCGGTCGCGCTGGTCGGCATCGACAGCAACCGCGTGTTCGCGCTCGGCTGGGGCCTGGGTGCGGCGCTGGTCGGCGTGGCAGGCGCTGTGCTCGCGACCTCGTACGCCATTCATCCCCAGGTGGGCGCAGGCTTTGCGACCATCGCCTACATCACTGTCGCGCTCGGCGGCTTCGGCAGCGTGTTCGGCGCGCTCGTCGCGGGCATCGTCGTCGGGCTGGTCGAAGCCCTCACTGCCAACATCCTGCCGCCGGCCATGAAATCGATGGGCATCTACGCGCTCTATCTGGTCGTCATCTTTCTTCGCCCGCAGGGGCTGTTCGGGAAGCTTTGATGTCCATCCCATCTTCCCCTGCGGCCGTGCCGTCTTCTTCGTCTTCTTCGTCTTCTTTGCTGGCCGGCGTCACCCGGCATCGGCGCCGCCAGCTCATCGAGGCGGTGGTGGTGTTCGCACTCATCGCCCTGCTGCCCCTGCTGGTGAAGAACGCCTACCTGCGCAACGTGATCGTGCTGACGCTGATGTACGCCGCCCTTGCGCAGAGCTGGAACATCCTCGGCGGCTACTGCGGCCAGATCTCGCTCGGCCACGCGCTGTACTTCGGCGTTGGTGCGTATGCGGTCAGCAAGCTCTATGTGAGCTACGGCGTGCTGCCCTGGTTCGGCATGCTCGCCGGTGGCGGGCTGGCGGTGTTGCTGGCCCTGGCGCTCGGCTACGGCACCTTCCGGCTGAAGGGCCACTACTTCTCGATCGCGACCCTGGTGATTGCCGAGATGGGGCTGCTGATCGTCCACAACTGGGACTGGCTCGGCGGCGCCACGGGCATCCAATGGCCCTTCGGCCCTGACAGCTGGGCCACGCTGCAGTTTGCGCGAGACAAGACGCCCTACATCTTCTTCGCGCTCGGGCTGCTCGTCGTGACCTGGCTGCTGACCTTCTTCATCGAAGGCTCGAAATGGGGCTACTGGTGGCGCGCCGTGAAGGACCACCCCGAAGCTGCCGAAAGCCTCGGCGTGACCGTGTTCCGGTCCAAGATGGCGGCCGCCGCGCTGTCGGCCTTCTTCACCGCGATTGGCGGCGGTTTCTATGCGGCCTTCGTGTCCTACGTCGATCCCGACAGCGTGATGCACTTCCGGTTCTCGCTGCTGATGGTGTTGCCCGTGGTGCTCGGCGGCATCGGCACGCTGTGGGGGCCGATCCTCGGCGCTGCGATCCTCGTGCCGCTGTCGGAGTTCACACGCAGCTACGTCGGCGGCTCCGGCGGCGGCCTCGACCTGATGCTGTACGGCGGCCTCGTCATGGCTGTGGCGCTGCTCAAGCCCGAAGGGCTGATCAAGCTGTTCGCCAGGAAGACCCGGATCCGGGAGGCTGCACGATGAGCATCGACATTCTTCTGGAGACCATCGACGTCACGCGCCGCTTCGGCGGCCTCGTCGCGAACCGTGACGTGAGCATCCGCGTGCACCGGGGCGAGATCCTCGGGCTGATCGGGCCCAATGGCGCGGGCAAGTCGACCCTGTTCAACCTGATCGCCGGCGCCTATCTGCCGACCTCGGGCAGCATCCGCTTCGACGGCCGCGACATCACCGAACTGCCGGCCACGCGCCGCTGCGCGCTCGGCATTGCGCGCACCTACCAGGTCCCGCGCTCCTTCGATTCCATGACGGTGCTGGAGAACGTGATGGTCGGCGGCTTCGTGCGCCACGCCTCGTCGAAGGCGGCTCGCCTGGCCGCACTGCAGGTGCTCGACTTCACCGGCCTCTCGCGCACGGCCGGCACCCTCACCGGCGAACTCACGCCACCCGAGAAGCGCCGCCTGGAGGTTGCACGGGCGCTGGCCACCGAACCCAAGCTGCTGCTGCTCGACGAAGTGCTCACGGGCCTCACGCCGAGCGAGGCGCAAATGGGCGTCGAGCTGATCCGGCGCGTGCGCGACGCGGGCATCACCGTCGTCATGGTCGAGCACGTGATGCAGATCGTGATGCCGCTGGTCGACCGCGCCATCGTCCTCAACCTGGGCACCGTCCTTGCCAGCGGCAGCCCCGCCGACGTCGTGCGCGACCCGGCGGTGATCTCCGCCTACCTTGGAACACGCCATGCTGCTTGAAGTCAATGGCCTGACAACGGCCTACGCCGGCATGGTCGCCATCGCCGATATTTCGGTGTCCGTGAACGAAGGCGAGATCGTCGTCGTCGCCGGTGCCAACGGTGCCGGCAAGTCGACCCTGCTCCAGTCGATTGCCGGGCTGGTCAAGACGCAGTCGGGCCAGGTCCGCTTCGCCGGCGAGGCCATCGATGCCCTGCCCGGCCACCAGATCGCCGCGCGCGGGCTGGCGTTCGTTCCCGAGAGCCGGCGGCTGTTTCCGCGCCTGTCGGTGGAAGACAACCTGCGCCTGGGCAGCTACCTGCATCGCAAGAAGGCAGACCGCGACGCACCGCTGGCCCAGGTGTTCACGCTGTTTCCGCGCTTGAAGGAGCGCCTGAAGCAACGGGCGGAGACGCTGTCGGGTGGCGAGCAGCAGATGCTGGCCATCGGCCGCGCCTTGATGACGCGGCCGCGTCTTCTGATGCTTGATGAACCCTCGCAAGGAATCATGCCCAAGCTGGTCGACGAAATCTTCGAGGCGGTCCTGACGATTCGCAAGGCTGGCGTGACTGTGCTTCTGGTCGAGCAGCGCCTGGCTGAAAGCCTGGAGATCGCGGAGCGTGCCTACGTGCTGCAGACAGGCCGGCTGATGCTGTCAGGCAAGGCAGCCGAGGTGCGCGACAACCCCGAAGTACGTCGCGTGTATCTGGGCATGTGACCCCCCCTTCGCAGCATCAACCGAGGCCATTCATGAACCATCGAGTCACTCGTCGTACCTTTACCCTGCTGGCGTGCGGCGCGGGGGCTCTTTCCTCCGTACGCGGTGCAACTGTTTGGCGGATTGCAACGGGATACCCGCTGGAGAACTTTCACACGGCCAATCTCATCGCAATGGCCAAGGATGTTGAGCTCGCGACGCAGGGGCAGCTTCATATCGACGTCTATCCCAAGAACTCCCTGTATGCGCTGAATGCCATCCAATCCGCCGTGCAGGATGGAAAAGTCGAAGCTGGCGAAGTCATCATGAGCAGTCTTGTCGCCGACCTTCCGATCGCGGGCGCAGATTCGGTTCCATTCATCACCGACAGCTATGCCGATGCACTTCGGCTCTGGCGAATTCAGCGCCCCCTGATCGAGAAAGCCTTCGCAAGCCGGGGACTGGAGGTTCTGTATGCCGTGCCGTGGCCACCGCAAGGCTTGTACTCGACCCGACCGCTTGGCGGATTGGGGGACATGCGTGGCATGCGAATGCGCACGTTCAACGCAAACACTGCAAAGATCGCAACGCTCATGGGCACCGAAGCCGTCGATGTTCCAGCTACAGAACTCAACAAGGCACTCGCTGATGGACGCATCGACTGCATGATGACGTCCGCCGTAACTGGAGTGGAAAGCCGTGCATGGCAGTCCATGCACTACTTCTACGAAATCAATGCGTTCTTTCCCAAGAACATTGTGTTTGCCAACAAGAAGGCATGGGACGCCATTGGCGCCCCATTGCGCGAGGCATTGAAGAACGCGAGCGCAGCGGCAGAACTTCGCGGATGGTCCAACAGCGCATCGGTTGCCGCTCAGTCCCTGGAAGAGTTGAAGCGAAGCGGCATGAAGATCGAATCACCTTCCTATTTGTTCGGCCGAGACGTCAAGCGTCTCGGGGAACGTTTTTCGCTGGATTGGGTGAAGCAAGTAGGCGTATCCGCCAACGATGTCTTCATTCCCTATTTCGACAAGCGATAGATATCTCCCGGATCCGTCTCGCGACGCCGGAAATCCAGCTCCTGAAGAACTTCTGCCGTGCCGCGGACAAGACGGGTGGCCGGACGCGCGGTCGGTGTCGCAAGCACCAATGCATTCCAGATGCTGGGCGGCCCGATCGGCGCCCGCGGCAATGCCTCGCCGCCGGGTGCGCCGAGGGCACTCTCCGGAAGAATCGTGCACCCGACCCCGGTTGCAACGAGCGCAAGCACGGTGTGGACAGCTCCCACCTCCGCAAGCACCTGGAGCTCGATGCGACGCGGGCCAAGGACGGAGTCGAGCAGGTGCCGGATTGCGTTTGGCGCGCTGGGCAACACCATCGGGTAGTTCGCGAGTGCCGCCAGTCCGACGCGAGCCGGCAGCTTGCTCTTGGGCGGCGCGACCAGCAATAGCTTTTCGCGCATCAAGGGCTGAAAGCTCAGCTGGGGCGAAGCGGCGGGATCGAACAGCAACGCCAGATCCAGCCGCCCCGCGATCAGGGATTCGCGCAGCGAGACGCTCAGGCCTTCGAGGATGGTGATGACTGCGCGCGGAAACCTCTCCCGGAACTGCTGGATCAGGGGCGTGCTCAAGCCCAGGGCCACCCGCGGCGGCATGCCGACCACGATACGGCCGCCGGGACTCTCATCCAGTTCCTGCAATTCGTCGCGGGCACGGCGGGAGATGTCCAGCATCGCGCGTGCGTGAACGAGCAGCGCAGCGCCTGCATCCGTCGTGGTCACGCCGCGTCCGGTTCTCACCAGCAAGCGTTGCCCGAGATCTGCCTCCAGCAAGGCGATCTGCCTGCTCAAGCTGGGCTGCGCGAGGTTGAGCGCTACCGCGCCGCGGCTGAAGCTCCCCGCATCGACCACGGTGACGAAATACAGAAGCTGGCGCAATTCCATAGGAATTCAGCATAGCTGATATAGGCATGTTGTCCTTACGCCGGTGGCTATCGATGGGGAAACTGCCTGCATGACCTTCCCCCTTCCCCCAGGCGCCTGCAACGCCCACTGTCATGTGTTCGGGCCCGGCGCGCGCTTTCCTTACGCCCCGGACGCCGCCTCCATTCCCGAAACAGATGCGCCCAAGGAAGCCCTGTATGCGCTGAACGACCGCCTCGGCCTGCAACGCTGCGTGGTCGTGCAGTCGACCTGCCACGGCTTCGACAACCGCGCCGCCGAGGACGCCGTTGCGTCGCGGCCCTCGAGCTACCGCGCGATCTCCCTGCTGCCGACCGACGTCGACGACTCAGAACTCGAGCGGCTCCACGCCGCAGGCTTTCGTGGCGTCCGCTTCAACTTCATGGGCCACCTCGGCCGGCACGCGGACATGGAGGGGATCCTGTCGTTGGCGGGCCGCTTCGCGCCGCTTGGCTGGCATCTGCAGATTCACGGCGATCCCGCGCTGCTCACGGACCTGGCGCCCGCACTGCGTCGCTCGCCCACGCCGGTGGTCATCGACCACATCGGGCGCATCGATGCGGCGTTGGGTCTTGACCAGCCGGACTTCCAGGCGCTGCTGCGGCTGATGGCGGACGAGCGCTTCTGGGTCAAGGTGAGCGGCATGGACCGCATCACGCGGCTGGGCCCACCCTACGCCGACGCCCAGCCCTTTGCCCGAACGCTGGTCGCCGAGTTCGGCGACCGGGTCGTATGGGGCAACGATTGGCCGCACCCGAACCACGCCGGCCCCATTCCCGACGAGCAGCAACTTGTCGACCTCATTGCCGAGATCGCCCCCACGGAATCTGCGCGCCATGCGCTGCTGGTCGGCAATCCGGAACGCCTCTATCAGTTTGGAGACAGGCCATGAGCCTCCGATTCGAGAACAAGATCGCCATCGTGACCGGCGCCGGTTGCGTCGGCGCCGGCTGGGGCAATGGCCGCGCCATCGCCGTGCGCCTCGCCCAGGAGGGCGCCAGGGTCCTGGCGGTCGATCGCGATCGCGCCCGGCTCGACGAGACGCTCGAGCTGGCCGGTGACGTCCGCGCGTCGATCACGCCATGGGTCTGCGACGTCACGAACAGCGAGAGCGTGGCGGCCATGGCGGCCGCGTGCCTGGACGCGTACGGGACCATCGACGTCCTCGTCAACAACGTGGGAGGGTCCGCGGCGGGCGGGCCGGTGGAGTTGGCCGAAGAAGCATGGGATCTGCAGGTCGACACCAACCTCAAGAGCGTGTTCCTGACCTGCAAGCATGTACTTCCCACGATGCTGGCGAAGGGCGCGGGTTCGATCGTCAACATCTCTTCGACTTCCGGCCTGCGCTGGACCGGCAGTGCACAGGTGGCGTACGCCGCGACCAAGGCCGGCGTCATCCAGATGTCGCGCGTGATCGCGGTCCAGCACGCGGCCAAGGGTGTCCGGGTCAACAGCGTCGTGCCGGGACAGCTGCACACGCCAATGGTCGAAACACGCCTGGCGAAGCAGCGCGCAGGCGGCGACGTCGACGCACTGCTGGCCCAGCGCCAGAAACGCATTCCACTCGGCTTCATGGGCGACGGCCGGGACACCGCGAGCGCGGTACTGTTCCTGGCCAGCGACGAGGCACGATTCATCACCGGCACCGAACTGATCGTCGACGGTGGCATGACCGCGCGCTGCGACTGAGATTCGAGTTACCCAAAAAAAAGACGGAGACATTCATGACCATCCAACGCATCCTGCTCGCGGCAGCATTTGCCATGGCGCTGGCGCCCGCTGTCCATGCACAGCCGAAGACGACGCGGATCGTCGTTTCCTTCACCTCCGGGGGACCTGTCGACTCGGTCGCCCGCATCCTCTCCGAACAGCTCGGCAAGGAGCTGGGCCGCACGGTCATCGTCGACAACAAACCTGGCGCCAACGGCGCGATCGGCGCCGTCGATGTCATGAAGTCGGCCCCGGACGGCGGCACGCTGTGGTTCACCAGCGTCGGCGCGGCTGCGATCAATTCTTCGCTGTACGAGAAGCTCCCCTACGACATGCAGCGCGACTTCGCGCCGGTCTCGCTGGTCGTCAACAACGTCGAACTGCTGGTGACCCAGCAGAGCAACCCGGCCAAGGACGCGGCCGATTTCGTGGCAGCAACGAAGAAGCGCGCCGAAGCGACACCGATGGGCTCCTCCGGCACGGGCAGCATTCCGCATCTGGCAATCGAGCAGCTGGCCGATTCGAGCGGCGCCAGGCTGCTTCATGTCCCCTACAAGGGTGCAGCGCCGGCCATCACGGACCTGATGGGAGGCCAGATCGGCGGATTCTTCGGCGACGTGCCCGGGCTGCTTGGACATCTGCAAGGCGGACGGCTCAAGGCGCTGGGTGTGGCTTCGAACAAGCGGCACCCTTCTTTGCCGGACGTGAAGACACTGGAGGAGCAAGGCATCCGGGGCGTCGACACCAACAACTGGTATGCGCTGTTTGCGCCCGCGAAGACGCCGCCCGAGATCGTCGAGGCGCTCAGCAAGGCGGTGCGTAACACGCTGGCCAACCCGGGCGTGCGCGAGAAGTTGCTGAAGACGGGCACGGAGCCTGCCGGGTCCACGCCCCAGGAACTGGCGACCATCCAGAAGCGGGACACCGAGAAGTGGGCGAAGCTGATCCACACCAAGAACATCAAGGCCGAGTGATGACGACCACCCCTGTCCGCGTACCCCTCGTACAGCCCGGCACACGCCCCGAGCTGGCCGAGATCGAGTCCCGCATCATGGCGCAGCGCGGTCGCGTGTCGCTGCTCTATCAGGTGCTCCTCAACAGCGAACCGATCGCCTCGGGCTGGGAGCGCATGCTCACGGCGGTTCGCAACCAGACTGGCGTACCCGCCGATCTTCGCGAACTGATGATCCTTCGGGTCGCCGTGCTCAACGGCGCCAGCTTCGAGTACGACGCGCACGTGCCGCATGCACAGAAGGCAGGCGTCAGCGCGGAGAAGATCGACGCCGTCCGGCAAGAGGTGCTGCCCGGCGTGTTCGCGCCGCTGGAGCGCCTGGTGCTCGAACTCACGGATGCCATGACCCGCCAGGTCGTGGTTCCGGAAGAGCTCATGGGCCGGATCCAGCAGCACTTCGACCCCAAGGGCGTGGTGGAAGTCGTGGCGACAGTGGCGGCCTACAACATGGTGTCGCGCCTGCTCGTTGCCCTGAACGTCGCGCATTGAACGAGGAGCCCGGAATGCAGGATCTATGGCTTCTCAAGTCCGACACATCCATGGCCGAACAGCCGCTCGCGCCGGTCCGCACGCTGCTGCCTGGAGTTCAGCCATGGCAGGCAATGAATGGCACTTGGGTCTATTTCTACGCGGCAGGGAGCACGCCGCCGGTGCTCACGCCCCAGGGGGTTGCCGGCGAGTGGAAACGGCTCGCCTGCTTGCAGGAGGTACAGGGCGCGTCGGCCGGCCAGGTTGCTTCGCACCACTATGTTGTGGAAACGGACGTGCTTCCCGAGTTCGAGGACGACCTCAACGCCTGGTACGCGCAGGAACACCTGCCCGGACTGGCCGCCGTGCCGGGGACCATCCGGGCGGCCCGGTACATCGACACCGCAGGCTCGCCGCGCTACTACGCCTGCTACGACCTCGCGGGCGCCGAGACCCTGGGCAGCCCCGAGTGGCTGGCCGTGCGTGCAACGCCTTGGAGCTCGCGGATTCGCCCCGCTTTCCGGAACACGGGGCGAACCATGTTTCGTCGGCTGTCGGCCGCACGCTGAGCACGGCTCGCATCGCCGAAGCCTATCGCGCGGATGGTCTGGCCAGCGTAGCGAGCTTCTTCCTGGCCGCCTGCAAAAGACTGCCCCGTTCGACAGGCAGTGCCGCCTTGGTATCTCCGAGCGCGACGACCTCATGCACGGTGGTCGCGGAGAGCTTCGAAGACAACGGGTCGCGCGGCGACATGCCATTGAGCCTGTTGATCGGGATGACGTGCACCTTGAGGTGGCGGCCCATGGTCTTCGACAACTTCTGACAAGCTGTCGTCATGGTGGCTTCGTCAGGGACCAGCCGACCATGCACGACCAGCAGTTCCACAGTGCCTTGCGCGTCCTCTCCCAGAACGAACGCGCGCACGACCGAGTCCTTGAACTTGGAACGCAGCATGGCGCGGATCGGCTCTGCCGCGGCGAACGATTTCAATGCGATGTTCCGCAGTTCGTTGTGAAAGACGAACGAGCGATCGACCTGAACGGTATCGCCCTGGTCTGCCTTCGCCGCCAGCCGCTTCACGATGCCGCTGCGGACGAGATGCTCCACGGTGAGGGCGGTCTCGGCCTCCTCCAGCTTCGCCCGCCGCGCAAGCTCACTCGTCGAGAACTGTTGATCGGGCGCCGCGTACAGGACCGTGAGGAGCTTCTGTACTTCGGGAGAGAAAAGGAAATCCGCGGCACTCATTCTTGCTTTGCTGCTGACACAAAGACCGCATTATCCAAGCGGCATGGAAGAGGTCGGCACCGACGCATCATCTATCGCAGGGGCAGCGCCTGAGTATGAGAGGAAAAGTGACAGCGGTCGGCATCGAGGCGGTTTCCCTGAGCGGCTTTTTTCTCCCTGGCCTCTACCAGCGCCGAACCACTGTCGAGAGGCAGTGTGCGCGCCCCCATCGAAACCAACGTGGAGTCTGTGCGGGAGTTCTGTAAAACGATACCTGCCGTCCTGTGAGGCGCGACCTCGAGGCCTTCGACAAGGTCTCAAGGAGGCCAAAGTAATCCTTTCGAGGAGCAATCACAGAAACCAGAAAAGGACTTTTGATTGCCTCATTGAGCATGTCGTTACGCTTGTTCCGGTCATTGCGGCACGATCTGTGTGCCCGACAAAGTCGGCCAATGCATCTGCAGATGCCGGCCGTAGAACTGTTTGCGGACCGGTTGCCGAAGCGACTCGATGAGACAAGGCCCTGAACGCATGCATGCAGACCGCGAAGAAAAACTGGTCGCCGCCCGCAAGGCATACACGGACGGCCTGCTTTATCTGGCCTTTGATCTCTATCAAGTGCAGGCAGACGAAGGGCATGTCGAAAGCCAGGTTTTTGTCGCCTGGATGTTGTCTCAAGGGGTTGGCTGCGAGAAAGACGAGAGCCAAGCTGCTGCCTACTACGAGCGAGCAGCAGTTCACGGGCATCCGCTGGGCTGCTTCTACTTCGCCCGTTGGTTGACGCGAGCTGGCGAACATGCGAAGGCCCATCGCTTCTATGCGATGGGCGCAGAAAAGCGACATCTGCCCTCGATGTTTCGTGTCGGCTATTCGTTGGCTCATGGCAAAGGCGTTTCACGCGATCTTCAGCGGTCCTATGAAGTCCTGAAAGAAGCTGCGATGCATGGTCATGCCTTCGCGCTGCGAGAACTGGGTCTTCAAGATCTGCGCGGCAGACGAGGTATTGTTTGGCAGCCTATCGGGCTCGTGGAGATTCTTGCCGCAGTGTGCTGGGGCTTCATGGTCTCCATGGTCAATGACGATTCGGATCTTTTGATCTCCTAGACCTTGCTCTGCCGCACAACAATGCTCACGCGGCCGTGATTCGCGTCGAAGAAGTAGATTAAGGCCCTCTTCCTCCAACCTCGTCGTGAGTCCCGTCGCTACAGTCCTAGCAAGTCATCCATGAGAGATTTTTTTGTGAAGTGGCGAAGACTCGTTGTGTTCAGCAGCGTGGCGGTAGTTTGGGTCGGAGTTCTTCTCTATTTCGGAGTCTCCCCGGATCGAGCTGGTGAAAAGCGCCGCAACGCTTGCACTGCTCAGTGCAAGCCACTTGTCGGAGTTCTGGAGGGAGAGAAGTACGTCGGACCGAGCTGGAAAACCAACGAAATCAATTCAACGTGCGTTTGTAGATAGTGACTGTGAGGTTCGCCGCGTTGGGGCTGGGAACAGACATCGGGGCTTTGTCGCGGCCTGCAACTCGACCTTCAATCCCCTCCGGGAGACCGGTCAACCGGCACCTCTCATCCCATCTCCAAATTTCGGCCCAAGTGGTGGCATAGGCTGAGCCTCCGTTGTTCAAAGGAGCTCAACCAACATGCGATACATCACCCAGAAACTTACCGCGGTCTCCATGGCCGCCATCGTTGCGGCATCCACTCTCGGCGGCTGCGTGGTCGCGCCAACTCCCGTTTCCACCAATGTGGTCCTGGCACCTGGCTCGCCCCTGCCGCCCGGGTATCAAGGCGAGGTGTATGTCGTGAGCGACTGGCAGTCCAGAGGTCTCTATGCGCCTCCACAGGGCTACGCCTGGCGCTATGTCGACGGTCAATATGTGCTCGTGGCCGTAGCCACCGGCATCATCGCTGCGACTTTCCTGGCTGCATTTTTTGGACATGGCGGCCATGGCGGGTCGGGGCCAGGTTTTGGTCCTCGCTGAAACAGCGCATCTGTTGCATTGCAGGGCGGTGAACTTGCTGGACGCACTCCGGGCTTTATGGGCGGCAATGGTCGCCATTGGTCAATTCTTCAACTGGCTCCTGAGCTTGTTGGCGTGACTCAATCTCCTCCACGCTCCTGCGGCTCGCCCAGCGACAGCATCAGCCGGTTGGCCCAGTTGAAGAACGCCGCGCCGTGGATGACGTCGGCAATCGCGAGGTCGTCCAGGCCTTGCGCACGCAGCTGCTCGATGTGCTCCGCGCCAAACGCAGATGGCGTAGCCGACAACGCGACCGAGGCCGCCACGATCGCATTCCAGCGCTCGCCCAGGTCGGCCTTCACGCCTTCGTCCAGCAGGCGCTGCACATCGTCCGTGCGCTGCGAGAAATGCGAGGCGAAGCGCGCATGCACCGAGGCGCAGTAGATGCAGCCGTTGTAGCGCGAGGCCGCAGCGGCCGAGAGTTCGCGCTCGGCGCGCGGCAGGCCGGCTTCGGGGTTGTAGAAGATGTCCTTGTCGGTGCGGGTGCGCGCGCCCAATATGTCCGGGTCGCGCGCCAGCAGGCGGAAGTACGGCGACTTGGCGCGCGATGCGTCCACCAGCCCTGCGAAATGCCGCTCGGTCAGTTCAGTCTCGGGCAGCGGTTCGAGCCAGGGCAGCCATTCGAGCTGCGCCTGCGTGAAGGCATTCGGATGCGTGTTGTGGGGATGGCTCAGGACCGATTCGGCAGTCATGGTGTTCCTCGGGTCAATCGACAAGGGTGACGGGGCGTTGCGCCAGCGCCCTGAGGCCGGTGACGACACGGATCTGGAATGCCAGGAAGGCCACGAGCTGCGACAGGGTCACGATCTCGGTGCTCGACCACCCCGCATCGAGCAGCGACTGCAGCGCGGCCGGGCTCGCGTCGCGTGGATGAAAGACCAGCAGGTGCGCATGCACGAGGCCGGCCGAAAGCCGCTCGCCAAGCACCGGACGCTGCGCGGCGCCCACCGCATACGAAGGGCCAGGGGCATCTTCGGCGCTGAGCGGGCCTGCGGGATAGCGCCCGTACGGCCCTTGCGTGGAACCCCGCTTCGTTTCGATGGCGATGGCCTCCGCCACCCCGGCGCGAGCGCCCTGCCCCGCCAGCGCATCGGCATAGAAGCGCGCCACATCGGCCCGCCCGTGCAGTCCGGCGACGAAGGCCGCAACGGCGAACCGGTCTGCGATTTCGAAATGCCCGAACACGGGCGGCGTCGGCGCGAACAGCGAGAGATAACTCTGCTGCGCATGGGTACGCGCCTGCTCGCGCTGCACGCGGATCTGGTCGAGGTGGCTGCCCGGCTCGATGCCGACGAGCCGGTCGATGACATCAGGCACAGCAGACGCAGAAGAAGAAGCGGTGGCGTTCATGAAATCCAGCCTATAGAAGTGCAAGGGATTGAAGGTCCGACACGCTCGCATCGCGCGCCCAGCCGAGGGCCGGCGCGACCACGGTGGCGGTCAGTTCGATGGAGCGCAGGATCGCCTCGTGCGGCGGATCGACGGAGTGCACCTGGCAGACCAGGTCGGTCACGCGTGCGAGCGTTCTGTCGGCGCGCAGAGAGGCGATCACGTCGTCGGGCGATCCAACGTGCACGTCGTACGCGGCGATCAATTGTTCGAGCGGGGCATCAGGGCCGGCGCGGTCAGCGAGGCCGATCTGTCCCGAAGCAGCGAAGCGGGCCGCCGAGCGGCGCAGACCGATGTCGGCCAGGCGCAGCGCCTCCTTGCGGGTCTCCGCGACGAAGACGCTGCGCGAACCCACGATGCGCGGCGTGCTGCCGGGCGGCAATGCAGCAAGGTAGGCATCGACGATCGGGTTCTGAATGTCGGCGAGCGACGCGTCGGGCGCGTGCTCAGGACGCGGCTGCGTGCGCGAGAGCATCAGGCCGTCGCCAGCCTCCCCCGCTCGTGTGCCGCCGCTCACCGAGAACGTGGCCTGCCAGATGCGGTCCAGCAGCGGCGAGCCCGCGGGGTACAGCGTGTCGCCGCCCTGCAGCGGCTTGCCGGCCCACGCTGCGCGCACCGCGGCAAGCTGTCTCGCGAAGATGGCCGAACGGTCGTTGCCATCCAGCCCGAAGGCCGCGAAAGATTCGGGCGTGCCGCCGGTTCCCACGCCCACCTCGAGCCGGCCTTGCGAGAGCAGATCCAGCACGACCGCATCCTCCGCCACGCGCACGG
This sequence comes from Variovorax sp. OV084, assembly GCF_900111625.1. Classification (NCBI taxonomy): domain Bacteria; kingdom Pseudomonadati; phylum Pseudomonadota; class Betaproteobacteria; order Burkholderiales; family Comamonadaceae; genus Variovorax; species Variovorax sp. OV084. The sequence goes on along the minus strand of NZ_FOII01000007.1, from coordinate 209,002 downwards.
CGTTTTCCAGCGGCAGCGTGACGATGCCCGTGCCCAGGCGAATGCGCTTCGTGCGCGAGGCCACATAGGCCAGGAAGACGAACGGCGACGGCAGCCCTCCCTCGTGTTCGTGAAAGTGGTGCTGCGCCACCCAGGCCGAATCGAAGCCGAAGGCCTCGGCGTGGGCGATCTGCGCAGCGGCGAGACGGTAGCGCTCGGCGGCTGTCGCGTCGTCGAGCAGGCGGCTGAAGAAGCCGAGGCGAAGCTGGCGCGGGGAGTGAGAAGTGCCGGGCATCCGAAGAGAAGAAGGCTGGGTTGTCGAAAGCCTTCGAGTCTTGCCCGTGATGCGGTCCGCAGGGAAATCCGGATTTCGCGCTTGTTTATGCGGTTTGCGTGTATCGCCGCCTGTCCTCGCAGCGGGAGCGCGGAAAGCCGTTCACGCCGTCGTAGGGCGTATCTCCGCCGTGCAAACGCGATTCCGGCCTCCCATCTTGGCCGCGTACAGGGCCTTGTCGGCGGACTGAATCAACTCCTTCGGCGGTCCGTGGGTGACCGAGGGGCTGAGCGCATCCACGCCGGCGCTCAGTGTCACAAAGCCGTCGGGAGCACCGGCGTGCACGATTGCCAGGTCGCGCACCGCGCTGCGGATTCTTTCCGCCAGCACGGCCGCGCCAGCCACATCGGTGTTCGGCAACAGCACGGCCAGTTCCTCCCCGCCGTAGCGAGCCGCGAGGTCTCCCGGGCGGCGGGATGCGAGGCCCGAGATAGTGCGGCCGATCGTCTGCAGGCACTCGTCCCCGGCCGTATGGCCGTAGATGTCGTTGAACTGCTTGAAGCAATCGACGTCGATCAGGATGAGCGCCAGGGTGCTCGCGTCTCGCATGGCACGGCTGAACTCGTTGTCGAGCGTCACGTCGAACTGCCGGCGATTTGCCAAACCCGTAAGGCCGTCCTCCATCGCGAGGGTGTTCAGGGTCTTGTTGAGCGTCTCCAGCGCGTCGCGTGCGCGCCGCAGCTCGGCCTCGGTCTTGCTGCGCAGCTCCATCTGCTTCACCAGCCGCCATCCCACGAAACCGACGATCAACGCCAGGAGAATGACGCCTCCTGTATGCCAAAGCGTTTCCCGCCACCAGGCGGCCAGGATCTCGTCCTTGGAGAGGGCCGCCGCAACGAACAGCGGGTAGTTGGTGAGGCGCCGGAAGCTGTTCAGCCGCGTGATGCCGTCCTGCGCCGACAGGATTTCAGCCGTCCCGACCGGGCCCTGGGTCACGTACGAACGGTAGAGGCCGGTGTCCAGCATGTTTCTTCCGACCATGTCTGTGCTGTACGGCCGGCGAGTCATCATCGTCCCGCTCTCGAGAACCAGCGCGACTGCGCCTGCCTGGCCTATGTCGAGGCTGTCGTAGAACTTCGTGAAGAAGCTGATGTCGATCGTCGCGAGCGCCACCCCGCCGAAGCTGCCGTCCGCGCGATTGATGCGCCGTGACACGGGAATGAGCAGTTTGCCGTTGACGCGGCTCTTCACCGGCACACCGATGTGCGGTCCCCGCTCCTCGTGTTCGCGGTGATAAAGAAAGTACTCCCGGCTCGCGTTGTTCAGGTTTTGCGGCGGTGTCTGCCGGGAGTTTGCGACCCAGTTTCCATCCTTGTCGTAGATGTGAAGCCCGTCGAGCTGCGGGAGCTCGGCCACCCGTATCGCGAGCACCTTGCGAAGCCGTTCGATGGCGGCCGGCCCCGTGCCGTCGTATTCCATGCGTTCGACCATGCCGACCAACGCGGTGTCGGCCTGCTTGATCGTGTCGTCCGCCTGCTGTGCCATTGCACGTGCGAGATTCGACGTCGCAACGCTCATCTGCTGAAGCTGGACCCTTCGCGAGTGCCAGCTGTTCAAGCCGTCGAGCGCCACGAGGGCGAGGCAAACCACGGCCACGAAGGCCGTCGTCCGGAAGGTGATGGATCGTCGACGAAACACGATGCACTTTCGAAGCAGTGATGTCTGAAGCCTTGCCCGACTTTGACACAGCTGCGGCCGAATCGTCACCCTCCGCGCAATCTGCAGGCGCGGTCGTCAGCGCGGCTCAGATCGACCGCACGTCGAAAAACGCCTCGTCGGTGTCTCCCAGGTCGCGAAAGCCCGCGGTACGCGCCGCGTCGTAGGCCTTGGCCCAGCGCTTGGCCATCGCGATCTCCGCCTTCGACAGATCGCTTTCGCTCGATTCGCTCGCGTTCTGGAATGCGCGCAGCGCCTCGACCACATCGGCGCCCAGCTGCCGGTCGATCTCGCGCCGGAAGCGCTGCTCGGCGACCTTCACGGCATCGGCTGCCGGGTGCGGATAGTCGGCTAGCCGCACGGCGTACGTGACACGCGCCTCGACCTCGACGTCTTCGAACTGGAACGGCTCCTCGCGATCTTCTTGCGGCAATGACGGCGGCGGCGCTTGTTGCGACAGTGCGATGGGCAATGCCGTTGCTGCGACCCGCGGGAAGAAAAGCTCAAACTGGTTCATGGTTCATCGCCCCCAAGCGCGTACCGCGCTGAACAAGGCTTGCGGCCAAAATACTGTACGAATATACAGTTTTTTGCCATTGTTAACCAGTCTGCGGCTGCTTGGGCAGTCGATTCAGCGACCGCTGGCGACCAAATGGGGGGCGATCAGTCGGGCTTCGAAGGCAGGTCGCCCTCACGCAGCTTGCGGCCCACCCACATCATTCCCGTCGCGTAGTCGGCAGCCCCGACCTGGATGCCGCCCACAGTTCGCAGCGCACCCGTGCCGTCGTCGGTGGCCGGGCCTTCACCGGTGTATTCGCCCGGCACCAGCACCCGCCCGTCTTTCAGGAAATCGGCGATGCGCAGTTCGCGCATGGCGCGACCCCAGTGCCATTGCTTCTTGACGTCGTAGCTGCTGGTTTTCTTCGGTGGGTTGGTTTTCTTCATTTCATTCGGCTGCATCAAACACTGCCGCCGAGCATAGCCGCGCCCTACTCGGCGCAAGGCCTGGCTGTGCCCCCCGGCACCGACGGCTGAAGCTTCACCGGCTCAGTTGCCTCCCCTGCCTCCACATAGTTGAGGTCAACAGGGTGAACAATTGCCGCGGCGAACTCGCCGTCGAACTTGACGAGGACGTGTTCCCCGCTGGCACCGGTGATGACACCGAATCTGCCGTTGAGCTCGACACGGCTTCCGCGTCGCGCGGGCACTTTGAAACGCACACGGATGTAGGGCAGTCCTACCCGGAAATACTCGACCATTTGATTCCCCGACTTTCTTGTGGCTCGCATCGGCGGCTGTCTTGACAGGACACACCCACCGGCCGCGACACCTGCGACATGCAGTGATGCACTGTCTGCGCATGGCCACGGGGATACGTGTCGGTCAGAGCCTACGCTTGCTGACAGCCATTGGACATCCGCCAATTGGCTAACACCACCCATGTTTGTGGGTTCCGTCAATCGGTATAGGCGCGCAGGCGGGCGCAAATTTCGGCGCGACCAACTTCTGCGCGCCGACAGCGAAAGATTGGGGGGATGCGCCGCTAGTCGAGCTCGCCGACAGCGTCGTCTTCTTCAGCGAACACCGATTCGTCGACCTCTTCGCGCGGGCCGACGTTCAGGTCTTCCGACAGGCCGCGCAGCACGGTGTAGCCCGCCTGCAACGCCTCGGCGTAGGTATGAAAGCCCTTGGCCGCCTCCATCAGCGGTTCGAACTCCATCGAGTTGTCGAAGGATTCCAGCAGCACCCAGAAATAGTCGCCCTCGTCGTGTTGATCCACTGTCAGGGCGATGGAGATAAGTTGACCAGCCATCCGCGCATGGTGGCGCGCCCAAATGACAATCCGAAGAAGCGGGTGTGAACGTTCGGCTTCTACGTTGCCTTCTCCGCCGGCCACCGCTCACCGGTCAGCCGGCGGCCTCCAGAAACTCGAAGCCCATCGTCCGCGCGTGGTAGTGCAGCCCGCCGTCCTGCACGATGAGGAAGAGCGCGCCGCGCGGGCCTGCGTTGTGGTGCGAATGCGGCGCACCGGGTGGCGTGACCAGCGTGGACCACGGCGCCCACGGGCACACCGCACCGCCCACCACCGAATGGCAGCCCTCGCCCTGCACCACCAGCGTGATGGCGGCGGAGTTGTGGCGGTGCGTGCGCTGGTGCGTGTTCGGCTCGAGCGTGTTGAAGCTCAATGTCAGCGTGGGCGTAAGGTTGCGTGCGGCGGCCTGCCGGTCGGACGAGAAGATCAGCGCGCGGCCCGAGGTCTCCTCGCTCGTGCCGCTCGAAAAAATCAGCGCGAACTGGTGCTCGATCTCCGCGGCCGAATAGTGCACGGCGTCGATGGTCGCCTTGGCCACGGGCGCCGGCTGCGCGCGTTCAAAAGCCAGCTGCGGCTCGTTGCCGACAGTCCACAGCAGCACGTCCTCGGCGCCCGCTTCGAGCCGGTAGCCCGGCGCGCCGGGCAGCAGGAACACGTCGCCCTTGCCGAAAGTCAACCTGTCGACCGCGCCTGTCAGGCTGCCGCTGCCGGAAATCACGTACCAGACCGACCCAGTGGCGCACACGTCCAGCGGCAGCAGCGCATCGCGGGCGGCAATGCGCACGTAGCGCGCGAGCATCAGCGGCGTGGTGGCCGGGAAGCCACAGCCCAGCGCCCGCGACTGGTCGCAATCGAACATGCCATAGCGTCCTTCCGGCGGCGGCGAGAAGAGCCGCGCGGGCACCTCTGGCAGCTTCACGTTGAAGGCGTTGCCGGAATTGAAGAAGCGCGCCCTGGCCTGCGCGACGCTGGCCGGCGCGCGCGGATGCTGCATCGGCAGATCGGCCATGTCGACGACGGTGGCGATGTCTGCGGCAGTCATGCTCCGGCTCCCACATAGGGCATCACCACACGCAGCAGCACGTTCGCGCCAGCCGCCACGTGCGCCGGCTCCGCCCACTCGTGTTCCGCATGGCTCACGCCGTCGCGGCAGGGAATGAAGATCATCGCGCTCGGGCACAGCGGCGCCATGTGGCGCGCGTCGTGGCCGGCAGCCGAAAGAATCGGCATGTGCGGCTGTCCGATGCGCTCGGCGGCTTGCGCAATCGCCTGCTGCAAGGCGGGATCGAAGCCATTGGACGGCGCATCGACCAAGGGGGTCACGCTCGCCTGGCAGGGCGCGGCAAGCGAATCGCACAGCGCGGCCAATCGCTGTCCCAGATGTTCGAGCACCGCGTTGTCGGGATGCCGCAGGTCGATGCGCAGCGTCACCCGCTCGGGCACCACCGAGGGTGCGTTCGGCTCGACCTGCAGCCGGCCGATGGTGAATTTCACCGCGTCGTCGTGGCCGCCGATCTCGGCATAGAGCGCCGTCGCGATGCGCGTGAAGGCTGCGAGCGCATCGCGCCGCTCGACCATCGCGAGCGTGCCGGCGTGACCACGCTCACCCTCGATCACGACATCGAATGTCTTCTTGCCCTGGATGCCGGTGACGACACCGATCACGCACTCCTGCGCTTCCAGTATCGGCCCCTGCTCGATGTGCGCCTCTACATAAGCCGCCATCGGAAAGCCCAGCGACCGCCGCCGCAGCGACGGGAACGCAGCGTGCAAGGCATCGAGCGCATCGGCGACAGAGATGCCGCTGGCATCGCGCACCGCACGCACGGCCTCGAGGCTGCGCACGCCGGCAAAGGCCTCCGAGCCCATCATGCCGGGCGCGAAGCGCGAGCCCTCCTCGTTCATCCACGCCACGCAGACGATGTCCACCGGCGGACGCACGCCACGCCCGGCCAGCGTGGTCAGCACCTCCAGCGCAGCCACCACGCCGTACACGCCGTCGAAGCGCCCGCCGCCGGGCTGGCTGTCGAGATGGCTGCCCGCGAGCACGGGTGGCGCGTCGCGGTCGGCGCCCGGCAGCGCGATGAAGAGATTGCCGGCCGCATCGGTCGAAGGCTCCAGCCCTGCCGACAGGGCCCAGTCGATCATCGTGCGCCACGACGCGATCTCTTCCGCGCTCAGCGCCTGCCGGTCTACGCCGCCGCCCGGCGTGGCGCCGATGCAGGCGAGCGTCATGAGCCGGTCCCACAGGCGATCGGCATCGATGCGCCAGATGCCTTGCTCTCCGGCGACTTCTTCGGTGGCGGTTTCGGCGGTCATCAGTCGGTCTTCATGATCTGGCTGGGGAGCGCACGCGGATCACGCGGCTTCCACTGGCCGGCCTCGACCTGCGCGAAGAACTCGGCCAGCAAGGCGTTGAACGCGGCTGGCTCTTCCAGGTTGAGCGTGTGGCCGGTCTTGGGCATCACGGCCAAGCCGCAGGCCGGTACGGTCTTCTTGAGGAAGACGCCGGGCTGCAGGCAATGGTCGTCCTCGTCGCCGACCACCACGAGCGAGGGCACGTTCATCGCGCGCAGATCGCTCTCCAGGTCGTAGATCGACGGGCGCCGCGCCTGCACGCCGCGCATGGTGTTGGCCGCGCCGACGGCGTCGTGCTCGCCGAGCCAGGTCGCAAACTCCTGCCAGCCGCGCGGGTCCTTGTTCTGGAATTGCACGCGGCTCGCGCCCAGCGAATAGGTGCGGGCGAATTTCTCGGAGCCCTGCGCTTCGAACTGCTTGGCCACTTCGAGCGAGACGCCGCGGAAATATTCCTCGTGCTCTTTCTCCGCGCCGTAGCCCGCGCCGGCAATCACCAGCGACGAGGCCCGCTTCGCATGGCGAAGGCCGAAGTGCAGCGTAGCGAAGCCGCCCATCGACAGGCCCACAATGTGCGCGCGCTCCAGTTCCAGCGCGTCCATCACGGCGGCGATGTCGTCGGCCGCGGTGGCTTGCGAATAGCGCTCCATGTCGGCCGGCACGTCCGACGGCGGATAGCCGCGCGCACCGAAAGTCACGCACTGGTGGCGCCGCGCGAAGTAGCGCATCTGCGGCTCCCAGCTGCGGTGGTCGCCGCCGAACTCGTGCACGAACACGATCGGCGTGCCGCTGCCGGCGGTCTCGTAGTAGAGGCGAACGCCGTCGGGGGTGATGGCAAAACTCATCGTCGGCCTTTCTTCTTCAGGACGCTCAGAACAGCGCTGCCGTGGCCGGCAGGCTGCGCGCACGCTCGACCGCCTGCGGCAGCACGTCGCACAGCGCCTGCGCCCAGGCCTTCGGTACGGTGGTGGAGATCTTCACGAAGCGATGTCCGAAGCGCGGCGTGTGATACGTGCCCTGCCGCACCATGATGTCGTGCTCGCCCAGCGCGCTGACCAGCGCCTCGGGCGTCACGCCAGCCTTGCTGCACTCGACCACGATGAAGTTGGCCTGCGACGGGAACACCGGCACCTCGAAGCCCGGCAGCTTCGCGAAAGCGTCGACGATCATTCGCTGGTTCTCACGCTGCTGCGCGATCACTTCGGCCATCCATTCGTCCTTCACGCCCAGGCCCGCGATGGCCGCGCGCTGCGCCAGCACGCTCGCACCCAGCGGCGCCTGCGAATGCGGAAGGATGCGCGCGAGCAGTTCGGGCGAAGCCACCAGTGCTCCGAGGCGCAGGCCCGCGAGGCCGAGCCATTTCGAAAAGCTCACGATGGTCACGGTGCCTTCCGGGTAGAAGCGCGAAGCCAGCGTGTGGCTGTCGGCAAAGTCGCGGTAGGTGCAGTCGTGAATGAGGATGGCGCCGATCTCGCGCGCGCGGTCTGCAAAGGCACGGATCTCATCTTCGGTGTAGGTGGTGCCCAGCGGGTTGTTCGGGTCCACGAGGTAGATGACCGCTGTGTTCACGTCGGTCGACGCGGCCAGCGCTTCGGCCGACAACTTGAAGCCGTACTCCGGCCCGTAGATCGGAATCTCGGTGATCGCCGAACCGGCCTTGGCGGCAAACTGCAGCGGCCATTTCCAGCCCGGGTCGGTGGTCACGAAGCCCTTGCCCGCCCCGCAGAAAGCACGGCAGGCCAGCGCCAGTGCGGACACCGCGCCGTCGGTCACCACGGCCGACTGGTCCGGCACGCCCAGGTCTTCCACGATGGCCGAGCGCAGAGCTTCCATGCCCAGCGGCGGCGCATAGGCGTGAAAGCTCTCGTCGTCGATGGCGTCGTGCAGCGCCTTTCGCACGGCAGGGTGCAGCGGAAAGTGATTGGTGTTCTGGCCCAGCCACATCAGGTCTGGGTTGGTGAACAGCCGGTCGAAATACTGGTTGCGGGTTTCGGCGTCGCTCGTCACGGCCGGCACTGCAGCGGCGGGGTTCAGCGCCGCGTTCATGCCGCGAGCCTCCGGGCCTGTTCGGCCTCGACCACCTTCTTGCTGGTCTTGATGATCGAGCCGCGCGCCGCGATGCCGCCGTCGATGGTCACCACCGTGCCGGTGATGTAGCCGGCGCGCGGTGAAGCCAGGAACACCATCAGCTCGGCCACTTCTTCCGGCGTGGCCGGGCGGCCGCCGGGGTAGTTGTCGAACAGCTCTTCCCAGCGGCCTTCGTCGCCATGGGTGTCGAAGGCGCGGCGCTTCATGAGCTTGACCATGCGGTCGGTCGCCACGGGGCCGGGGTTCACGCCCACCACGCGGATGCCGTCGTCCAGGCTCACGCCGCCCAGGGCACGCGTGAAGGCCATCACTGCGGCGTTGCCGGTGGAGCCGGCGATGTAGTTGGCGTCCCAGTTCTCGCCGGAGTTGCCGATGTCGTTCACGATCACGCCGCCGCCCGCGGCCTTCATGCGCGCGTAGTAGATCTGGCTGAGCTCCATGTAGCCCAGCACCTTGAGCTGGAAGCCCCGGCGCACCACGGCGAAGTCGAGCGATTCGATGGGGCCGGCCGGAATGTCGCCCGCGTTGTTCACGAGGATGTCGACGTGCCCGGCCGCTTCGGCCAGCTGCGCCATCGCGCCGGGCGCGGCCAGGTCCATCGGGTGGACGCGCACGTTGATCGGGTAGATCTTCTCGATCTCTTCCTTGGCGGCCGCCAGGGCGGCGCCGTCGCGTGCGGCCAGTTGCAGGTGGCAGCCTTCGGCCGCGAACGAATGGGCGGCCGCAAGGCCGATGCCCTTGGAGGCGCCGGTGATGAGTACGGTCTTGCCTTCGAGTTCGAGTTTCATGGAGTGATGTCCTGGGATGCGATCGAAAAAGGGTGGCGTTGAGTGCGTTGAAAGAAGGGGCTCAGGCAGCCCCGTTGTCCTGCTCGGACAGCGCGGCGATCAGGTCGACGATGTCGTCCTCGAGCAGGCTCACGTGGTCGATGGCGGCGTTGAACGCTGCCCCCGGGTCATTGCGCCGGATGGCATCGAGGATGGCGCCGTGCTCGCCGATGGTGGCGGTCATGCGACCGGGCTGGAAGGTCACGTAGCGGCGGTACACGCGCACGCGCTTGCGCAGCGCGCGCGTCTGCTCGGCGAGGTAATGCGTGTTGGAGGCTTCGTAGAGCGCGTCGTGGAAGTCCTGGTTCACGTCGTAGAAGCGCGAGTGGTCGCCCGAGGCGAGGATGCTCGTCAGCTCGTCGTGCAGCTGGCTCATGCGCTGCTTCTGCGCCTCGGTGGCGCGGCGCGCGGCGAACTTGGCGCACAGGCCTTCCATCACCGCCATCATCTGGAACATCTCGATGAGCATGGGCAGCGAGATGCGCGCCACGCACACGCCCCCCTGGCGGCTGCGCAGGTCGACGAGGCCGGTGGCGGCCAGCGCCTTGAGCGCCTCTCGCACCGGCGTGCGCGACACCTTGAAGCGTTCGGCCAGCTCGGCTTCGTCGAGCCGCGCGCCGGGCTTCATGACGCCGCTGACGATCAGGTCTTCGAGCGTGTCCTTCAGTTCGTCGGACAGCGTGGCGCCCTTGCCGCGCTGGCGCTCGCGTCCGCGCAGCGCCGGAGGTTCTGCTGCCATCTCGGGTTCGTTCGGTTCCATGTTCTTGCCTTCCTTGTTGTGCTTGTCTTTGTCGGTTTTCAAACGCGGGGCCTGCTCGGCGGATCGGAATGTCAGAAGGGACGATCACCGGCAACGGTGGTGCGATGCATCACGCGGCGGTACACGTTGTCGTCGTAAGGCGTGGCGCGGTGCATGGTGCAGCGGTTGTCCCACACCAGCAGGTCGCCCGCGAGCCACTTGTGGCGGTAGCTGAACTCCGGCGAGATGGCGTGCGCGTTCAGCTCGGCCAGCAGCGCGGTGCTCTCATCGGCGGGCAGGCCGTCGATGTGCTTGACCACGTCTTCGCCCACGTACAGCGAGAGGCGGCCGGTTTCAGGATGCGTGCGCACCAGCGGATGCACCACGTCGGGCGTGGCCGCCAGTTGCTCGGGCGTGAGCGGGTTGCGGTCGGCAAAAGCCTTGCCGTAGTAGTTGGCGTAGCTGTGCGTGGCCGTCATGTGGCGGATGCGCGCCTTCATGTCGTCGTCAAGCGCTTCGTAGGCGGCGTGCATCGAGGCGAAGAAGGTGTCGCCTTCCACCGGCGGCACTTCGAGCGCGTAGAGCAGCGCGCCCATCGAGGGCTCGGCCTTGTACGAGAGGTCGGAGTGCCAGTTCCAGCCCTCCTTGTGGTTGCCGATGGGCTTGCCGTTCTCCGACACGTTCGACAGCACGTAGACCTCCGGGTGCTCCTTCTTCAGGAACTGCGTGAGCACGTGGCCCAGCAACGTACCGAAACGGCGCGAGAAGGCCACGTGCTGCGATTCGTTGATGCTCTGACCGCGCAACAGCAGCACCGAGCGCTGGTTGAGCGTGTCGCGCAGCACCGCGAAGTCGGCGTCGCTCACGGGCTCGCGCAGGTCAATGCCTTTGACTTCGGTGCCGATGAAAGAGGTGAGGTTCTCGAGTTGCATGGTCGAAATGTGTCTCTGGGAATGAAGAGGAAAGTGCCGGCACTCAAAGCCGGTAGTCGGGTTGGGTGCGCTCCAGCATGCGCAGGAACGCAGGCCATTCGCGCGTGCCGGGCGGCAGGATGTCGCCGGCGAATTCGGTGAACTGGCGCGCGGCCAGATCGCTCACTTCGGGCTGCGGGTACACCGGCGATTCGCCGGGCGCCACACCGCCCTGTGCGAGCAGCTGCACCTTGGCCGCCTTCTCGAAGTAATACATGAGGATGAAGGCCTCGGGAATCGTGCGGCCCACCGTCAGGATGCCGTGATTGCGCAGCACCAGCGTGTGGTGCGGCCCCAGGTCGCGCACCAGCCGCTCGCGCTCGCCGGTTTCCAGCGCCACGCCTTCGTAGTCGTGGAAGGCGGTGTGGCCCTGGTAGCGCATCGCGAACTGGCTCAGCGGCGCCAGGCCGTTGGGCATGGCGGCAATGGCGGTGCCGGCCTCGGAGTGGGTGTGCAGCACGCACAGCGCATCGGGGCGCCCTGCATGGATCGCGCTGTGGATCACGAAGCCGGCCTGGTTGACCTCGGCGTCCGTGTCGTCCACCTTGTTGCCGTCGAGGTCGATCTTCACCAGCGACGAAGCCGTCACCTCGGAGAACAGCAGCCCGTAGGGGTTGATGAGGAAATGATGTTCCGGCCCCGGCACGCGTGCCGAGATGTGGTTGTAGATCAGGTCGTCCATGCCGAAGTGCGCCACCAGCCGATAGCAGGCGGCGAGCTGCACGCGCAGCCCGGCTTCGGTGTCGGGGTATGCCGCGGGATTCGTCTTTGCCATCAGCGCCACCACACGAGTTTCTGATCGATCCATACCAGCAGGCCGTAGAAGACCATGCTCGCAATCGATGCAACAAGCACTGCCGACCACACGCTCAGCAAGTCGACCTGCTGGGTCGATTCATAGATCATTCGCCCGAGCCCCGCATAGGCGCCCAGCATCTCGCCGACGATCGCGACGATCATGCTGCGCGGCACGCCGATGCGCAGCGCGGTGACCACCGAGGGCATTGCCACCGGCAGGCGCAGGCGCCACACGATCTTCAACTGCCCTGCCCCGAAGCTGCGCATCAGGTTCACGGCCGCGACGTCGGCCTGCTTCAGGCCGTGCAGCGCGTTCACCAGCATGGTGAAGCCGACAGCCAGCGCCACCAGCGCGATCTTCGAAGCGGCGCCGAGGCCGAACCAGATCAGGAACAGCGGCGCATAGGCCACGGTCGGCACGGCGTTCACCGCCACCGCCAGCGGCATCACGATGCGCTCCAGCGGCGGAGCCAGCAGCAACACCACGGCCAGCAACAGCCCGAGCACGCTGCCCAGTGCATAGCCGCCGAGCGCCTCGCCCAGCGTGGCCAGCAATGCGCTCATCAAGCGCCCCGGGTCGGTGAACGCATGCTGCACGATCGTGCCCAGGCTCGGCAGCACGAACGGCGGAATATTGAAGAGCAATATCGCGCCCTCCCACACCGCGAGCAGCACGACGATGCCCAGCACCACCGGCACGACGGGCGACTCCATCAGCTTTCGCTGCGCCACCATACGAGCCTCCTTTCCACGAAGGTGAGCAGCCCGTAGAGCAGCGCACCCATCAGCCCACAGGCAAACATCACCACCCACAGGCGCACCACGAGGTCGGCGTTCATCGCCTCCATGAGCATCACGCCCAGGCCCACGGTTTCGCCGAACCATTCACCCACCACCGAGCCGATCAGGCTGAGGCCAACGGCCACGCGCAGCCCGACCATGATCTGCGGCAGCGCCGAAGGCACGGCCAGCTTGAAGAACATCACCAGGCGGTTGGCGCCGAAGCTCTTCATCAGCGCGATGCGCTGCGGGTCGCACGACTTCAGGCCGCGCAGCGTGTTCACCGTGACGGGGAAGAAGGTCAGGAAGAACGCCGTCATCACCTTGGCCAGCAGCGAATTGCCGAACCAGATGACGATGAGCGCGCCGAAAGCCACCACCGGCACCGTCTGCGACACCACGAACAGCGGGAACACCGAGCGCTCCATCCAGCGCGAATAGGTGAACACCGTGCCGCAGGCGCAGCCGAACACCGCGCCCATCGCGAAGCCGAGCACGGTTTCGAGCAGCGTGCGGCCGAAGCCACGCGCAAGCTGCGGCCACACTGACCACGCGTCCTGCGCGATGGCGCTCAGCGCCGGCAGGTAACGCGGCGAAGGCGCGAAGGCGTGTACGCAGATCTCCCACACCAGCGCCAGGCCCACGAAGGCCAGCGCGGGCGAGCGCACTGCGCGCTGCAAGAGGGCGTTCACGAGGCGGTGCCCTCCTGCGCGAAGGTCTTCTGGCTTTCTTCCTCGATCTCGGCCAGCAGGCGCTGCTTGATGCGGATGAACTCCGGCGACAGCACCACCGACGGGTCGCGCGGGCGCGGCAGGTCGATCACGGTCTCGCTCTTCACCGTGCCGGGGCGCGCCGTCATCACCAGCACCTTGTCGCCGAGCAGGATCGCTTCGTCGATGTCGTGCGTGATGAACAGCACCGTGCGGCGGTGCCTGGCCCAGAGCTCCAGCAGCCAGTGCTGCATGCGGGTGCGCGTGAGCGCGTCGAGCGCGCCGAAGGGTTCGTCGAGCAGCATCAGGTCGCGCTCGAACAGGAAGGTGCGCATCAGCGCGACTCGCTGGCGCATACCGCCCGAGAGTTGGTGCGGATAGTGGTTGGCGAAACCCGCCAGGCCGAACTCGGGCAGCATGGCGCGGGCCCGTTCGCGCGCTTCCTTGCGCGGCACGCCTTCCACCTCGAGCGCGAGGATGGCGTTGTCGAGCACGGTGCGCCATGGAAACAGCAAGTCGCGCTGCGGCATGAACGACACCTTGCCGAGCAGCTGGCCGTCGCGCTGCGGTGCGCCACCGAACAGCAGCGAGCCGTCGTCGTCAGGCGGCAGCAGGCCCGCGATCATGTTGAAGAGGGTCGACTTGCCGCAACCCGAGGGGCCCACGAGCGTGACGAACTCGCTCTTCGCGATCCGCAGGTTGACGCCCGACACCGCGACGGTCCTGGCCTGCGCTTCGCCGAAGCGCTTCCATACGTTGACCAGCTCGAGCATGGGCGGCGCCGTGTCGCTCACGGCGGGCGGCATCACTTCGTGAGGCATGAATTTCATGGCTGCGGCGATGCGGCTCAGAACTTCTTGTCGGCCGCGGGCACCTGCGTCCAGAAGCTGGCGTCGTAGGCCTTCGACAGGTCGGCCGGCGCCTTCAGCGCCTTGTAGCCGACGAGCTGCGCCTGCATCTTCTCCACCGTGGGCAGGTCGATGGCGAGGATGCCGTCGGTGGTGCCCTTGCCGGCCTTCACGAGCTTCTCGAATTCGTCGAGCATGGCCTCCTGGTGCGCGCGGTTCAGGCTGGGGGCGGCAGCCATGACGATATCGATGGCTTCCTTCTTGTTCTGCAGCGCGTACTTCCAGCCCTTGATGGTGGCGGTCAGGAAGGCCTGCACCTGCTGCGGCTTCTCGTTGCGGTACTTCTCCGACACGAGCACGGTGTCCTGCTGCACGACCACGCCGTAGTCGTCGGGCTTGATGAGCGTGAGCTTGTCGCCCAGGCCCTGCTCCTTCAGCGTGTTGAGCTCGTTGTAGTAGGTGGCCGCGGCCACGTCGAACTGCTTCTCGACGAAGGGCGCCATGGAGCCCGACTGGGGAACGATGGTGAGGTCGCTCTGCTTCACGCCGGCCGAGGCCAGCATCGAGTACAGCGTGTACTGCGTGCCGGTGAACCAGGTCGCGACCTTCTTGCCCGCGAAGTCCTTCACCTTGGTGATGCCGGAGTCCTTGTAGGTCACGTATGTGAAGGGCGTGTTCTGCACGGTCACGCCGATGCAGACCAGCGGCAGGCCTTTCTCGCGGGCGAGCAGCACGGTCTCGGTGCCGCCGGCCAGGCCGAAGGTGTCGTTGCCCGAGGCGACCAGCGTCTCGACGTTCAGGTTGGGACCGCCCGGGTTGATCGTCAGGTCGAGGCCGCCCTGGTCATAGAAGCCCTTGGCCTTGGCTACGTAGAAGCCGGCGAACTGCGCCTGCGCCAGCCACTTGAGGCGCAGTGAGACCTTCTCGGCGGCAGACGCGGGCATGCCCGCCAGAAGAGCCATCGACGTTGCGACGGCGGCCAGGATACGCAAGGACTTGAAAGACATTGGATGGCCTCATGGATACAAAAAACTCTCATAGCAGTATTCATGCCATACAATTTCAGCCTGTTTTCTGGCGCCAGAAGCGCGAATTGGCCCGAAACATGCACCGGAGTGCAGCTTCCGCCCCACTTCGAGCCTTCATGAACCGAATCCATGCGCTGACTGATCTTTCCGCCCGCGAGGCCGCCGGTCAGATGGCGCGCGGCGAACTGCGCGCCACCGACTACGCGCAGGCGCTGCTGGAACGCGCCGGCGCAATCGCACCCTTCGGCGCCCTGCTCCACCAGGACCCCGCGGCGCTTCGCGCAGCCGCCGCCGCGCTCGATGCAGCGCCGCGCCCCGTGCCGGGAACGCTGCCTCTATATGGCGTGCCGTTGGCCTTCAAGGACAACATCGACGTCGCCGGCATGCCGACCACGGCTGGCAGCCCGTGGATGGCGGACCACCGGCCGCGCATGCACGCCGGCGTGACGCAGCGGCTGATCGACGCAGGCGCGCTGGTGCTCGGCAAGACGAATCTGCATGAGTGGTCGCAGGGCGTTACCGGCAACAACCACGGCTTCGGGCCGTCGCGCAATCCGTTCGACGCTGCACGCGTCACGGGCGGCTCCAGCGGCGGCAACGCTGCGCTGCTGGGTCTGCGCGCCGCGCCGGTGGCTATCGGCACCGACACGGGCGGCTCGGTGCGCGTGCCGGCCGCGCTGTGCGGGCTGGTGGGCTTCAGGCCGACGGTGCACCGCTGGCCGGACGAAGGGCTGGTGCCGATATCGCCAACCTTCGACACCGCCGGCGTCATGGCGCGCTGCGTGGACGACTGCGTGCTGGTCGACCACGCGGTGGCCGGCGGGCCGCTGCAGATTGCCCCGACACCGCTCACAGGCGTGCGCCTTGGCGTGCCCGAGGCCTACTTCTGGGAAGAGGTCGATCCGCCCGTGGCCGAACTGGCCCGCGAGCGCCTCGAGCTGCTGCGCACAGCCGGCGCCGTGCTGGTGCCTTGCGACCTGGCCGAAGCCGGCGCACTGTTCCGGGAAGGATCGATGACGATCTCGCTGCACGAGATCCTGCCCGCGCTGGCCGCCTACTTCGCGCGGCACGACCGCCCCTTCGACGCGCGTGCGCTCACCGACGCGGTGGTCAGCCCCGACGTGCGCCCGCTGTTCGAGCGCCTCTTCGGCGCGACGGCCATCACGCCCGAGGCCTACGCCCACGCGCTGCACACCCTGCGCCCGCGCATGCAGGCGGCGTACCGAGATTGCTTCGCGCGGCACGACCTGGCCGCCCTCGTCTTCCCGACCAGCCCGTTGACCGCCGCGCGCATCGGAGAAGACGTGGAAGTAACGCTGTGCGGCCGCCCCACCTCTGCTTTTTCGGCCTACATCCGCAACACCGGCCCGGCCGGCATGGCGGGCTTGCCGGCGGTGAGCCTGCCGATGGGCCTCGCCTCCAACGGCCTGCCTGCCGGGCTGGAATTGACCGGCGCGCAAGGCACCGACACGGCGCTGCTGGCACTGGCGCTCGGCATCGAAGCCGCGCTGCCTGAAGCACCAATCGCCCCAAGCGTGCAGAAGTTGGCAAGCCACTGAACGCGGCGTCGCCAAAACACTACGCCCCTTCGCGTAACAGGCCTTCACGGCTTGGTGCGGGATCGGCGATGCTCAAGGCATGCCCGCAAATTCACGACCGCCCCAACGCCCCGGATGGCGCGCCGCCGCACTGATCTACACGATCACCGGCGCCGTCTGCATCCTGGCCTGCGCTGTCGTGCCCGACAGCGAGGCCGGCATGCTGGTCGCCATCGCGGGCGGGTTGCCGTGGTCGCTGAGCCTGCTGACGCTCGACCTCTCGCCCGGCGTCGCAAACACGGCGCTGATGATGCTGGCCGGCAGCTGGGCGATCAATGCCGCGCTGCTGTGGTGGCTGGCGCTGCGGCGGCCCGGGCACCATGGGCCGTCGCACCCGGCATAGCGCCACCCTCTGCGGCATCGGCATCCAGCCCCAGGTAGGCGCGCCGCAACTCCGGCCGCGCCATCAGTTCTTCCGGCCGGCCCAGCGCGACCATGCGCCCTTCTTCCAGCACCGCGGCGCGCTCGGCCACGTCGAGCGCCATGCCCACGTTCTGCTCCACCAGCAGCACCGCGATGCCGTCGGCATGGATGCGCCGGATGGCGGTGAACATGTCGAGCACGATGCTCGGCGCCAGGCCCAGCGAGGGCTCGTCGAGCAGCAGCAGCTTGGGGCGCGCCATGAGCGCGCGGCCGATGGCCACCATCTGCTGCTGGCCGCCCGATAGCGAACCGGCCGGCTGCTCCAGCTTTTCGGTCAGCGCCGGGAACAGCGTGCAGACGTGCTCCATCGAGCGAGCACGCTCCAGCCGCGCCGCGCGCAGGTAGCTGCCGAGCTCCAGGTTCTCGCGCACCGTCATCTCGGTGAACAGGCGCCGCCCCTCCGGCACCAGCGCGATGCCCTGGGCGCAGAAGCGATGCGGCGCCAGGCGCGAGATGTCCTGTCCCTCGAAGCGCATGCGCCCGGCGCTGATGCGGTGCAGCCCCGCCACCGCATTGATGAGTGTGCTCTTGC
Organism: Variovorax sp. OV084; assembly: GCF_900111625.1. Lineage (NCBI taxonomy): Bacteria > Pseudomonadati > Pseudomonadota > Betaproteobacteria > Burkholderiales > Comamonadaceae > Variovorax > Variovorax sp. OV084. Next base: position 191,523 of record NZ_FOII01000007.1, on the reverse strand, counting down.
CCGCGCTGTTCGGCCCGACGATGCACAGCAGTTCGCCCTTGCCGATGGACAGCGACACATCCCACAGCGCGGTGGCCTGCCCGTAGGCAACGCGGATGGATTCGAGTTCAAGCATGGGCCAGCTCCCTTTCGACACCCGCCACGGACGACGCGGCAGTTGGCGCGGCGGGCGCCTCCGGCTCCATGGCCTGGCCCAGGTAGGCCGACACCACTTCGGGCCGCTGCATCACGTCATGCGGCGCGCCTTCGGCCAGCACCTCGCCGCGGTTGAAGACCACGATGCGGTCGCACAGCGCCATCACCGCGCGCATCACGTGCTCGACGAAGACGATGGTCGCGCCCTGGTCGCGGATGCGGCGGATGAGCGCCACGGCCTCGTCGATTTCCGATGGCGTGAGGCCCGACAGCACCTCGTCGAGCATCAGCACCTGCGGCCGCGAGGCCAGTGCGCGCGCGAACTCCAGGAACTTGCGCTGGTGCAGGTTCAGCTCCGCCGGCAAGGCGTGCGCGCGCTCGGTCAGGCCAGTGAAGGCCAGCCATTGCCAGGCTTCGGCCTCCGCCGTCCTGCGGTCAAGCGCGGCGGCGCCGAACATCGCCGGCAGCGCCACGTTCTCCAGCACCGTCAGGTGCGCGAAGGGACGCGGGATCTGGTACGTGCGCGCAATGCCGCCCTGCGCGATGCGGTGCGCCGGCACGCCCGAGATGCGTCGCCCCTCGAACTCGATGACCCCGGCGGTCACCGCATAGTGGCCGCTCGCGACGTTGATGAAGGTCGACTTGCCAGAGCCGTTGGGCCCGAGCAGGCCGAGGATCTCGCCGCGCCGCACTTCGAGGCTCACGCCGCGCAGCGCGTGCACGCCCTTGAAGGACTTGCGCACGCCCTCGGCACGCAGCAGCACTTCGCCGGTGATGGCAGCGGGCTTTTTCGCTTCATCAGCCACGGCCACATGGACCGGCGCGGACGAGGCCGCGGGCGCACCGCGCCGAGCGTTCCACCACTTCAGCGCCTGCCCCAGCAGGCCTTCGGGCATGAAGAGGATCACCACAATCAGCACCAGCCCCGTCATGCCCTTGCCGATGATTGCGCTGTCGCCGCCCGTGAAGGCATACAGCAGCAGCGTGATCGCCGTCGCGCCGACGATCGGCCCGGCCCAGTGGCGCGTGCCGCCGAGCACCGACATCAGCACCACCGTGAGCGGCATCGCGATGGTGAACGTATCGCCCGTGGTCACGTACGACACGAAGAGCGCATGCACGCCGCCCACCACGCCCGCCAGCCCGCACGAGAGCGCGAAGGCGCCGAGCTTGAAGCGGTACGTCGGCACGCCCATCACTTCGGCCACATCTTCGTCGTCATGAATGGCGAACAGCCCGGTGCCGAAGCGCGAGTGGTACACGGCCAGCGACGCCAGCACCGTCAGCACCGCCACGCCCAAGGCCAGCAGGTAGAAGGTGCCAGAAGCTGTCGGTCCGATCTGCGGCACCGCCACCGCGCTCATGTACACGCCGGGTCCGCCGTCGATGGGCGTGTTGAGGATGATGGTCGCCACCACGAAGGTGGCCGCCAGCGTGAGCAGCGAGAACAGCTCGGCGCGCACCGCCTGCACGCGGAAAGCCACGGCGCCCAGCAGCGTGCCGAACAGCGCGGCCACCACGGCGGCGGCCGGCAACGTCCAGAGAAACGGAATGTCGAAGCGCGTTGCCAGCGTAGCCGTGGTGTACATGCCGATGCCGAAGAACGCACCGTGCCCGAACGAGAAATACCCCGAGTAGCCCGACAGCAGGTTCCACGACGTGGCCAGCGCGACCCAGTGCAGCACCAGGTACAGGATCGATTCGTAGAACGCCGGCAGCCCGAGCCACGGCACCACGGCAAGCCCCGCGCCGGCCGCAAGAATCAGCAGGAACGAGCGCTTCATGCCACCCTCCCCGGCCGCACCAGCAGCACGAACATCAGCAGCGAGAACGACACCAGCGGCGCCCACGATGGCGCGGTCACTGTCATGGTCACGGCCTCGGTCACGCCGATGATGCAACCCGCGATCAGCGGCCCGAGCGGCCGCCCGAGCCCACCCAGCATCACGGCCGCGAACACCACGCCGATCCACGCATAGATCTGCGAGGGCGACAGCGTGTACGCCAGCGCAATGCACACGCCCGCCACGCCGGCCAGCGCCGCGTTGAGGCCCGAAAGCATCAGCGCCAGCGCGTTCTGGTTCACACCGAAGGCGGCGGCGATGGGTGCGTCTTCGGCAGCGGCGCGCATCGCCTTGCCCAGGTCGGTGCGGCGCAGCGCGAACCACACCGCAAGCGAGATGCCCACGCCCAGCGCCAGCGTGATGAGCTCGGGCACCGGCAGGTAGAGCGGGCCGATCTGCAGCTTGTGCTCCGCGTAGCTCGATTCGAGCTTGCGGTAGTCGGCCGTCCAGGTCCACTGCAAGAGCGCTTCGATGATCACGGTGATGCCGAAGGTGACGAGCAGCGAGTTGAAGGGGCTCACGCGAAAGCGCGTCAGCACCCAGTGCAATGCCACGCCCAGCACGAAGAACAGCGGCACGATCACCACCAGCGTGAGCAGCGGATCGACGCCATGGTGGCTCGACAGTTCGTACGTGAGGTAGGCGCCGAGAAAGGCGAGCGCGAAGTGCGCGAGGTTGATCTGCCGCAGCATCCCCCACGACAGGCTGAGGCCGAGCCCCAGCAGGCCGTAGAGCGCCCCGGTGAACAGGCCCGCCAGGATCGACTGGGCCAGCAGCGTGGCACTGGGGAAGCTCATCAGCTGGTCACCCCGCGCGTCTGCAGCTTCGTGCCGGGGGCGGCCCACTCCTTCGGCCACACCACCACCCACTTGCCGTTCTGCACCTGCTTCACCTTGCCCAGGTCGTCGCCGAAGTTGCCGCGCTCGTTGAAGCGCAGCTTGCCCTGGATGGTGTCGACCTTGTTGGCGCGCAGCCAGGTGGCCATGGCCTTGTCGTCGATGCCCTTGGTGGCGACCACGGCGGCCTCGATGATCTGCCAGGCCGAGAACGACGCGGCGGCCTGCGTCTCCACCGCCGTGTCGGGCATGCCGGCCTTCGCCGCGCGCTCGCGGTAGACCTTCACGAACTCGGCGGCCGTCGGGTTGTCGGTAAACGGCGGATGGTCTTCGAAGATGGTGGTGGCCAATGCGCCGTTGGCCTCGGGCGCCTTGAGCATCGGCGCGGGCGCGGGCACGTGATAGAAGTGATGCAGCGGCGCGTAGTCGATCTTCTTCATCGCATCGAGCAGCTGATTGCCCTCGAGGCCGATGGCGCCGTTCCAGATGAAGTCGGGGTTGGCCTCCTTCAGCCGGCCTGCGATGGGGCCGAAGTCGCGGTTGCCGAAGTCCCATTCGAGGAACAACACCTCCTTCAGGCCGCGCTGCTTCGCCACCTCGCGCGCGCCCAGCGCCACGAAGTGCACCGAGGGGAACTTGCTGGTGACGATGGCGATGGTCTTCGGCGGCTTGGGCGAGGTGGCCAGCGCATCCATGACCATGGCGGGCATCGTCTTCTCGGGGTCGGGGCCGAGCGACCACGCCGGAAACTGCTGGTCGTACTTGGCCAGGCTCGGAATGCCGAAGGTGTGGTGCACCAGCGTCTTGTTGTAGCGCTGGGCCACGCCCATGGCGGAAAGAATCGCGCCCGTGGCATACGGGCCGATGAGCAGGTCGACCTTGTCGGCCGTCACGAGCTGCTCGTACAGCGTGCGCGCGAGGTCGGGCTTGGACTGGTCGTCCTTCAGCACCCACTCCACCGGCCGGCCGAGCAGGCCGCCGCGCTGGTTGAGCGACTCCACGTAGATCTCGCCCGTGAGCTTGTGCACGAGCCCCGTGGCCGAGAGCGGCCCGGTGAGCGCCAGCGTGCCGCCCACGCGGATGGGCTTGCCCGAAGGCTGCTGTGCGGCGGCGGTGCCGCTGAACAGCGCGCCAGTGCCGAGGGCACCGAAAGCGCTGGCGGCCGCGACGAAGGAACGACGATCGATGCTCATTTTTTGTCTCCGTAATTGTTTTGGTCAGCGCGGCCTTGGTGCTGCTGCCGCTGCTCAGTCTCCGTCGACGACGGGGTTCGAAAGAAGGCCCACGCCTTCGATCTCCACTTCGCACACGTCGCCGGCCTTCATGAAGATCTGCGGCTTGCGCGCCAGGCCCACGCCCGAGGGCGTGCCGGCGATGATGATGTCGCCCGGCTGCAGCGCGAAGGGCTCGGAGCACACCGACACCAGCGTGGCGACGTCGAAGATCATGTCGCGCGTGTTCGCGTCCTGCAGCACGGTGCCGTTCAGGCGCGTCTGCAACTTCAGGCCCGTGGCCCCCGCAGGCAGCTCGTCGGCGGTGACGAACTCGGGGCCGAAGGAGCCCGAGCGGTCGAAGTTCTTGCCCATCATCCATTGCGCCGACTTGAACTGGTAGTCGCGGATGGAGCCGTCGTTGAACACCGAGTAGCCCGCCACGTGGCTCAGCGCATCGCCCTTCTTGATGTAGCGCCCGGCCTTGCCGATGACCACCAGCAACTCGCCCTCGTAGTCGAACTGCGTCGACACGTGCGGACGCACGATCGGCTGGTTGTGGCCGACCCAAGACGACGGAAAGCGATGGAACAGCACCGGGTAGGTCGGCGGGTCGAATTTGCTTTCAGCGGCGTGGTCGATGTAGTTGAGGCCCACGGCAATGGCCTTGGAGGGCGACTGCACCGGCGGCAGCCAGTCGATGCCTGCGAGCGGCAGGCGCGCGCGGGCCGCGTCGCCGGCCTTCTTCGCGGCGGCCATGGCTTCGGGGCCGGCGCGCAGCAGTTCATCGAGCGTGGCGGGCAGGCCTTCGGCGGTGAGGTCGACGACCTCCTGGCCGAGGCGCAAGCCGAGGGCCGGCTTGCCGTTATGGTTGAAGGCGAGGAGACGCATGGGATTCCTTTGTGATTCGGATGCAGAGAAGAAACGGTCTCAGGCCTTGGCGGCCTCGACCTCGAAATTGGTGACGAAGTCCTCGGGCACCTTCGGGCCCCAGGCGTAGAAGGAGTCTTCGGGCGGGTGGTCTGCGGCGCGCCAGTCGTAGTCGCCGGGCACGAAGTCCATGTCGCAGGAGTACTCCGAGTAGCTGCCCCACGGGTCGCGCACGTAGTGGAAGTAGTTCGAGCCCAGCACGTGGCGCCCCACGCCCCAGCCGCGCACGTGGCCCGCTGCATACATCTGCTCCATGCCCCGGCCGACTTCGTCGATGTTCGCGACGTCCCAGCTCAGGTGGTGCAGCCCCGGGCCGTTCGAATGCGCCATCGCAATCAGGTGGTGGTCGCTGCCGTGCACGCCGTGCATGAACACGATGAGATCGCCCGAGCGGTCGGTAACGCGCAAGCCCAGCGCGTCTTCGTAAAAGCGCAAAGCCTCTGGCACCTTGGCGCAGAACATCAGGATGTGCGAGAGCCGGCGCGGATGCACCTTCGGAATGCGCGCGCGGTTCGGCGAGGCGCCAGTGCCGACGGGCGGGCGCGGCGCGACGACGGGCTCGCTGCCCGCGTCTGGCGCGCTCTTCGCGGCCACGACGACCTGCACCGGAAAACCGTCCGGGTGCAGCACCCACAGGCCGCGGTCGTCGCCCAGCGGGTGCGGCGAGCAGCGCGGCACGCCCAGGCGCTCGATGCGCGCGGCGATGGCGTCGAAGTCTTCCGCGAAGCAGGCGAAACGCAGGTACTGCAGCTTCTTCACCCCGGGCGCCTGGTACAGCGAACCCCAGGCGTGCGGGTGGCCTGCGGTGTACAGGTCGAGCCGGTCGCCCTCACGTTTCGGCTCCAGCCCAAAGGCGTCGTAGAAGCGCGCGGCCTCGTCGAGATCGGGCACGGTGAAGACGAAGGCATCGAGCGAATGAACGCTGTGCAACGCCGCGCGCTCGGGGCTTTTGTGGGTGCGAAGCTGGATATCGGCCATGTCGTATGTCTCCAATCGGCTATCCATGTTGGAACAAATAATATATTCTTTCAACGTTAGTCTATTGTTTAGCCATCCATGGATCATTAGGGTTAACAAGTAACATCAGGCCGTTTTCCGCGGTGACGGGAGTGCAATGAACGAAAAAACGAAAGGCATGAGCCAGACACGACAGGTGTTCACCGAGCTGCGCACGGCCATCGTGGGCGGGCGGCTGCTGCCGGGCTCGAAGCTCAACATCGCCGCGCTGGCCGAAGAGCTGGACGTGAGCGCAGGCGCGGTGCGCGAAGGCCTCGCCATGCTGGAAGCCGAGGCGCTGGTGGTGTCGGAGCCGGCGCGCGGCTACCGCGTGAGCCCCATTTCGGCGACCGACCTCGAAGAGCTGGTGAAGGCACGCATCGAGATCGAAAAGCTGTGCCTCGCTGAAGCCATCCGCCACGGCGACCTCGCCTGGGAAGGCAGCGTGGTCTCGGCGCACCACCGCCTCTCGCGGCTGGCCGAGCGCGACGCGGCCATGCCCACGATGCTGAGCGCCGAATGGACGGCGAGCCACGCGGAGTTCCACAACGCGCTGGTGGCGGGCTGCCCGAACGGCTGGCTGCTGCGCATGCACCAGATGCTCTACCAGCAGAGCGAACGCTACCGGCAGCTGTCGGCGCCGCTGTCGAAGCAGGCGCGTGACGTGGGGGCCGAACACCAGGCGCTGCTCGATGCGGTGCTCAACCGCGACATCCAGGCGGCGCAGACGCTGATTGCCGAGCACCTGCAGACCACCGGCCGCCTGCTGATGACGGCGCTGAAGACGAACCCGCCGGCCGACAGATAGGAGGCAGGCATTTCGGTGCGATCATCTCGCCCCGATCTCCTCCACAAAGCGCCTCCACGAAGGCTTTTCCCCGATGCCCCAAGACCTGCTGCAAGTCAACGCGCCGCTGATCGGCGTTCCCGGCGGACGCCATCTTCTCGACACCCCCGCCCTGCTGATCGAGCTGCCCGCGATGACGCGCAACATCGAACGAATGGCCGCCTTTGCCAAGGCCCGCGGCGTCAACCTGCGCCCGCACGTGAAGACGCACAAGTCGGTCGAGATCGCACGGCGCCAGGTGGCGGCCGGCGCCGTCGGCGTGAGCTGCGTCACGCTGGGCGAGGCGGAGGTGATGGTCCAGGGCGGTATTCCGGGCGTGCTCATCACCTCGCCCGCAGTCACGCCGAGCAAGATCGCGCGGCTCATCAAGCTGGCGCAGCGCGCGCGCCCAGGCGACGTGATGGTGGTGGTCGACAACCCGCAGAACCTGGCCGATCTGGCGCGCGCCGCGAGCGAACTCACGCATCCGCTCGACGTGCTCGTGGACTACGGCGCGGGCTACAACCGCACCGGCGCCGCCACGCAGGCGAAGGTGCTCGAGCTGGCGGCGCTGGCAGCTGCCGAGCCACGCCTGCGACTGCGCGGACTGCAGTCGTATGCGGGCAACCTGCAGCACATCGTGTCGCGCGACAAGCGCAGCGCGGCGGCGGCCGGCCTGCGCGAAACCGTGGCGGGCATCGTCGCGGCGGCAAAGCGGCAGGGCCTGAACTTCGACATCGTGACGGGCGCGGGCACCGGCACGCACGACCTCGATTCGCAGGAGAACGCGTTCACCGAACTGCAGGCGGGCTCGTATGTGTTCATGGACGCCGAATACACGAGCGTGCTGGCCAGCGGCGAACAGCCCTCGCCCTTCGACGTCTCGCTGTTCGTGCAGACGGCGGTGGTCAGCACGAATGCGCCCGACTGGGTGACGGTGGACGGCGGCACCAAGTGCTTCTCGACCGACAGCGGCGTGCCGCTGGTGGCGAAAGGCGCCGACGCGTCGAGCCGCTACGCCTTCTTCGGCGACGAGCACGGCAAGCTGATGCTGCCCCCGGGCTCGCAGGCGCAGCGGCCGGCGCTGGGCGCTCGCGTGGAGTTCATCACCCCGCACTGCGACCCCACAGTCAATCTGCATGACGCATACCACGTGGTCGAAGGCGGCACGCTGGTCGCCATCTGGCCGGTGGACGCGCGCGGCCGGCGGTAAGGGATAGGAACGGGCGGCATAAGAAAACTCGAAAAGCGTATTTCACAAGGGCCCCGCCGCGGGGGACAGTCGGGCGCCTGTCTCTCTCTTCCGGGCGCCCTTCCAGGGACGCCCTGCCTCCATGGAATCCATCCAAGCAACGACGCGGCCCGCAACACATGCCCTGGGCGTGCAAGCGCCTTCCTCGCAGCAGCTCGCAGCCCGCTTCCGCCCCATCTTCCAGCGCACCGCCGAGCATGCGGCGCAGCGCGAGAACGAACGCGAGCTCGCCTACGAGCCCGTGGCCTGGCTCAACGCAGAGCGCTTCGGCGCGCTGCGTGTGCCGCTCGAACATGGCGGCCTGGGCGGCTCGGTCGAGCAGCTCTACGACCTGCTCATCGAACTTGGCGAGGCCGACTCCAACCTGCCGCAGATCCTGCGCGCGCACTTCGGCTTCATCGAGCGGCTTTTCGCGGAGATCGACCCCGCCCTGCACGGCCCATGGATGCGCCTCGCGGCCGAGGGTGTGATCTTCGGCAACGCCACCACCGAGCTTGGCGAAGGCCCGCTCGGGGCACTGCAGACCACGCTGAAGCGCGACGGCGACGCATGGCGGCTCGATGGCGACAAGTACTACAGCACCGGCACGCTGTACGCCGACTGGATCTCGGTTTCAGCCCAGCGCCTGAACGACGACGGCAGCAGCGATCGCGTGATTGCGCTCGTGCCGGCCGAAGCACAGGGCGTGGAGCGCGTGGACGACTGGCGCGGCTTCGGCCAGCGGCTGAGTGCATCGGGCACCACGCGCTTTCGCAACGTACGGGTGAAAGCCGAGAACGTGCTGCTGTACGTGCGCGACCAGCCCACGCCGCTGACCGCGCATTTCCAGCTCACGCACCTCGCCACGCTGGCCGGCATTGCCCGCGCCATCGTGCGCGACGCCGTGGCCTTCGTGCAGCCACGCAAGCGCGTCTACAGCCACGGCAGCGGCGACACGCCGCGCGAAGATCCGCTGGTGCAGCAGGTCATCGGCCAGCTTGCGAGCACGGCGTTCATCGCGACCTCGACCGTGCAGGCCGTGGCGCGCGGGCTGGGCGAAGTCGACCGCTTCCGCCAACGCGGCGAAGCCGTGCCCGAAAGCCTGCTGTTCGAGGTAGAGCTGAACACCGCCAAGGCACAGGCCGGCATCGTTGATGCGGTGCTGCAGGCGGGCACGCGGCTGTTCGACATCGGCGGCGCCTCGGCGCTGCAGGAAGACCGACGGCTAGACCGGCACTGGCGCAATGCGCGCACGCTGGCGTCGCACAACCCGACCATCTACAAGGGGCGCGTGGTGGGCGACCATCTGCTCAACGGGGCAAGGCCGACTTTCTATTGGGCGGTGGGAAGCAGCAGCGCTTAAAGTCGCGGGTCTTTCACCGGACCCGACTTCTTTCATGCGCCGATTGCTGCTCGCCCTTCTTCCCCTCGCCACCGTCATTGCCGGCTGCGCCACTCCCGTGACCGGCGTGGTGCGTCTCTACGACGGGATCCTTCGGGCGGCGAGTCCGCAGGAAGCGGAGGCCTACTGCCGCAAGGACGGAAACCCGATCCGCTTCCTGGAGCAGGCCGATGCGCCGAACACACCGGGCAACGGCGTGCTCTTCAGGTGCGACTGAAGGGAGTGCGTCAGACGCGCGGAAGCGCCGCCAGGAAGGTGGACACGACAATCGCGGCGGCGCGGTCGAGCTGCAGGATGTCTCCCACTTCGAAAGCGTGCGGCGCTGTGCGTCCACTCGAACCGAGTGGTTTGCGGATCTCGACAAGAACTTCGGCCGCCAGCTCGCGGTCACTGCGCGGCTGGCCGTCGGGGTGCATCACCCATTCATCGACTTGATCGAATGGAATGCTGCGAAAGACCCCCACGATGGGGATGTACTTGTAGCGATCCTCGCCCACCAGAATGGGCACGCTGAGGTTGCAAAAAAACGTGGTCGTCGACATGCAGGATCGCCGTCGCTAAGCAAAGCTTTCAATTGTTAATGAGTGCGCTGTCAGGAGCCATCCTCCGCGGAAGCCATCAGAGAGGAAGACGTGACCTTCTGCACACAAATTGCCTCCATTCCCGTTCATTCTCCCTTTAAAACAACTACTTAATTCTTACACAAAGACACTTAAAAAGCACTTTGCATTCTTTTCGGCTGTTTGGGCGCGAGATTGAAGGGCCCGCCCACAGGCAAACGCGGGCTCGACTGCACCCGTAGAAGATGGGGTGCGAGGGTGCGCGAAGTTCGGCCCCGGCGGGCTGGGGGATTACCCGGCTGCCCGGGCACAAATGATGAGTCGCACGGGCCCGGGAGCCCGGCGGATCAGGCCGGAGCGCTGAAACGCGGCGCGCGCCGCTCGATGTTGGCCTTCACGGCTTCGACCTGGTTCGGGCTGCCGATCAGGGCCTTCTGCTCTACCGACTCGGCCAGCAGCATCTCGGCTGCGCTGTGCGATGCCGACGCGTTGAGCAGCCGCTTGCCGGCGCGGATCGCGTCGGGGCTCTTGCCGGCGATCTCGTGTGCCATCTGCAGCGCCCCGGCCAGCGGATCGGCTATGACGCGGGTAGCGAAGCCGATGCGCAGGGCTTCCTCGCCCGAGAAGATGCGGCCCGTGAAGGTGAGTTCGCGCACCACGTCGCTGCGGGCGAGTTCGCGCATCAGCACCATGCCGGCCATGTCGGGCACCAGGCCCCACTTGATTTCCATCACCGAAAGCTTGGTGTCGGGCGCGACGATGCGGATGTCCGCACCCAGCGCTACCTGCAAGCCGCCGCCGAAGGCCACGCCATGCACGGCGGCAATGACCGGCACCGGCACCTCGCGCCAGACCATCGCCACCTGCTGCGCGGCGTTCGAGATACCGTGCGTGCGCACCAGCAGGTCGGCGCCGGCAGCGCCCTCGCCCAGCACTCCGGAGCCCGCGCCTTGCTTCTGCATGCGCTCGAAAGACGCCATGTCGAGCCCCGCGCAGAAAGCCTTGCCGCGGCCCGAGATCACCACGGCCCGCACCGCCTTGTCGTCGCGCAGCGCCTCGCCGGCTTCGATCAGCGCGTCGAACATCGCGGGGTCGAGCGCGTTCATCTTGTCGGCGCGTGCGAGCTGCAGTTCCACCACGCCGTCGGCGTGGCGGGTCCATTCGATGCGGTCGGTCATTCGATGTCTCCTGGGCGGTTGCCGCGCCAGTATCGCCGGGTGCGGCGCCCGGCGATGATCGTGGCTGTCGCCTACACAACAACACCCACTGCCATGCCCCTGGATCGTCGTCACTTTCTTCTGCAATCGGGCTCCGCCGCTGCCGTGGTGGCGCTCTTCGGCCAGGGTTGCGCCGTGCCTTCCTCGCCCACGGGCCGCGGCAACGTGCTGGGTTTCACGGGCGTGCCGGCCTCGTTGCGCGACGGCATCGTCGTGCCGCCCGAATACGAGTGGCAATTGCTCTATCCCTGGGGCACGCCCACCGGCGTCGCGGGCAGCATGCCGGCCTTCGCGCCCGATGCCGGCAACAGCGCCGACGACCAGGCCGTGCAGGCCGGCATGCATCACGACGGCATGCACTTCTTCGCGCTCGACGCAAGCGGCGACCGCGGCCTGCTCGTGATGAACCACGAATACACCGACGAGCAACTGCTGCACACCGACGGCGTCAAGGCGTGGACTGCCGAGAAGGTGCGCAAGTCGCTGCACGCCATGGGTGTCTCGGTGATCGAGATCCGGTGCACCGGCCAGGGGTGGCAGCAGGTGCGGCCCTCGCCCTTTGCGCGTCGCGTGCACGGCAACACGCCGATGCGCATCACCGGCCCCGCCGCGGGCACGCCGCTGATGCGCACTGCCGCCAACCCGGCGGGCGACGCAGTGTTCGGCACCTTTGCCAACTGCGCAATGGGCGTCACGCCCTGGGGCACCTACCTCACCTGCGAGGAAAACTTCCATGGCTATTTCGGCGGCCCGAAGGAAGCGGCTCAGGGCGCAACGGCGGCGCAGCGCCGCTACGGCACGGTGGCCGGCTCGCAGTGGGTCGAGTACTGGCGCTTCGACGAGCGCTTCGACCTGAGCCGGCATCCGAACGAGCCGCACCGCTTCGGCTGGGTGGTCGAAATCGACCCCTTCGATCCGACCGCCGCGCCCATCAAGCGCACCGCACTCGGCCGCAAGCGGCAAGAGAGCGCCACCTGCACCGTCGCCCGGGACGGCCGGCTGGTGGTCTACATGGGCGACGACTCGCGCTTCGAATACATCTACAAGTTCATCAGCCGCGAGAAGGTGCGTCCCGGCACCGATGCCGCCGCTCGTGCCGCCAACAGCCACCTGCTGGACGACGGCACCCTCCACGTGGCGCGCTACGACGCCGGCGGCCGCGGCCGATGGCTCGAGCTCGTGCACGGTCGCGATGGCCTCGACACGGCGCACGGCTTCGCCGACCAGGCCGAGGTGCTGATCCATGCGCGGCTGGCGGGAGACGTCGTGGGCGGCACGAAGATGGACCGCCCCGAGTGGATTGCCATCCACCCGCAAAGCGGCGAGGTCTACGTCACCCTCACCAACAACAGCCAGCGCGGCGACGCCGGCAAGCCCGCCCCCGACGCGGCCAACCCGCGTGCCAACAACCTCTTCGGCGGCATCCTGCGCTGGCGAGAGGACGGCGGCGACGCCGCCAGCACCGGCTTCGCCTGGGACCACTTCGCGCTCGCCGGCGATCCGGCACAGCCCGGCAGCGGCGCACGCTATCCGTCGGGCGATGCCGACATGTTCGGTGCTCCCGACGGCCTGCACTTCGACCGGGGTGGCCTGCTCTGGATCCAGACCGACCTGAGCGGCCAGGTGCTCGGCAAGCCGCCCTACACCTCGCTGGGCAACAACCAGATGCTGTGCGCCGACCCGGCTTCGGGCCGCATCAAGCGCTTTCTTACCGGGCCCAACGGCTGCGAGATCACGGGCTGCGTGGTCACGCCCGACCGGCACACGCTGTTCGTCAACATCCAGCATCCGGGCGAGGCGCGCGACGACGGCGACACCAGGCACAACAGCGCCTGGCCCGATGGCACCGAGCCGGGCAGCGCGCGGCCGCGCTCGGCAACGCTGGCAATACGCCGGCGCGACGGCGGTATCGTCGGCACCTGAGACATCGGCTCAAAGCCCAAGGGAAAAGGAAGAACACCATGAGCATCCGCATCGTCCGCCTGGGCACCCCGCGTGCGCCCGGCGAAGGCCTGCGCGTCGGCACCGTGCGCCGCCCGCCGCGCGGCGTTCCGAAGACCGAGTTCGCCTCGCAGGACTGGTACGACGTGTGGTACCCGAACCTCGCGCCCTCCGTCGAGACGATGAAGCAGGCGCAGGAGGCCCAGAAAGCCGACTCGCCCGCGCAATGGAACGCCTTCGTGCGCAAGTTCAGGGCCGAGATGGCCGAGTCCGACGCGAGCCGCAGCCTCGACCTGCTGGCCGCGCTGTCGCACGGCACGGCCCTGTCGGTGGGCTGCTACTGCGAGGACGAAGCGCACTGCCACCGCTCCGTGCTGCGCAGCCTCCTGGCCGAGCGCGGCGCGGACATTGCGGACTGAGCAAGGGCAAGGGCAAGGCGAACCTCGCATGAACATCGACAGGAAAGACCGGCAGATCCTCGAAGCGCTGCAGGCCGACGCGCGCCAGAGCCTGGCCGCGCTGGGCAAGCGCATCGGCCTCTCGCAGCCGGCCATGAGCGAGCGTGTGCGCAAGCTCGAAGAGGCCGGCGTGATCGAGGGCTACGGCGCGCGCGTCAACCTGCGCGCGCTGGGCGTGGGCCTGCAGGCCATCATCCGCATCGACACCACGCACGCGGGCATCGCCAAGTACCTGAAGCTGTTCGACGCCATGCCCGAGGTGCTGAGCGCCGACCGCGTGACCGGCGAAAGCTGCTTCATCGTGCGCTGCGCGATCGCCGAGCCGGCCGACCTGGAGCGCGTGGTGGACGCGCTGGCGGTCGACGGCTCGGTGACGACATCGCTGGTGCTGTCGAGCCCGGTGAACAAGCACGTCACCGTGCAGGCGGCCAGGACGCCAAGGAAGTAGTCAGCGCTGCGCCTTGTCCTTCTGGTTCTGCGCCTCGATGCGTTCGCGCGCGGCCAGCCAGTCGGCATCGCTCCACTGGCGCAGTTCGTAGAAGTTGCCGCCGGTGGCCAGCGCATTGCCGCCGTCCATCATGATGCTCTGGCCCGTGAGCCAGTCGCACTGCCCCGGCGCCATCAGGAAGGACGCGAGGTTCTGCAGCTCGCTCATGCGGCCGGTGCGCGCCATCGGGTTGCTCTGCTTGCTGCGCGCGCCGGGCTCCTCGCCAGGGTTCAGGCGCTTGCTCATGCCCTCGGTCGGAATCTCGCCGGGGCCTACGGCATTCAGGCGAATGCCGTGGCGCGCCCACTCCACCGCGAGCGACTTGGTCATCACCTCGATGCCGGCCTTGCTCATGGCCGAGGGCACGACGTAGGGGCTGCCGTTGTCGACCCAGGTGACGATGATGCTCATCACGCTGCGGAAGGCATCGCCCTGCTTCCACTGGCCCGACTTGGCCTGGGCCACCCAGCGCTTGCCCACGGCCTGCGTCACGTAGAAGCTGCCGTGGAACACGATGTTGGCGATGGCGTCGAAGGCGCGCGGCGAGAGGTTTTCGGTCGGAGAGACGAAGTTGCCCGCCGCGTTGTTGACGAGCCCCGTGAGGCCGCCGCTCTGGAACAGGCTCTCGACCATCTCGTCGACCTGCTGCGCGATGCGGATGTCCACGCCGAAGGTGTCGATGCGCCGGCCCGGGAACTGCTGCCGCCATTCGGCCGCGGTTTCTTCGCAGACCGACTGGCGCCGGCCGCAGATGGCCACGTCGGCGCCAAGGCTCAGGAAGCGCTCGGCCATTGCGCGGCCGAGGCCCGTGCCGCCGCCGGTCACGAGGATGCGCTGGCCGTTCATCAGGGAAGCTTCGAACATGCTTTGTCTCCTTGGTCGTTGCGGCAGCGGCAAGGACAAGCGCTGCCATGGCGCATGCTACGCGCGCCGCCTCGATGGCGGCTTGCGGAATCTGGCTTCCCACTCCGCACGGGTGAGAATGGCTGCTGGCCTGTTTTCCGGATCGACGCCCCATGTCCAGCCCCACCCAAGACTCCTTCCAGCCGCTAGAAGGCGTGCGCGTGCTGAGCCTTGCGCTCAACCTGCCTGGGCCGGCCGCGTTGCTGCGCTGCCGCGGAATGGGCGCCACCTGCCTGAAGCTCGAGCCGCCGGGCGGCGACCCGATGGCGCTCTACAACAAGCCCGCGTATGCCGCACTGCACGAAGGCATCGCCATCGAAACAGCCGACCTGAAAACGGACGCGGGCCAGCAGCAACTGCACGCCGAACTCGCGAAGACGGACGTGCTGCTCACCTCGTTCCGCCCTTCCGCGCTGCGCAAGCTCGGCCTCGATTGGCCTGCGCTGCAGGCGCGCCATCCGTCGCTGTCGCAAGTGGCCATCGTCGGCGCGCCGGGCGAACGCGCCGAGGAGCCGGGCCATGACCTGACCTATCTCGCCGAAAGCGGACTGGTCACCGGCACCGAACTGCCGCCAACGCTCTACGCCGACATGGGCGGCGCACTGCTCGCAAGCGAAGCGGTGTTGAAGGCCATGCTGCTGCAGTCGCGCAAGGCGGGCGGCGTATACCTCGAAGTAGCGCTGAACGCCTCGGCCGACTGGCTCGCCCTGCCCCGCACCTGGGGGCTGACGCAGCCCTCGGGCACGGTCGGCGGCGCGCATGCCGGCTACCGCGTCTACCCCTGCGCCGATGGCCGCGTGGCCGTTGCCGCGCTGGAGCCGCATTTCGCCAGCCGGCTCTGCGAGGCGGCGCAGATCGACTCGCGCGACATGCTGGCGCCTGCCACGCACGAAGCGCTGGCCGCATGGCTGGCGACGTGCACGCGCGCCGAACTCGAAGCCATGAGTCGCGAGCGCGACGTGCCGCTGCTCACGCTGGCCAGCTGATTCATCAGCGACTGGCGCCGTCGCGCTGCCGGTCTTCGCGCTTGAGCGCGAGGTAAGTGTCGAGATCGACTTCGTGCAGCTGGCGCGGGTACTGCTCGGCCGCCGCGAACCAGCGACGCTGACGACGGTCGGCCTGCTCCGGCCCCGGCGCCGAGAGGTAGGCATCCAGCGTCAGGAAGTAGCGCATCGCATTGCGCTCCACCAGCCCGCGCAGGCCGCGGATGTAGTCGAGCTGGCCTTCCGGCGTCTTGCCCAGCACGGTAAAGCCCACCTTGTCGCTGCCGAAGGTCGCCAGGTAGGCCATGGTGCCCAGCCGCACCATGGTGTTGTGGTCATAGCTGTAGCTGAAGTGCAGGAAGCTCTTGCGCTCGTCGAGCGCCACGGCCTCCAGCGTGACGCGATAGTTGCTGGTGCCCAGCGGCCCGCTCTCGGCCGACAACTCGACCATCAGGTGCTCGGGCGTGGCACTGGCGACCCGGTAGACGAACGGCAACTCGAAGGCCTGGTCGATGGGCTTGTCATAGCGCCGCACCACGTAGAGCGTCAGCATCTCGCGCCCCTGCGGGCCGCTGGCCGTGCTGCAGCGCCGGTTGTTGATGTGCAGGGTCAGCACCTCGCACCAGTGGGCCGACCCCTTCAGCGCGGTGCTGATTTCCGCGAGCGGATGCTCGACCACGGCGTAGACGTCGCCCTGCAGGCCATCCGCCGTCTCCATGGAATCGAGCTGCACGGGCCGCCCGAAGCTGCTCTTGTCGAGCTTGTCGCTCAAGCGCTGGTGGGTGGCGCGCAGCGCCTGGGCGGAAGAATTCTCCGGTGCGGCGGCAAGCGCCTGTTGCGCCGAGGCTGCAAGCAGTAGCAGCAGCGCTCCCGTCAGGGTGCGCATCGTCCATGAAGCCGACGGGTAGTACGAACTGCTCATGGACCACACCATACAGCGGACCGCCCCACCCTCGCCTTCAGTCGGACTGCGTGGGCTTGCTGCGCCGCACCAACAGCGGCATTGCGCCCGCCATGGCCGATCGACACGGGATGTACCTTAGGCTTCCACTCTTTTTCGAGGAACCAAAGATGCCACTCGTCCGGATCGATCTTTCCAATGGCAGCCCCGAGACCCTGGGTCCGGCCATCGGGGATCTCATTTATCAGGCCATGCGGGACACCATCAACGTGCCGGAAGACGACAAGTTCCAGGTCATCACGCGGCACGAGGCACGCGAGCTGGTCCATCCGGCAAGCTACCTCGGTGTTGTCTACTCGCCGGGCTTCGTGCTGATCCAGATCACGCTGAATCACGGAAGAACGACGGAGATGAAGAAAGCCTTCTACAAGCGCGTGGCCGACGACCTGCACGCCCGGCAGGGCATCCGGCGCGAGGATGTCTTCATCAACCTCGTCGAGGTGGCGAAGGAGAACTGGTCGTTCGGAAATGGCGAGATGCAGTACGCATAGCGGCGAGAATCCCGCCGATGAAACGCCAGGGCACGCTAGTTCGATGGGAGAAAGATCGGGGCTTCGGCTTCATCCGCTGCCCCGAAATCTCCGCCGATGTGTTCGTGCACCTGCGCGACTTCGCCGACCGGGGCACCGCGCCGCAGGTCGGCATGAGGGTGAACTTCGAGGAGATCCATGTGGGCGGCAAGGGGCCGCGTGCGATGTCGGTGCAGGTAGCCGGTGCGGTGCGGCAGCCGCAATCACAACCGCAGCGGAGGTCCGCGCCGCCTCGCCGGCAACCTGATCGCTCGGTGCGTTCCTCGACCTCTTCTTCGTCCCCTTTGCCGATGGTTCTTCTGCTCGTGGCGTACGGCGCGCTGCTCGGCTATGGCGTTTGGACCACACGCCTTCCGCCAATCGCGCTTGGCGTATTGGCGCTGCTCAGCCTGCTGACTTTCTTCATCTACGGCTTCGACAAGAACGCAGCCGAAACAGGCCGCTGGCGCACCGCGGAGAACACGCTGCACCTGCTCTCGCTGATCGGGGGTTGGCCGGGCGCCTGGGTCGCGCAGCGGTTGTTCCGCCACAAGGTGCGCAAGGCGAGCTTCATGGCGGGCTACTGGGCCACGGTGCTGGCACACATGGCGGCCGTGGGCGCCTGGGTCGGCAAGCTGCTGCCAGCGGGACTGCTGGCGTTCTGAAGCTCAGCGCGGCTTGCGGATGCTGCCGCGCACCGGGCCGGCAGCCTTGCGCGGCGCCGCGGCCGAACCGTTGTCGCGTGGCGGCAGGCCGGTGTGCTGCGTAAGGATGCGGCCCTTCGAGGGCTTCACCGGCGCCAGCTTGACCGGTGCGGACTTGTTGACCGCCGGTGCGACGGTCGAGTTCTTGCGACGCGCGCTCGTGTAGCCGCCGTCGGTCAGCGGCTGCCACGTCGGGATGAGGTGGTGCTTGCCGTTGCCGATCAGGTCGGCGCGGCCCATGCTCTTGAGCGCCTCGCGCAGCAGCGGCCAGTTGTTGGCGTCGTGGTAGCGCAGGAAGGCCTTGTGCAGGCGGCGGCGCTTGTCGCCGCGCACGATGTCCACCGTCTCGCTCTCGCGCGTGATCTTGCGCAGCGGGTTCTTGTTGGTGTGGTACATCGTCGTGGCCGTGGCCATCGGGCTCGGGTAGAACGTTTGCACCTGGTCGGCGCGAAAGCCGTTCTTCTTGAGCCAGATCGCGAGGTTCATCATGTCCTCGTCGCTGGTGCCCGGATGCGCGGCAATGAAGTACGGAATCAGGTACTGCTTCTTGCCCGCCTCGGCCGAGTACTTCTCGAACATCTGCTTGAACTTGTCATAGCTGCCGATGCCGGGCTTCATCATCTTCGTGAGCGGGCCTTGCTCGGTGTGCTCGGGCGCGATCTTCAGGTAGCCGCCAACGTGGTGCTGCACCAGCTCCTTCACGTACTCGGGCGACTGCACGGCCAGGTCGTAGCGCAGGCCCGAGCCGATGAGAATTTTCTTGATGCCCTTCAATGCACGCGCCCGACGGTAGATCTTGATCAGCGGGTCGTGATTGGTGTTGAGGTTCGGGCAGATGCCCGGGTACACGCAGCTGGGCTTGCGGCAGGCCGATTCGATCTCGGGCGACTTGCAGCCGATGCGGTACATGTTGGCCGTGGGGCCGCCGAGGTCGGAGATGGTGCCGGTGAAGCCCTTCACCGAATCGCGGATGGCCTCGACCTCCTTGATGATCGAATCTTCCGAGCGGCTCTGGATGATGCGGCCCTCATGCTCGGTGATCGAGCAGAAGGTGCAGCCGCCGAAACAGCCGCGCATGATGTTCACGCTGAAGCGGATCATTTCCCACGCGGGGATCTTGGTCGCGCCGTCGTGGCTGCCGTTCTCGTCGGCGTAGCGCGGATGCGGGCTGCGTGCGTACGGCAGATCGAACACGTGGTCCATCTCGGCCGTGGTGAGCGGAATGGGCGGCGGGTTGATCCACACGTCACGCGCCGTGGCGCCCTCGCCGTGCGCCTGCACCAGCGCGCGGGCGTTGCCCGGGTTGGTTTCGAGATGCAGCACGCGGTTGGCGTGCGCGTAGAGCACCGGGTCGCTGCGCACCTGCTCGTAGGCCGGCAGGCGGATCACCGAACGGTCGCGCGGAGGAACGGCAATCTTGCCGCGGGGCTGCAGCGCCGGGTTGGGCACGAAGTTCAGCGGCTTGATGGCTGGGTTGACCACCGAGCCGGCGGCCGACCCAGCGGCTTCGGCCGCCTTGGCAACGGCGTCAGCCTCGTCTTCCTTCGCGCAGGTGGCGCCGTTGGCCTTGGCCTGGTCGGACACCATCAGGTAGGGGTTGACGTGCGCCTCGACGCGGCCGGGTTCGTCCACGCTGGTGGAGTTGATCTCGAACCAGCCCTCGGGCGTTTCGCGCCGCACATAGGCGGTGCCGCGCACGTCGGTGATCTGCTGCACCGGCTCCTTGGCGGCCAGGCGGTGCGCGATCTCGACGATGGCGCGCTCGGCGTTGCCGTACAGCAGCAGGTCGCACTTCGAGTCGACGACGATGGAGCGGCGCACCTTGTCCGACCAGTAGTCGTAGTGGGCGATGCGGCGCAGGCTGCCTTCGATGCCGCCGAGGATGATCGGCACGTCGTTCCAGGCTTCCTTGCAGCGCTGCGAATACACGATGGCCGCGCGGTCGGGGCGCGAGCCGCCGACGTCGCCGGGGGTGTAGGCGTCGTCGCTGCGGATCTTCCGGTCGGCCGTGTAGCGGTTGATCATCGAATCCATGTTGCCGGCAGTCACGCCGAAGAACAGGTTCGGTTTGCCCAGCGCTTTGAAGGGTTCGGCGCTCTGCCAGTCGGGCTGCGCGATGATGCCGACGCGGAAACCTTGCGCCTCCAGCATGCGGCCGATGACCGACATGCCGAAGCTGGGGTGGTCGACGTAGGCGTCGCCCGTGACCACGATGATGTCGCAGCTGTCCCAGCCGAGCGCTTCCATTTCCTTGCGCGAAGTCGGCAGGAACTTGGCCGTACCGAAACGGGCCGCCCAGTACTTGCGGTAGCTGGTCAGCGGCTTGGCGGCGCGCGCGAAAAAGGAGACGTCGACGGGGGCGTTCATCGGAGGGAGTAGACAGCGCCGTGGGAGCGCCGTTGTGGGCAACCCTCGATTTTAGGGTTTTCCATCATGTCTGTCGCGGCAAACATCCTGTGACCGGGCCTCTTCGAAGCCTCAATTGATTGCCAAAGTCAACCTTCTGAATGACAATGGCAACCATGTCAGCCACTTTACCCAACATCGACCCCGCCGCCGTCAAGGCGATCCGTCAATTCAACCGCTTCTACACCCGCCGCATCGGCGCCCTCGACCCCTACCTCGGCAGCGCCATGTCGTTGACCGACGTGCGCGTGCTGTACGAGCTGGCGCACCGCGAGGTGGCGGTCGCGAGCGAAATCGGGCGTGACCTCGGGCTCGACGCGGGCTACATGAGCCGCATCCTGCGCCGCTTCGAAAACGAAGGCTGGCTCACGCGCGAGCCGCATCCGCGCGATGCGCGCCAGAGCGTCCTGCGCCTGACCGAGGCCGGCCACGCCGCATTCGCGCCGCTGCAACAGAAATCGCGTGAAGAAGCCACCGCCCTGCTCGCCTCGCTCGCGCCGCCACAGCGCCAGCAGCTGGTGCAGGCCATGGGCACGGTGCAGTCGCTGCTCGACCCCGAAGCCGCCCCGGCCAAGACCCAGGCGGCCATCCTGCGCGACCCGGCACCCGGCGACATCGGCTGGGTGGTGCAGCAGCATGGCGAGATCTATGCGCGCGAGTACGGCTGGAACAGCACCTTCGAAGCGCTGGTGGCCGGCATCGCGGGTGAATTCCTGCTCAAGTTCCAGCCCGAGTGGGAGCGCTGCTGGATTGCCGAGCTCAACGGCGAGCGGGTGGGCGCGATCTTCGTGGTGCGCAAGTCGGCCGCGGTGGCGCAGCTGCGCCTGCTGATCCTCGCGCCCGCCGCGCGCGGGCTCGGCCTGGGCGGCAAGCTGGTGGACGAATGCATCGCCTTCGCGCGCCTCAAGGGCTACAAGAAGATGGTGCTGTGGACCAACAGCTGCCTGGTGGCCGCACGCGGCATCTACGCCAAGCGCGGCTTCCAGCTCACCAAGTCGGAGCCGCACGAGGGCTACGGCTCGCCACAGGTCGGTGAAACCTGGGAGTTGAAGCTGTAGCGTCTGCTTATTGCATGAACCAGCCGTGGCTCACGACGAGCGACTGGCCGGTGAGTGCATTGGTCGGGAAGCCCGCGAACAGCAGCGCGACGCGCGCCACGTCTTCCGTGGTCGTGAATTCGCCGTCGACCGTTTCCTTCAACATCACGTTCTTGATGACTTCCTGCTCGCTGATGCCCAGGGTCTTGGCCTGCTCGGGAATCTGCTTTTCGACGAGCGGCGTGCGCACGAAGCCCGGGCAGATCACGTTGGCGCGCACGCCGTGCTTGGCGCCTTCCTTCGCAACCGTCTTGGCCAGGCCGATGAGACCGTGCTTGGCGGTGACGTAAGGAGCCTTCAGCAGTGAGGCTTCCTTCGAGTGCACCGAGCCCATGTAGATCACGCTGCCGCCGCGACCTTGTGCATACATGTGCTTCAGGCAAGCTTTCGTGGTGAGGAAGGCGCCGTCGAGGTGAATGGCGAGCATCTTCTTCCAGTCGGCGAAGCTGAACTCTTCCACCGGGTGAACGATCTGGATGCCGGCGTTGCTGATGAGGATGTCGATGCCGCCGAAGGCCGCAGCGCCCTCTTCGACCGAGGCGTTGACCTGGTCTTCGTTCGTCACGTCGACACCCACGCCGATGGCCTGTGCGCCGGTGGCCTTGAGCTCGGCCGCGGTGGCGTCGGCCGCTTCTTTGTTGAGGTCGGCAATGATGATCTTGGCGCCCTCCTGCGCGAACAGGATGGCGATTTCCTTGCCGATGCCGCTGGCCGAGCCAGTGATGTAGGCGACCTTGTCCTTGAGTTGCATGGTGATGTTCCTTGGTAAGAGTCGGGTTTGAAAAGGGCAGCAAGAATCAGGCGAGATAGTCGTGCTCGACCGTGCCGAGTGCGAGCGTCATGTCCGCGATGTAGTGCACGGCCGATTCGACCTTGAGCACCGGCAGGTCGGCCACGGGTGCCAGCGCGTGCGGGTGCAGTTCGAGCGAGCCGGGCCCGCCCCATGCGCCGTGCAGCGTGACGTCGACCATGTGATAGCGCACCAGTTCGCAGATGCGCGCCGTGCCGTCGACGTGCGGAATGATCTTGAGCAGAAAGTTGGGTTGCGCAATGCCCGCGAGGATGGGCTCCGGGTCGAGCGCGCGATGCTTGAAGCCCATCGTGGCCTTGGCCACGCGCACCTTGCCGTAGTCGAGCGTTCCGACCACCACGTCGGTCTCGTAGTCGAGCACCGGCGAGGCGAGCTTCTTCGGAAAGCCCCAGAGCTCGCGCCCGCCGGCAATGGGCGGATGGTCGTTGAGGTACATCGCGTGCACGTACGCGCCCTTCTCCACGCCCCTGGCGGTGCGCAGCTGCACCGGAATGACCTGGCCCGACTCGGTGTAGTCGCCGAAGCCGGTGGAGTCGGGCATGCGGATGAATTCGTACTTGACCAGCGGCTCGACCACTTCGAGCGGCTCGGGCACCACGGCGCGCAGGGCGTCCATGTCGGTGCGGTACGTGAGGATGAGAAATTCGCGCCGCACGAAGCGGTAAGGACCGGGCGGAAAGGCGGGATTGGTCAGCGGCATCGCGAATGCCGTTCGTCGCACATCTTCAATGTTCATGAAAACATTTCCTCCTGTTGAAGTGACGGCCCAGTCTCGCGCTGGTTTCTTAGTTGAGGCTGAATCGTCCGTGTCAGCGCGACAGGCCCGGCCGCTTGACGCGCCCCGAGCCGTGCTCGCCAAGGTCGAAAGTGGTCACACCGTTGACGGTTGCGTCGGCGCGCAGCGTCTCGGGGTGGGCCAGCGTGTTGCGCATGTCGCGCGCACCCGAATCCCAGTGCTCTTCAACGGCGGCGCGCGAGAACTCGTAGTCCTTGGACTCCAACTCGTAGGGCTTGTCGCGGTAGATCAGGTGGAAGATGTCTATGGGCTCGTGCGTGAGCTGCGACTGCACCGCGAGCACGCTCGGGTCGTTGCGCAGGCCTGCCGGCAGCTTGGAGATCAGGTCGGCAATCGCCTGCTGCAGGTTCATGTTGGCGGCCAGCGCATCGGTGTTCATGCGGGTGCGGCTGGAGTAGGTGATGTCCTTCTGCCGCTCCATCACGCCCGCCATGGTGCGCGGCATCTCGCCGCGCGCATTGAACAGGTCGACCTGCAGCACCACCAGCGGCTCGCTGCGCGGATGCGTGTCGAGCACGTACTGCAGCGGCGTGTTCGACACGATGCCGCCGTCCCAGTAGTCGTCGCCATCGATGCTGATTGGCGCGAAGCCCGGCGGCAGCGCGCCGCTGGCCATGATGTGCTCGGGCCCGATGAGCTGGCGCGTGTTGTCGAAGTACACCGAGTTGCCGGTGCGCACATTGACCGCACCCACGCTGAAGCGCGCCTCGCAGGCATTGATGCGGTCGAAGTCGACGAGGCGCTCCAGAGTGGACTTGAGCGCGGAGGTGTCGTAATAGCTCAGCAGCGGCGCCGCGCCACCCATCAGGAAGGCCGGCGAGTACCGCGGCTCGAAGAAGCCCGGAATGCCCACCAGCGAGGCCATGGTGGCGCTGTACTGGTTCTGCAGGGCCCGGTCGCCCAGCCAAGAAGGCAGGCGCTGCGAGGGGCCCGAAGACACAAGGTGCCAGAACTCGCGCAGCCGGTCGACGCGCGTTTCCGGTGCATTGCCCGCAATCAGTGCCGCATTGATGGCGCCGATGGAGACGCCGGCAATCCAGTGCGGCTGCAGCTCGGTTTCGCTGAGCGCCGCATACACGCCGGCCTGGTAGGCGCCGAGCGCGCCCCCACCCTGCAGCACCAGCGCCTTGCGGGCGGTGCGCATGTCTTCGCGGCGCGAAGCAAAAGGGTTGAGGGGCTTGGAGGAGGCGGCACGGGGTTTCTTCTTCGGTGGTGTCGTCGTCATGCGTTCATTTGACACCAGCCCCGCGACACCAACCTGACCAGGGGTTGTTGCCCCCGGGACGATGTCACATCTTCGGCAGCATCTGTCCGCGGATCTCGCCGCCCGGGTTGGCGGCGGTGTGCACGTTGGCGTACCACTTGCCCGCGGACAGGTCGGCCGCCTGTGCCGGCGTGAGCGTGGCCTGGCCTTCGATCGGGCTCGCCGGGTTGGCAAAGGGCAGCACCACGCCCGCATTGGCGCCCGCGGCGGCCGGGCCGTGGAAGTGCGCCATGGTGGCCGGACCGCTCAGGCCGGTGTAGGTGATCTTGTACTTGAGCACGTTGGTGTCGCGGTCGAGCCAGGCCTCGGCCATGCCGCTGCCGCGCGTCATGTTGGGCGGGACTTCGCTGGCTGCGTTCATCGCGCCGCTGAAGCTCGCGACGTTCGACTTCGACATCATTCCGCAGCCGACCAGCGCGGCACTGGCCACCCCGGTGATGAGGGCTGCGCGCAAAAGGGTGCCATATTTGGTCATGAGCTTGATCTCCTGAGTTATGAAAGCCTCCACAGCATAGGCAGCACGGCGGGCTTGGCTTGTCGGCCACCACCCCGACTTTGACGGCCGCCTAACGGCTGATAAAGGGCTGAAAAAGGGCTGAAAGGCTGAAAGAAAATGCAACGATGACTTTCAACGCCCTCCCCACCGCCCGCGACGTGGTCGATTTCTGGCGCGAAGCCGGCCCGGACCGCTGGTTTGCCAAGAACGACGCCTTCGACGCCGACTTCGCCGCCCGCTTCTCGCACGCCCATCAGGCCGCAGCCCGCGGCGAGCTCGACCACTGGACATCCGACGCCGAAGGCGCCCTGGCCTTGCTGGTGCTGTTCGACCAGTTTCCCCGCAACACCTGGCGCGGCAGCCCGCACATGCTGGCCACCGACGGCAAGGCGCTGGCCGTGGCGAAGCAGGCAGTCGAATCAGGCTTCGACCTGCAGTGCGAACCGGTGCTGCGACGTTTCTTCTACCTGCCCTTCATGCATTCCGAAGTGCTGGCCGAGCAGGAGCGCTCGGTCGAACTCAACGCGGCGCTCGACGCCAATACGCAGCGCTACGCGGTGCTGCACCGGGACATCATTGCGCGCTTCGGCCGCTTTCCGCACCGCAACAGGATGATGGGGCGCAGCACCACGGCGGAAGAGCAGAAGTACCTCGACGAAGGCGGCTTCGCCGGCTGAAGCGAGGCTCAGGTGTCGTTGTGCGGCAGCGGCACGTTGCGCGTCGGCGACGGGTTCGGGTCGGCGATGCCCTTCGTGTCCTTCATCGAGCCGTAGGTACGCGCATAGACCCAGGTGAACTCGGCCCCCAGCAGGAAGATCTGCGCCGAGTAGTAAACCCACACCAGCACCACCACCAGCGAGCCCGCGGCCCCGTAGCCCGAGGCCACGCTGCTCTTGCCGATGTACAGCCCGATCAGGTGCTTGCCCACAGTGAAGAGTAGCGCCGTGACCGCCGCCCCCACCCACACGTCGCGCCACTGCACCTTGGCGCGCGGCATGATCTTGTAGATCATCGCGAAGATCGCCGTCACCATCGCGAAGCTGAAGACGAAGTTGACGGCCTGCGCCGTTGTCTCCCACGCTCCGAACACAGGCGACCACCACTTGCCCAGGGCCGCGAGCGCCGCACTCGCCACCAGCGACACCATCAGCAAAAAGCCGATGCCCATGATCATGCTGAACGACAGCATCCGCACGCGCAGCATGTTGAACAGCCCCTTGTTCTTGGCGCGGGCCGGCGCGCGCCAGATGCGGTCGAGCGCGTCCTGCAGTTCGCCGAAGACGGTGGTGGCGCCCAGCACCAGCAGCCCGATGCCGATCACCGTGGCGACGATGCCTTCGGCCGGCTTGTTGACGGCCTTCAGCATGCCCTGCACCGCAGCCGCACCCTGCTCGCCCATCAGGCCCGAGAGCTGCGCGAAGATCTCGCCGCGCGCGGCCTCCTGCCCGAAGACCAGGCCGGCCACCGCAATCACGATCAGCAGCAGCGGTGCAATGGAGAACACTGTGTAGTAGGCCAGCGCGGCGCCCATGCTCGGGGCGTAATCGTTCGACCAGGAGTTGAAGGCCCGCTGGCAGAGATCGAAGAGTGCGCGCAGTTGCTTGACCATGCTGAAGTGTCCCTGTGGAATCGCCCGGCGCCATGTCGATCCGGCGCCCGGCATGTTGAAAGCGTGCCTACGATAATCGCTCCACATGCACCCGTCTCCCCCCGCTGCCCAGCCCCAGTCGCCACGCGACCTTTTTGTTTCATTCACCTGGCTCGCGTTGCAGGGCTTCGGCGGTGTGCTCGCCATCGTCCAGCGCGAGATGGTCGAGAAGAAGAAATGGCTCACGCCCGAGCAGTTCCTCGAAGACTGGGCCGTGGCGCAGGTGATGCCGGGTCCCAACGTGATCAACCTCGCTCTGATGATCGGCGACCGCTACTTCGGCTTGCGCGGCGCACTCGCCGCCCTGGCGGGCATGTTGACCATTCCGCTGGTCGTCATCCTTGCGCTGGCCGTGCTGTATGCGCACTTCGCCGGCAACCCGCAGGTGGCGGCCGCGCTGCGCGGCATGGGCGCGGTGTCGGGCGGACTGATTGCCGCGACCGGTATCAAGCTGGTGCCGCAGTTGCGCAAGCATCCGCTGGGCTTTGCAACCTGCCTCTCCTTCATGGCGCTGGTGTTCGTGGCCATTGCGGTGTTCAAGATCCCGCTCGGATGGGTGCTGCTGGTGGTCGGTGGCGTCGCCTGCGTGTGGACCTGGAAGAAGATCGCGCCATGACCATCACGATGCAATGGCACGACTGGCTGGCCCTGTTCGGTCAATACGCGCTGCTGTCGCTGCTGTCGATCAGCGGCGCCATCACCACGGTGCCCGACATGCACCGCTACCTCGTAGTCCAGCACAGCTGGCTCACCGATGCGCAGTTCAGCTCCTCCATTGCCATCGCGCAAGCCGCGCCCGGCCCCAACGTGCTGTTCGTGGCGCTGATGGGCTGGAACGTCGGGCTCAACGCGGGCGGCGGCATCGGCGCCGGGCCCTCGGCCTGGCTGCTCGGCTTCTTCGGGCTGATGCTCACCATGGTCGGCATCATGCTGCCGAGCACCACCCTCACCTACTTCGCCACGCGCTGGGGCCACCGCAACCGCACGCGCCGCGAGGTGCGCGCCTTCAAGCAGGGCATGGCGCCCGTGGTGGTGGGCCTGCTGATCGCCACCGGCTGGGTGCTGGCGGCGGGAAACCATGCCGGCAATGCGCCTGCCTGGCACCTGTGGCTGCTGACCGGCGTTTCCGCCCTTATTGTCTGGCGCACGCGCATTCACCTGCTCTGGCTGCTCGGCGCCGGGGCGGCGCTGGGCGCCGTGGGCTTCGTCTGATCCTTCGTCTCATCTATTTCTTCTTCAGGAACACTCGACATGTCGCAACTCCGCCCGCTCGGCCGCTCCGGCCTCCTGGTTTCCCCGCTCGCCTTCGGCGGCAACGTGTTCGGCTGGACCGTCGACGAAGCGGCGTCGTTCAAGCTGCTCGATGCCTGGCTGGATGCGGGCTTCAACTTCGTGGACACCGCGGACGTGTATTCGGCATGGGTGCCGGGCCACACCGGCGGCGAGTCGGAGACGATCATCGGCAAGTGGCTCAAGCACAGCGGCAAGCGCAATCGCGTGGTGCTGGCCACCAAGGTCGGCAAGCCGATGGGCGAAGGCAAGGTGGGCCTGGCGCCCAAGTACATCCGCGAAGCGGTCGAGGCCTCGCTCAAGCGCCTGCAGACGGACTACATCGACCTCTACCAGTCGCACGACGACGATGCCGGCACGCCTCTCGAAGAATCGCTCGGCGCCTTCGACGACCTGATCAAGGAAGGCAAGGTGCGCGCCATCGGCGCCTCGAACTACAGCGCACCGCGGCTGGCCGAGGCGCTCGACGTGTCGGAACGCCTGGGCATCGCCCGCTATGAAAGCCTGCAGCCGCTGTACAACCTGTACGACCGCGCCGTGTTCGAAGATGCGCTGGAGCCGCTGTGCATCAAGCGCGAAGTGGGCGTGATCAACTTCTACGCTCTGGCCGCCGGCTTCCTCACGGGCAAGTACCGCACCGAGGCCGATGCCGCCAAGAGCGCGCGCGGCGCCAACACCACGAAGAAGTACCTCAACGAGCGCGGCCTGCGCATCCTCGACGCACTCGACAAGGTGGCCCAGCAGTACAACGCCAAGCCGGGCCAGGTCGCCATCGCCTGGCAGATCGCTCGGCCGGGCGTGACG
Source organism: Variovorax sp. OV084 (assembly GCF_900111625.1). Taxonomy (NCBI): domain Bacteria; kingdom Pseudomonadati; phylum Pseudomonadota; class Betaproteobacteria; order Burkholderiales; family Comamonadaceae; genus Variovorax; species Variovorax sp. OV084. The sequence continues at coordinate 162,777 of NZ_FOII01000007.1, read as the reverse complement.
GCGCCCATTGCCAGCGCCACCTCCATCGCGCAGCTCGAAGAGCTCGTGGTCGCGACGCAGCTGAAGCTCGACGCGGGCACCATCGAGATGCTCGACCGCGCCAGCGCCGAAGCAAAACACGCTGCCTGAGCGGCTCCCGGCGATGAGCGTGTTCGACACCATTGCAGCGCCCGCACTCGAGCACTTCGTCGACCTGCGCGTCGAGGTGGGCGTGCCGCAGGTGCTGGGCAACAGCCCGCGCGGACTGCGCCGCGTGGTGCCGATCACGGGTGGCGAAGCCATCGGCCACGGCTGGCGGGCGCGCGTGCTGCCGGGCGGCAGCGACTTTCAGCTGATAGTGAGCGACACGCTTTCCGAGCTCGACGCGCGCTACGGCCTGGAGACCGATGCCGGCGATATGGTCTACGTGCAGAACCATGCGATGCGTTCGGCCTCGCCCGAGGTGATGGGCAAGCTGCTGCGCGGCGAGACGGTCGATCCGTCGCAGGTGTACTTCCGCTGCAGCCCGCGCTTCGAGACCGCCTCGCCTTCGCTGAAATGGATCAACGAGCGCATGTTCGTCGGCGCCGGTGTGCGCCACCCGGCCGAGGTGGTGATGCGCTTCTTTGCGCTGGTCTAGCTGCTAGCCGTCGACCGGATTCATCGGCGTCGCAAGAATGCGCTGGTAGAAGGCCACGTCGAGCCAGCGGCCGAACTTGAAACCGGCCTGCCGCACCGTGCCCGAATGCTCGAAGCCCAGGCGCTCGTGCAGCGCGATGCTGCCGGCGTTGGCTGCATCGATGGCACCGACCATCACATGCACGTCGCGCGCGATGGCCTCGGCAATGATCGCTTCCATCAGCGTGCGGCCCAGGCCCTCGCCGCGGTGCGCGCTGTCGACATAGACCGAGTGTTCCACCGTGTACTTGTAGGCGGGAAAGGCACGGAACGTGCCGTAGCTGGCGAAACCCAGCAGCTTGCCGGCATCGTCCACGGCACCGATCACGGGAAAGCCGTTGGCGCGCTTGGTGGCGAACCACGCGACCATGTTCTCTGGCGTGCGCGGCTTGTAGTCGTACAACGCGGTGGAAGTGACGATGGCCTCGTTGAGGATGGCCAGGATCGCGGCGGAGTGCGCTTCTTCTGTGCAGGGGATGAGACGCATGGTGTCCTCGTTGAAATTTCGTTCAATATAGGAGAATAATAATCTCATATGAGAAACGATTCATCTCCTGCCGACACGCCCGGCCAGAACATCGACATGCTCATCGCCACCCGGCTGCTGGCGCTGAGGCAGGCGCAAGCACTGAGCCTCGCGGAGCTGGCTGAGCGTTCGGGCGTGAGCAAGGCCATGATTTCCAAGGTGGAGCGTGCGCAGAGCAGCCCCACGGCCGTGCTGCTGGGCCGGCTGGCCGCCGGGCTTGGGGTGCCGCTGGCGCAGCTCCTGACGGAAGAGAAAGAGCAGCCACAGCGCCTGCGCACGCGCGCCGAGCAAGAAATCTGGCGCGACCCGAAAGCCGGCTACCTGCGGCGCCAGGTCGCCGAGCGTCATGCGGGCAGCGGCGTCGAGTTGGTCGAGGTCGAGCTGCCGCGCTCGGCGCAGGTCGACTACCCGCGCTGGAGCGGCAAGCCCTACCGGCAATGCCTGTGGATGCTCGAAGGCGCGCTGCGGGTGGACTACGGCGACGAGCGCTTCGAACTCGCACCGGGCGACTGCCTCGACTTCGGCGTGGACCGGCCGCTGGTCTTCAAGGCGCTGGGGCGCACCGCCTGCCGCTATCTGCTGGCGGCAAGCCCGGAGTAGCCGCACGCGCAGGGTAGGCAAGCTCCGACACGCACTGGCGGTCGACGCCTGTGTGGCACCTGCCACCCCTCGGGATACTGCAAGGCATCTCAGCTTCCAGAGGAACGACGATGTCATTCGCGCTCTACATGATCGGTTTCGTGATCTTCCTGGGCGGCCTCATCTGGGGCGCCTCCGTCGCCGGCGTGCCGACGCTCTACATCGGCATCGGGGCGGTGATCCTGCTGGGGATCGGCATCTTCAGCGCGGTGAGCCGCACGCGTGGCAAGGATCCGTCCTGACCGGCCGGGTGCATCCATTAGGTTCACACAGGCTTCACGCCGCACGCACATGGCGTAGCTAACTTCGCATGCGCACCGCAGACCGCGGTGCGCATCGAATCCAGTTGGCTGCCCCATGCACACTTCTTCCAGCTTCTTTTCTCCCCTCGCCTCCTCATCCTGCGCAGCGCCCCAGCCGGCCCCGGCTCCGGCAGCAAGCCCCGGCAACATCAAGGTCGACCTTCTCGTCGTGGGCGCGAGCTTTGCGGGCCTGGCCTGTGCCCGGGCCGCGGCCCTTGCAGGCCTCAGCGTGATGGTGCTGGAGAAGAAGACCACCGCCGGCGCCAAGCTGCACACCACCGGCATCATCGTCAAGGACGCGGTCGACAGCGTGCCGTGGCTGGCCGAAGTGCCACCCGCGCTAGTGCGCCGCATCGAAGGCGTGCGGCTCTATGCGCCCAACATGCGCCACGTCGACCTGCACGCGCCGGGCTACTGGTTCTGGGCCACCGACGCGCCCGCCCTGCTCGACTGGATGGTCAGCTCGGCCCGCGCCAGCGGCGTCGACGTGCGGCTGGGCACGCTGTTCGAGCAGGCGCTGTGGCTCAACGGCCGGTGGGAAGTGCCGGTGACGCAAGGGCCCTGCATCACGGCCACCTACCTCGTGGGCGCTGACGGCCCCCACTCGCGCGTTGCCAAGGCGCTGGGCCTGTCGCGCAACACGCGCTTCCTCTACGGCATCGAGCACGAGTACCAGGGCGCGCGTATGGCGCCCGGCCTGCTGCATTGCTTCATCGACCGCAAGCTCGCGCCCGGCTATATCGGCTGGGCGCTCGACGGGGTCGGCGTGAGCCAGATCGGGCTGGCGCGCCGCATGGTGCACAACAGCGCGGGCGCGCTGAAGCTCGATCCGCTGCTGCGCAAGATTGCCTCGGTGGTCACGCCCGGCGACGCCCCGCCGGTCGCGGTGCGCGCGGGAATGATCCCGTGCGGCGGCGTGCTGCCGGTGGTGGCGCGCGAGCGGGCCCTGCTGGTGGGCGATGCGGCGGGCATGGTGTCGCCGGTGACTGCCGGCGGTATCCACACAGCGCTGCTGCACGGGGAGCGCGCGGGCGAGGCCGTAGCGCGCTTCGTGCGCGGCGAGGCCGGCGACCCGGCCACGTGGTTCGTTCGTGGCTACCCGGGCTTCCGGCTCAAGCGCGCGCTGCGCTGGGCCTTCGACCATTTCCAGAGCGACTGGATGTTCAACCACCTGCTGGGCACGCCGCAGATGCGACGGGTGGCGGAGCTCATCTACTTCCACCGCAAGGGTGGATCGCTGCCCAAAAGCTAAAAGAGACGGCGCTCAGGCGCCGCGCTGGCGCATCGCCTCGTAGAGGCACACGCCACTGGCCACCGAGACATTCAGGCTCTCGACCGCACCGGCCATCGGAATACTCACCAGCTCGTCGCAGGTCTTGCGCGTGAGCTGCCGCATGCCTTCGCCTTCGGCACCCAGCACCAGCGCCAGCGGGCGCTTGAAATCGCTCTGGTAAATGGTGCCCGGCGCGTCGTCGCTGGTGCCCACGCACCAGATATTGCGTTCCTTGAGTTCGTTCAGGGTGCGCGCGAGGTTGGTGACCATGAAGTAAGGCACCGTCTCGGCCGCGCCGCTCGCCACCTTGGCCACGGTGGCGTTGATGCCGGCCGCGTGGTCCTTGGGCGCGATGACCGCATGCGCGCCGGCGCCATCGGCCACGCGCAGGCAGGCGCCGAGGTTGTGCGGGTCGGTCACGCCATCGAGCACCAGCAGCAGGGGCACGGTGCCGGCCTCTTCGAGGCCCTCGAGCAGTTCGTCGAGCGAGCGGACCTGGGCCACGGGTTCAACCCGTGCCACCACGCCCTGGTGGCCGTGGCTGCCGCTGAGCTTGGACAGCCGCAGGCCGTCGGCCTCGACCAGCCGCACACCGGCTTCCTGCGCACGCGCGATGAACTGTTTCATGCGCGCATCGCGCCGGCTGGCGTCGAACATCACTTCGAGCACCGATTTAGGCGCGGTCTTGATGCGCACGCCCACGGCATGGAAGCCGAAGATCACTTTGGGGGAAGACATCCCTGGATTATCCCTACCCCCGGGACCTGGCCATTTCGCGTGGTCAGGCGATCGGCAAACCACTGAGCGCGCGGGTACGCTCGTCGTGCAGTTCCTGCACCGCCAGCGCGCTCGGATGCACCTTCGCACCGTTGCCCACGCTCTCCAGGTACTGGCAGGCCGCATGGCCCTCGGCTGCCTTTTCGTAGCGCGCGATCCAGGCGTCGCGCGCAGGCAGCTTCTCGGGCGACACCGGCCATATGCCCGGCTGGGGCCGCATGTGTTCGCCGATGCCGATGCGCCAGGGCTTGGCGCTCACCCGGGCACGAAAGCATTTCTGGTTGCGGCACATGCGTGCGTAGACCTTGTCGACGCCCATTGCATGAAAGCAGTCGGCCACCGCGGTGTCGGTCGGATCGAAGACGTCGTGCATCGCCAGCACCCGGAAGCCTGCGGGCGTGCGGTAGATGCGCAGGTGCCAGTCGGGGTGCTGCTGCATGAAGCGCCCGATGCGCTCGGCCGCCCGCTTCTCAGGCGCGGGGTTGCCGCTGTGCTCGCCGCGCTTCTTGCGCTGGCCGATGACCCATGCCACGACGAAGACCACGATGCCCGCGATCAGCCCGCCCAGCCAGGTCTTGGCGGCCCAGCCGCCGACCACCCCGGCGATCAGCGCCGGCACCAGCGCAAAGCCGAACACGCTGCCGCGCAAGGGCTCCTCGAAGTCGATGTCGACGAACAGCACGTCGGGCGTGTTGAGGCAGCGCGCGCCGTAGGTGTTGCGCGTGATGACGGTGTCGCCCTGGCGCTCGACGATTTCCTCGCGGATCGGCATGCCGTCGGCGCCGTTGTAGGGCATCTTGCGTTCGCGGCGCTCGAGCTTCTCGCCCTTGTGGACGATTCGATCGAAGGCATCGCGCGTGCGCTGGTCGGCGTGCGCCTGCGCGGCCAGCGGGCTCTCGTCGGACCAGCCGAAGCGGCGCACGGTGAACTGCTTGCCGGCCACGCTCTCCTGGATACGGCCTTCGGCCCAGAACTGGGGAACGATCATCGACTCAAGCCTTTCCGGCAATCAACAACCAGGCCATGACCGCCGCCAGCACGATGATCAACGCCGGCAGCCATTTGTAGCCGTCGCCATGCACGCGGCCCGGTTCCTCCATCTGGCGGCGGGGCATGTGCTGGGTCAGGGGGCTGAAACTTCCGAGCGCCGGATCGTCATGGTTGTCGACCAGCCGCTTGGCCGCAGACAGGCTCAGGCCCGTGGCTTCGCGCGTGAGGCGGATGGCCTCGATCTTGTTGCCCTGCGCCAGGGCTGCGAGTGCGATGGAGGGCATGGAGGCGAAGCCGCGGTCCTGCATGGCGGCGGCAGGCGCACCGCGTCCGCTGGCTTCGCCTTCCCCCCGCTCCAGCCTGTCGGCGTAGCGATCGACAGCGTCCTTGGCCGACTTGAGGTCCACGCCCGTGCGGGCGCGCACGATCTTTATGGCCTCGATCATCCTGCCGCGCTGCAGCGCCAGGACGGCGTCGGGCGGAAGCTCCTCCATGAATATCTCCTGTGTGGCTGGCTATTTACTTATGTTTAATAGCTTATTGCGCTTGTCAGGCGGGCGCCAGAGCCACTTTTTCATTAAGTGCGACACGACCGGCCTCGATGGTGATGCGTCGCTCGCATCGGGCCGCGATGCCCCGGTCGTGGGTGACGAGCACGAGCGTGGTGCCGAGTTCGCGATTGAGGTCGAACATCAGCCGCATCACCTGCTCGCCGGTGGCGAAGTCGAGGCTGCCGGTGGGCTCATCGGCCAGCAGCAGCGCCGGTTGCACCACGAAGGCGCGGGCCAGTGCCACGCGCTGCTGCTCGCCGCCCGAGAGCACCTTGGGGTAGTGCCCGAGCCGCTGGCCAAGGCCGACGCGGCCGAGCATTTCGGTGGCGGCCTTGCGCGCATCCTTGCGGTTGGCCAGCTCCAGCGGCAGCATCACGTTTTCGAGCGCGCTCAGGTTGCCGAGCAGTTGAAAGCTCTGGAACACGAAGCCCACGCGCTGCGCGCGCACGGCGGCGCGCTCGTCCTCGTCGATGGCGAAGATGTCTTCGCCGGCGATGCGCACCGTGCCGCGCGTGGGCGTGTCCAGCCCCGCGATGATCGACAGCAGCGTGCTCTTGCCGGAGCCCGAGGCGCCGACGATGGCCGCGGTTTCCCGCGCGCCGAGGGTGAAATCGATGTCCTGCAGAATGTCCAGCGTGCCGGCCGAATCGGTGACGGACTTGAAGACATGCTCGACGGCGACAATTGCATCAGACGGGGGTTGGGACATGGAAAGGCTTTGGTTTTGAATCGACGTGACTTTATCTTGACCACCGCCGCGCTCGGCAGCGCGGGGCTATGGACGACCGCGGCGCAGGCCCAGGCTCAGGCCCAAGTACCGATGGCTGGCAAGCCGGTGATCCTGGTGCTCGGCGATTCGCTGAGCGCAGAGTACGGCCTCAAGCGCGGCGAAGGCTGGGTACCCTTGCTGGAAAAAAGGCTTGCGCAGCAGAAGATCGCGGCCACCGTGGTCAACGCCAGCATCAGCGGCGACACCAGCTCCGGCGGGCGCTCGCGCCTTGCTTCGCTGCTGGCGCAGCACAAGCCCAGCCACGTGGTGCTGGAGCTCGGCGCCAACGACGCGCTGCGCGGCCTGCCGCTCTCCGACACCGAAAGCAACCTGATGCAGATCACCAAGGCCGCGCAGGCCGCGGGCGCGAAGGTGCTGATCGTCGGCATCCAGGTGCCGCCGAACTATGGCGGCGACTACACGCGGCGCTTCGAGGCGGTGTTCTCCAAGGTGGCGGGCGCGACCAAGTCCGCGCTCGTGCCCTTCCTGCTCAAGGGCGTGGCCGATGCGCCTGACGCGCTCTCGCTGTTCCAGGCCGACCGCATCCACCCGACGGCCGCGGCGCAGCCGCAACTGCTGGACAACGTCTGGCCCGAGCTGCGCAAGCTGCTGCCGAAATAATCAAGAAAAAAGCCGCCGCAGGCGCAGGCCTGCGGCGGCTTCTTGATGGGTACGCCAGGAGCGGATCAACCGTTCTTGGTGGGCAACTCGGGCACCGTGGGTGGATCGCGTTCGAGCGAGGCCACGTCGGTTTCCGGATCTCCGGGGGCCAAGCCGTCGCTGCTCGGATTGAGTTTGCGGTTCGCCTTTTCCCGGAGCTTTTCTTCCTTCTTCTTCTTCTTGGCCAGCTCTTTCTGGCGCTTCTCGTAGCCGTAATTGGGTGTTGCCACTGCTTCTCCTTGGGCGAGGCAGTCAGGGTGACTGCGCGTGGCCTACTGTAAGCGATAACGGTGCAGTCCCAAGACGGTACCCACTGACGCTCCCAGAGAGTGAGAAGCGATTTTTTACATCCGCGCCAGCGCCTGCTGCAAGTCGGCGCGCAGGTCCTCCACGTCTTCGAGGCCGATCGAAAAACGAACGAGCGTGCCCTTGTAAGGCCAGCGTGCCACGGAGGCATCGCGCATCAGGCCGATGTCGTACGGCACCACCAGGCTGATGGGACCGCCCCACGAATAGCCGAGGCGGAACAGCTGCAGGCTGTCGCAGAAACGGTCGACCTGCTCGGTGCTGTAGCGCTCGTCGAACACCACCGAGAACAGGCCTGCGGCCAGGTCGGTCTCGCCGCACAGCGCGCGCCAGTGCACGTGCCCGGGCGAGTCTTCGAGCGCGGGGTGCAGCACCTGCGCGATCTCGTCGCAGCCGTTGAGCCAGCCGGCCAACTCGCGCGCCGCGCGGTCGTGGGCGGCATAGCGCAACGCGATGCTGGGCAGCGAGCGCAGCAACGTCTCTACGTCGCCCACGCCGATGCCGAAGCCCATGCGCATGTGCGTGAGCTTGAGCGCGCGGTGCAGCCGCTCGTCGCGCGTGATCACGCTGCCCATGAGCACGTCGCCGCCGCCGCTCGGGTACTTGGTGAGCGCGTGCACCGAGATGTCGACGCCCTGCCCGCTGTCGTTGAAATCGAAAGGCGCAAAGGCCAGGCCCGCGCCCCAGGTGTTGTCGAGCGCGGTCATCACGCCGCGCGCGCGGCAAACGTTCACGAGCGCAGGCAGGTCGGGAAACTCCATCGTCACCGAGCCCGCCGCCTCGACCCAGACCAGCCGCGTGCGGTCCGACAGCTTGGCCGCGAGGTCGGCCGGATTCATCGCGTCGTACATGCGATGGGTAATGCCGAAATTCGCCAGTTCGCCGGTGGCCAGCGCCTTGTTGGGACCGTAGGCGTTGTCGGGGATCAGCACCTCGTCGCCGGTCTTGAGGAAGGCGAACGACACCAGCGCGATGGCCGCAAGCCCGCTGGGCACGAGCAGGCATTCGGTGCCGCCTTCGAGCGTGGCCAGGCGCTCTTCGAGCGTGAAGGTGGTGGGCGTGCCGTGCAGGCCGTAGGTATAGCCAGCCTTGGTGCGCCAGTCGCGCGCGCGCATGGCGGCCACGTCGGCGAAGAACACGGTCGATGCCTTGAACACGCCGGGCTGCGGCGCGGCGAAGGTGGCTGGCGGAACGTAGGGGTGGTGGATCAGGGTCGTGGAAGGCTTGCTCATGGAGCGATGCTAGCGCGAGCGCCGCATCCGGGGATTTCGCGGACGCGGTGATTGCGCCGCGTGGCGGCTCGGCAGACACTTCCCGCGTCATGCAGCTGACCCGACCACCCTCCCCCCATCTGCGGCCCTTTGTGCGGCTCCTGTGGGCCTCCGCGCCCGATGAGCCGCACGAGGGACGGCCGGGCGCGCGCGAACACGTGCTGCCCACGGGTGGCATGCACCTCGTGTTCCGGCTTTCGGGGCCGCCCTTGCGCCTGTTCCAGGACGATGCCGATGCGCGGGGCTTCACGGTGGGCCATGCCATGGTGGGCGGAGCCCGCTCGGCGTTCTTCGTGCGCGACGTGTCGGTGCAAACACGCTCGGTGGGCGCCATGCTGCAGCCGGGGGCGGCCAAGGCGCTGCTCGGTGTACCCGAGGACGCGCTGGCCGACCGCCACACATCGCTGGACGCGCTCTGGGGCGCGGACGCTGACTTCGCGTTAGAGCAGTTCCACGGCACCGACTCGCTGACGCGGCAACTAGCGATCGCCGATGCCCTGCTGGGCGCACGCCTCGCCGCCTCCGCCATGCACGGACTGCATCCTGCGGTGGCGCAGGCACTGGCCAGCATGGCAAGCGCGAGCGCCCGTGACGACGATGCGCAGGCCGGCGCCATCCGCGAACTGGTGAAGCAAAGCGGCTACAGCCACCGGCGCTTCATCGCTCTGTTCCGCGGCATGACTGGCCTGGCGCCCAAGCAGTACGCGCGCATGCGGCGCTTCGACCGCGTGATCGGGCAGTTCGCCATGGACCCCACCCAGCCCTGGGTAGATCTGGCGCTGCAGGCCGGCTACAGCGACCAGGCGCACTTCAACCGCGACTTCATGGCCATCGCCGGTATGTCGCCGCAGGCGTACCGGCGGGCAGCGCCAGCATCGTCCCGGCATGTGCGAATCTGACTACTCACCCGCAGGTCAAATTTGTTCAAGACTTGAAAAGCAACGGTCGCCAGAATCGCAGCCGTCTCATCAACCCGACTGGACAAGAGCATGGCCATCCACGAACTGTTTCCGTACCTCTGCGTCCACGATGCCGGCGCAGCCATCGAGTTCTATTGCAAGGTCTTCGAGGTGAAGGAAATCTTTCGCCTGACCGAGCCGAGCGGTCGCATCGGCCATGCGGAGCTGGACTTCAACAATGGCGCGATCCTGATGATCTCGGACGAATTCGCCGAATTCAACATCCACAGCGCAAAGACGCTGGGCGGCACGGCCGTCACGCTGCACCTGCACGTGGACGATGCCGACGCGGTGGTGGCGCGCGCGGTCGCCGCGGGCGCCACGTTGAACATGGCGCCGCAGGATCAGTTTTATGGGGAACGTTCCGGCGTCTTTCACGACCCCTTCGGCCATCGCTGGAACGTGGGGCACAGCATCGAGAAGCTGACGCCGGAAGAAATGCAGCGGCGCTATACCGCGATGCTCAGCGACGCCGGGTGAGCCGGCAGCGCCGCTTATTGCCGAAGGGTCGGCCGATGGATCAGACCGACCACTTCTCGATCAGCTTCTCGGCGCCCATGGAGTCGTAGCCTTCGAAAGGCTGGTGGATCCACGGGTTGGTGGCAAGGAATTCCACCTGGTAGTCGGGCGTGAAGGTCGACAGCGCCTTGGTCCAGATCACCGCGCTGCGCAGCTCGGTGATGGGCGGGTAGTTGTTGCGCAGCATGTCCATCACGGCATGCAGCGTGTGCCCCGAGTCGGCCAGGTCGTCCACCAGCAGCACGCGGCCGGCAATCTCGCCCTTGGGCGTGGTGATGAAGCGGGCGATGTCGAGGTGGCCCTGCACCGTGCCGGCGTCGGCGCGGTACGAGCTGGTCGACATGATCGCCAGCGGCTTGTCGAAGATGCGCGAGAGCACGTCGCCAGGGCGCATGCCGCCGCGCGCCAGGCACAGGATAGTGTCGAACTGCCAGCCCGACTGGTGCACCTTGATCGCGAGCTTTTCGATCAGGTTGTGGTACTCGTCGTAGCTGACGTAGAGATGCTTGCCGTCTTCGGTCAACATGGTTCTTCTTTTCCTCTTCAGTCGGCCAGGTAGGGGTGGCGCATCATGATCGTGTGGTCACGGTCGGGGCTGGTCGACACCATGTGGATCGGCACGCCAGTGACCTGCTCGATGCGCTGCAGGTACAGGCGCGCATTGATCGGCAGCTTGTCGTACTGCGTGACGCCGACGGTGCTTTCACTCCAGCCTTCGAGGGTTTCGTAGATCGGCGTGCAGCGCTCGATCTCGTCAGCGCCCATCGGCAGGATGTCGGTGATTTCGCCGTCGAGTTCGTAGCCGGTGCACAGCTCGAGCTTTTCGAGGCCGTCCAGCACGTCGAGCTTGGTGATGCACAGGCCCGACAGGCCGTTGACCTGCGCCGAGCGCTTGAGCAGCGCGGCGTCGAACCAGCCGCAACGTCGGCTGCGACCGGTGGTCACGCCCTTTTCGGCGCCCACGGTGCTCATGTGGTAGCCCGGGGTGCCGGGCGTGGCCCAGTCGAGTTCGGTGGGGAACGGACCGCCGCCCACGCGCGTGCAGTAGGCCTTGGTGATGCCGAGGATGTAGTGCAGCATGCCCGGGCCCACGCCCGAACCGGCAGCGGCATTGCCGGCCACGCAGTTGCTGGAAGTGACGTACGGGTAGGTGCCGTGGTCAACGTCGAGCAGCGTGCCCTGCGCGCCTTCGAACAGCAGGTTGGCGCCGTTCCTGTGCGCGTCGTTCAGCTCGCGCGAAACGTCGGCCATCATGGGCTTGAGCAGCTCGGCGTGCCTCATGGCCTCGTTGAAGACTTCGTCGAAGTCGATGGCCGGGGCGCTCAGCACCTGCGTCAGCACGTGGTTGTGCAGGTCGAGCAACACGCGCAGCTTGGCCGCGAAACGCTCGGGGTGCTTCAGGTCCTGCACGCGCAGGGCGCGGCGGGCGATCTTGTCTTCGTAGGCCGGGCCGATGCCGCGGCCGGTGGTGCCGATTTTCTCGATGCCGCCCTTTTCGCGGTAGGCCTCGCGCGCGATGTCCAGCGCGGCATGGAACGGCAGGATCAGCGGGCAGGCCTCGCTGATGCGCAGGCGCGAACGCACCTCGACGCCAGCCTTCTCCAGCCCTTCGATTTCCTCGAACAGCTTGGCGGCCGACAGCACCACGCCGTTGCCGATGTAGCACTTGACGCCAGGCCGCATGATGCCGCTCGGGATCAGGTGCAACGCGGTTTTCACACCGTTGATGACCAGCGTGTGGCCCGCGTTGTGGCCGCCCTGGAAACGGACCACACCCTGGGCGCTTTCCGTCAGCCAGTCGACCAGCTTGCCTTTGCCCTCGTCGCCCCATTGGGTGCCGACGACGACCACGTTTCTTCCGGTGGTTACGCTCATGCTCGTTCCATTACTTCAAAAATTCAGATCGCTCGGACATTCCACTGGCCAGCTTGCTCGACGAGCTCGCGGTCGCAGTGGAATTCATCGATTTCGCTGCCATGGCCCGGCAGCACGCAGACTACCGTTTCGCCGGCCTTGCGCAATTGGGCAATTGCCTGACGCAGCCCGGCCGCGTCGCTCCAGGGTGCACGGATGGCGGCGCGCAGCGGGCGGGCCGGCAGCACGCCAACCAGTTCGCGCACGTCGAGGCTGAAGCCGACCGCCGGACGGTTGCGGCCGAACACGGCCCCCACCTCGTCGTAGCGGCCACCACGAACCAGCGAATCGGCCGCGCCGGGCACGTAGATGCCGAAGCGCATGCCGCTGTAATACGCATAGCCGCGCAGGTCTGCCAGGTCGAAGCTGATCTGGCGACCGGCCACGCCCTGCAAACCGGCGGCGAGCTGCTTCAGGTCGGCCAGGGCAGCACCCACTGCGGGCGTGCCTTTCAGGGCCTTGGCGGCCTCGTCGAGCACCGACGCGTCGCCGTACAGCTGGATGAGGGCACGCAGCCCCTCGCGCGAGGCGGCGGGGAAATCCTTGGTGAGCGATTCGAGTTCGCTCGCGTCCTTGGCGGCCAGCGCTGCATGCACCCGGGCCAGCGCGGCCGCATCGACCGGCACGCCAGCGAACAAGGCGCGCACGATGCGAGCATCGGCCAGGTCGACGATCACGCCGTCGCGCAGGCCGGCGGCATCGAGGCAGTCGAGCGCCAGCAGCAGGGTTTCGGTGTCCGCTTCGAGACCGGCATGGCCGTAGATCTCGGCGCCGAACTGCAGGGGCTCACGGGTGGCGTGCGGGCGATCTGGCCGGGTGTGAAGCACCGGACCGCAATAGCACAGGCGGGCAACACCGTCACGGTTCAGCAGGTGGGCATCGATGCGCGCCACCTGGGGGGTGGTGTCGGCACGCAGGCCCATGCTGCGGCCGGAAAGCTGGTCGACAAGCTTGAAGGTTTGGAGATCGAGTGCCTCGCCGGTGCCCGAGAGCAGCGATTCGAGATGCTCGAGCAGCGGCGGCATCACCAGCTCGTAGCCATAGCCACGGGCGGTATCGAGCAGCTGGCGTCGAAGTTCTTCGATGTGGCGCGCCTCGGAGGGCAGCACATCGGCAATGTGATCCGGGAGGACCCAGGCGGACATGGGGATCGGGGGCGTGGTTAAACCGGGATTCTACCGGGACCGCGACCAGCCCAAGACTAGGCCAGGATCCAGAGCAGTATCAAACCCAGCAGGATGCTGCAAAGTCCGAAGAAACGAAGCTGACCGTCGCGCAGCTGCATGAGCTGCCCGAAGCCGCGCCGCCACCCTCCCGGCGAGACGAAAGGCAGGATGCCTTCGATCACCAGGACGAGCGCCAATGCGCTCCAGAAAGTGTCGGCGCTCACGGCTCCTGGCGAAGAATCAACGACGAGATGCGTTGGTGGTGGAGCCCGAGCCTTGCATGGCGCGGAAGAAGTCCGACGATGGGTCGAGCACCATCACGTCGCTCTTCTTGTTGAAGCTCTGCTTGTAGGCATCGAGGCTTCGGTAGAACTGCGCAAACTGCGGATCGCGGCCGAAGGCTTCGCTGTAAGCGGAAGCGGCCTGGGCATCGCCCTCGCCCTTGATCTTCTGGGCGTCGCGGTAGGCGTTCGCCACGATCACCTCGCGTTGGCGATCGGCATCGGCGCGAATCTTTTCGCCTTCAGCCGTACCGGTCGAACGCAGCTCGTTGGCCACGCGCTTGCGTTCGGCTTCCATGCGGCGATAGACCGATTCGGTGATGGCCTCTACATAGTCGACACGCGTGATGCGCACGTCGACCACGTCCACACCCCAGGGCTTGGCGCCCTTCACCACCGACAGCACTTCGCGCTGCACGTCGGCCATGAGGGCTTCGCGGCGCACCGAGATCAGGTCGCGCACGGTGCGCTTGTTGATGTTCTCCTGGAACGCATTGCGCACCACGCGGTTGAGCTGCATTGCACCGGCGTTCTCGTCGAGGCCGACGTTACGGATGTAGGCCTGCGGGTCGGAGATGCGCCAGCGCACGTACCAGTCGATCACCACGCGCTGCTTCTCGGCGGTGAGCATGGGCTCGGTGTCCACGCTCGACAGCGTCAGCAGGCGCTTGTCGATGTACGACACGTTCTGGAACGGCGGCGGCAGCTTGAAGTTCAGGCCGGGCTCGGTAATGACCTGCTTGATCTGGCCGAGGGCATAGACCACGCCGAACTGGCGCTGGTCGACCACGAAGAGGGTCGAGCTTGCCAGCACGAGCAGCACGAGGATCGACGTGGCGATGAATCCGATTCTGTTCATATTCTTTCGGGCCTTTCTCAACGCACGTCGCGGTCACGCGAGCGGCCATCGCGGCCACGCACGTCGGTCGTCGCAGGGGCCACCGGGATCACCGAGGACTGGGCCGGCGCGGTGCCGGCAACGTTGGGACTGGCCGCATCGACCGGGGTGGCCGCGGCGGCGCCGCTGTTGCCACTCATCTGCATGAGCTTGTCGAGCGGCAGGTACAGCAGGTTCGAGCCCTGCTTGCTGTCGACCAGCACCTTGGTCGTGCTGGCGTAGATCTGCTGCATGGCGTCGGTGTACATGCGGTCGCGCGTCACCTGCGGGGCTTTCTGGTACTCGGCCAGCACCGCGCTAAAGCGGCCTGCATCACCCTGGGCCTGCGCCACGATCCGCGCCTTGTAGGCCTCGGACTCTTCCTTCAGGCGCGAAGCCGTACCGGTGGCGAGCGGCACCACGTTGTTGGCGTAGGCCTGTGCATCGTTCTTGGTGCGCTCGCGCTCCTGGCCAGCCTTGAGCACGTCGTCGAACGCAGCCTGCACCTGCTCGGGCGGACGCACGCCGCCCTGCTGCAGGTTGATGCCGACGACTTCGACGCCGATCTTGTAGCGGTCGAGGATGGTCTGCATCAGCGCACGCACGCGCGGTGCGATCTGGTCGCGCTCTTCGGCCAGCGCGGCGTCCATCTTCATCTTGCCTACCACCTCGCGCACGGAGGTTTCGGCCACCTGCACGACGGTGTCGGCAGGCGACTTGCTCTCGTAGAGCCATGCGCGCGGGTCGCTCAGGCGGTATTGGACGGCGAACTTGATTTCGACGATGTTCTCGTCTTCGGTCAGCATGGCCGATTCGCGCAGGCCGGTGGAGCGCACGATGGCATCGCGGCCCACGTCAGCGGAGCGGATCTGCGTGGTCACCACCACTTCGTGGCGCTGAATGGGATACGGCAGGCGCCAGTTGAAGCCTGCACCCACGGTGCTCTTGTAGCTGCCGAACTGCGTGACGACGGCCTGCTGGCCTTCGTTCACGATGAAGAAGCCAGTGCCGAGCCAGATCAGGACGGCCACTGCGGCCACGAGGCCGAGGCCGAATCCTGCGTTTTTCATGTCGGGCCTGTAGCCGTTGCCACCACCGCCGCTGCTGCCGCCGTTGGGACGGTTGCCGCCACCCTTGCCGCCGAAGAAGCCACCGAGCTTGCGATTGAGGTCACGCCAGAGTTCGTCGAGGTCGGGCGGGCCCTGGTTGGGGCCTTGTCCGCGGGGACGGTTGTCGTTGCTGTTGTTGCCCGGAGGCGGAGGCGTCGGTGCGCCCGGGGGATTGGCATCGGGGGGGCGGTTGCCGGCCGGGCGGTCGCCGTTGGAGGACGACGGCTCGTCGCCGCGCCCCCATCGGCCATCGTTCAGGTTGAACATGCCCAGAAACCCTCTCCGCGCTGGCTTTGAATTCATTCGCTTCGTTCTCTTGTCAGTGGCGGGATTGTGCCCAATCAATCGGCTGCATCGTGCAATTCAGCGTTTGCCCCAGGGGTCATCGTATCGGCTACGGAACCCGACTGCCGGGCGAGCTCGGCGCGCAGCAGCGGCACGCCCTCGCCGCTCTTGGCGCTGAGGAAGATGCGGGGGACCTGCACGCCGTCGATTTCCATCTCGTCCTGCAGATGCAGCGGATGTTGCGCGCTTTCAAGGGCGTCGAGCTTGTTGAATACCAAAAGCTGCGGAACGGTGTCGGCACCGATCTCGCGCAGCACCGCCTGCACCTCGGCCATCTGCTCGGGGTAATGCGGGTTGGAGGCGTCGATCACGTGCAGCAGCAGGTCGGCGTCGACCGCCTCCTGCAGCGTGGCCTTGAAGGCATCGACCAGGCCGTGCGGCAGGTCGCGGATGAAGCCCACGGTGTCGGAGATCGACACCTGCCGCCTCCGTCCATCTTCGGTATTGCCCAGGTAGAGGTTGCGCGTGGTGGTGTCGAGCGTGGCGAACAGCTGGTCAGCCGCATAGGCGCGGGCCTTGACCAGCGCATTGAACAACGACGACTTGCCCGCGTTGGTGTAGCCCACCAGGGAGATGTTGAAGGTCTCGCGGCGCTCGCGCTGGCGGCGCTGCGTGCCGCGCTGCTTCTGCACCTTGGCGAGACGCTCGCGTGTGCGCTTGATCGACTCGCTGATCATCCGGCGGTCGAGCTCGATCTGCTTTTCACCCGGGCCGCCGCGCACACCGGCACCGCCGGTCTGGCGCTCCAGGTGGGACCAGCGACGGACCAGCCGCGTGCTGAGGTACTGCAGGCGAGCCAGCTCGACCTGCAGCTTGCCTTCGTGCGAACGCGCGCGCTGGGCGAAGATCTCGAGGATGAGGAAGGTTCGGTCGTAAACGGCGACGTCGAGCTGGCGCTCGAGGTTGCGCTGCTGCGCAGGGCTCAGGGCCTGGTCGAAGATGACCTCGCTCGCCCTGTACAGGGCGGCCAGCTCCTTGATTTCTTCGGCCTTGCCGCTACCAACGAACAATGCCGCATCGGGCGCCTTGCGCTTGCACGCAAGACGGGCGACGGGCGTCAGGCCCGCGGTCTGCGCAAGCAGGCCGAGTTCCTCGAGTTCGCTGTCGAAATGGGGCAGCCCGAAATCGACGCCGACGAGAACGGCGGCGCCTTCCTGGCGGGGGATCAGTTCAGACAAGCGGGATCAGAAATTGGGAAAAAGCGCGGCAGCAGAGCTGCCGCGCTCCGCGCGATCAGGCTGCGGCGTCGTCGTTCTCGGCAGCCGAGAAGTTGACGGCACGACCCGGCACGATGGTGGAAATGGCGTGCTTGTAGACCATTTGCGTCACCGTATTGCGAAGCAACACGACGTACTGGTCAAAAGACTCGATCTGGCCCTGCAGCTTGATACCGTTCACCAAATAAATGGAAACCGGCACGTGCTCACGACGCAGGGTGTTCAGAAACGGGTCTTGCAGAAGTTGCCCTTTATTGCTCACGATATTCTCCGTGTTCAAGAGTAGTTGTTGGAGAGATGACCTTAACACAGGGTTTCTGCGCTGCAGCAATCGGGGTCAAAAGCCTTGAGAAAATAACGGTTCTCAAAAGGCGGAACTTCCACTCCTGCTGCAACTCATTGGCCGCCATCGGCGGCCAAGCTCCCTCAATCGTCCTTGTCGGCAAATGGATTGTGCGAGCTCTTGAACTCGATGCGCAAGGGGGTACCCACAAGGTCGAATTCCTTGCGGAAGCGCCCCTCGAGGAAGCGCTTGTAAGCGTCGGTGACATGCTCCAGCGAATTCCCGTGGATCACGATCACCGGCGGGTTCATACCCCCCTGATGCGCATAGCGCAGCTTGGGGCGGTACATGCCGCCACGCTTGGGCGCCTGGAACTGCACCGCCTCCAGCAGCAGGCGTGTCAGCACCGGGGTCGACATCTTGCGCGTGGCCGACTTGTGGGCCTGCGCAATCGCCTGCCACACCGGGCCCAGGCCCTGGCGCTTGATGGCCGAGATGAAATGCAGCGCCGCGAACTTCAGGAACGGCAGCCGGGTCTCGATCTGCCGCTGGATCTGCTCGCGCTGATAGCTGTCGACCGCGTCCCACTTGTTGATGGCGATCACCACCGCGCGGCCACTCTCGAGGATGTAGCCGGCAATGTGCGCATCCTGGTCGGTCACGCCCTGCGTGGCGTCGAGCAGCAGCAGCACGACATTGGCCGACTCGATGGCCTGCAGCGTCTTGACCACCGAGAACTTCTCGATCGCCTCGAACACCCTGCCCTTACGACGCAGGCCGGCCGTGTCGATCAGCTCGAAGCGCTGGCCGTTTCGCTCGAAGGGCACGGAGATAGCGTCGCGCGTCGTGCCCGGCATGTCGAAGGCCACCAGGCGCTCTTCACCCAGCCAGGTGTTGATCAGCGTGGACTTGCCCACATTAGGCCGGCCGGCCACGGCCAGCTTGATCGGCTTGTTGACCTCGTCCTCGTCCGTCTCGTCGTCGGGATCAGGCAGGTTCAGCGGCTCGAGGGCAAGCTCGACAAGGTCGCGCATGCCCTGCCCGTGCGCAGCCGACACGCCATGCACGTCGCCGAAGCCGAGTTCGTAGAAGTCGACCAGCTTGGTGCCGTCGTGCATGCCCTCGGCCTTGTTGGCCGCCAGCACGCAGGGTTTGCCGAGACGGCGCAACTCGTTGGCGATGTCATGGTCTTGCGCGGAAAGGCCCTCACGGGCGTCGACCACAAAGATCACCACGTCGGCCTCGGCCACGGCCTGCCGAGTCTGCTTGGCCATTTCCTTGTAGATGCCGCTGCCCGCGTCAGGCTCGAAGCCGCCGGTGTCAATCACGATGAACTCGTGCTTGCCCAGGCGGCCGTTGCCGTAGTGACGGTCGCGCGTGAGTCCGGCGAAGTCGGCGACGATGGCGTCGCGCGTCTGGGTCAGGCGGTTGAAGAGGGTCGATTTGCCAACGTTGGGCCGCCCGACCAGGGCCACGACCGGCTTCATGGCCGGCCTTTCGATGGCTCGGTATTCATGGTCGGGCCTTGGAAAAAGAAAGAAAAGTTATTCAGGGCGATAGCCAAAAACGCCACCCTTGGCAGTCACCACCACGACCGTGTTGCCGGCCAGTACCGGCGTGACGGTGATGGCCGAGCCATCGGGCGTGATGCGATTGAGCAGCGCACCGTCTTCGCGCGAGACGAAATGCAGCGTGCCGGTGTCTTCGCCGACGATCAGCGAACGGCCCACGGCCAGCGGTGCGGTGAGGTTGCGACTCTTGAAGCGGCTCATCTGCCAGGCGCGTTCACCATCGGCACGGCGCCAGGCCACGACGCTGCCGTCGGACTCGGTGCCGTAGACAAAACCGCTGTCGCCGCTGACGCCGTCCGCGCCCGAAGCCGGCTTGCTCCAGACCAGCGAACCTCGCAAGGTCTCGACGCAGCCGACGCTGGCGTAGTAAGCGCGGGCGCAAACCGTGTCGCCAAAGCGGCTCACGCTGCCGGTCAGGTCGACCAGGCGCTCCACGTCGTTGGTGCCGCGCGGAGCCGCAATGGGCGACTCCCAGCGCGAAGTGCCGTTGGCGGGGTTGATGCCGACCAGACGGCCGCCGATGCCGGCCACCAGCGTGTCGCCCACGGCGATGAGCACGCCCGACTTGCGCAGCACCAGGTTTTCTCCGGCGCGCTGCTGGATCCAGAGGCGACGGCCGCTCTGGCCATCCCAAGCGCTGATGCTGCGGTCGGCGGTCTGCACGAACACGCGGCGGCCTGCCACCAGCGGTGCGGTGAAAGCCTGGGCCGAGAGCTTCTGCTTCCACAGGACCTTGCCGTTCTCGATGGCGACCAGCTCGTTGCTGGTGGTGACGACCGCGGCCATCGACCCGTCGCTGCCAACACCTGCAGCCAGCGGAGCACCGGCGCTGACGCGCCAGGTTTCGCGGCCGGCGCGAGCATCGATGGCGACCACCGTGCCGTCGCTGCCAGCCACGGTAACCGTGTCGCCGCTGACGTCGGTGCTGAGCGGGAACTGGACATCGGGGATGCGCACAGTCCAGGCCTGGCGCACGCCCATCAGGGCCGGGTTGGCAGGCAGCTCGGCCGGCTTCGGCTTGCTGGTGCCAGAACAGGCGGCGAGAAACGCTACCAAAACAAGAGCTGATCCCGCACGCAGGGCGGTCGATTCAGGCATGAAACGCTTGAAATTCATGATGCGGTCAGGGAGTTTTGGGGGCTGCGGGTGTGACGGTGACGACGGGTGCCAGGCTCTTCGGATCGACACCGACCGCGTTGAGCTTGATTTCAACCAGACGGCGATAGTCCGAGGTGGCGCCAAGGCCGGTCCACGCCTTGCGGTATTCGGTCTGCGCTTCGGCCCGCTTGCCTTGAGCCAGGTAGATATCGCCCTTGCGGTCGGCTACCAGCGGTTCGAATTCCTTGGGCACGCTGCCGTCGAGCTGCTTGAGGGCATCGTCGTAAGACTTGCTGTCGAGCAGTTCAGCTGCCAGCCGCAGCCGGGCGATGGCCTTGTAGCCGGGGTCGATGGCATTCTGCGCGACCCATTCGAGCTCGGCGCGCGAGCCTGCGGCATTGCCCTTCTCGTACAGCGTCTTGGCGACCAGCAGGCCGGCCTGTTGCGCGTAGGCGGTGCCGGCGAAGCGCTTCTTCATGTCGTCGAGCACGAGAGCGATGCGTGCCGGGTCGCCCGCCTGCGCCGTCTTCTCGACCTCGTCGTAGAGCGACGAGGCCTGCGCCGCCTTGTTGCGGCCATACCATTGCCAGCCGTTCCAGGCCACGAAGGCGCCAGCGACGAGCAGCACGACCGAAGTGATCAGGGTGCCGTAGGTATTCCAGAAATGCTTGAGCTGGTCGAGCTGTTCCTGTTCTTCGAGGTCGAGATGGGTTGCCATGCGCTGTCAGTTGTTGGGAGCCGGCGATTGTAGGGTGGCGGCCCAGGCGGCCACTTCAGCAAGTGGCCGGGAGGTTTGCGCGCCGCTTCCGTCGCGCAGCGCCTTGAGAGTCACTTCGCCGCGTGCAAGTTCATCGGCGCCGAAGATCAGGGCGTAGGTGGCGCCGCTGTTGTCGGCCCGCTTGAACTGCGACTTGAAGCTGCCGAGGCCATCCGCCGTGGCGGCGTGCATCTGCACACGCACGCCGGCGTCACGCAACTGCTGCAGCGTGCGCAGCACCACCGGCATGGCGGAGGCATCGGGCACGACGGCATAGACATCGGGGGCCCGTACCGGGATCTGGGTGCCCTGCTCCTTCATGAGGTCGAGCACGCGCTCCACGCCGATCGCCCATCCCACTGCAGGCGCCGACTTGCCGCCGAGTTGCTCGAACAGGCCGTCATAGCGGCCGCCGGCGCACACCGTGCCCTGCGAGCCGAGCCGGTCGGTCACGAACTCGAACACGCTGAGGTTGTAGTAGTCGAGGCCGCGCACGAGGCGCGGGTTGATGGTGTAGGCAACGCCGTTGGCATCGAGGATGGCCTTCAACCCCTCGAAGTGCGCCAGCGATTCGGCACCGAGGAAATCCATCAGTCTCGGCGCCGACTCGACCACATCCTTCATCGCCGGATTCTTGGTGTCGAGGATGCGCAGCGGGTTGCTGTGCAGGCGGCGCTTGCCGTCCTCGTCGAGCTTGTCGGCATGCGCCTCGAAATGCGCGATGAGCTGGGCACGGTGCTGCGCCCGCTCTGCCGGTTGGCCAAGGCTGTTGAGCTCCAGCCGCACGTCGGTCAGGCCGATCGCCTTCCAGAGCGCGCTCGCGAGCAGGATCAATTCAGCGTCGACGTCGGGACCAGCAAAGCCCAGCGCCTCGACGTCGATCTGGTGGAACTGCCGGAAACGCCCGCGCTGCGGCTTTTCGCGCCGGAACATCGGCCCGATGGCCCACAGGCGCTTGCCGCCGTCGTAGAGCATGTTGTGCTCGATCGCGGCCCGCACGATACCGGCGGTGTTCTCGGGGCGCAGCGTCAGGTGGTCGTTGTCGCCGTATTTGTCCGAACGGTCGTGGAAGGAGTACATCTCCTTCTCGACGATGTCCGTCACTTCGCCGATGCCGCGCACGAACAGCGCCGTGTGCTCGAGGATCGGCGTGCGGACGTTACGGTACGCATAGCGCCCCATCAGGTCGCGCACGGTGGCCTCGAGCCATTCCCAGCGCGCCGATTCGGGCGGCAATATGTCGTTCATGCCTTTGACGGCATTCAATTTTTCAGCCATGAGTCTGCGGAGGTGTCAGGCCGCGACAGCGTGTTCGCCGCCGAAGCGCTTTTCGATGTAGGTTTCGACGAGCTGGTGAAACTCGTTGGCGATATTGTCGCCGCGCAGCGTGAGTGCCTTTTCGCCGTCGATGAAGACCGGCGCGGCGGGTGCCTCGCCGGTGCCGGGCAGGCTGATGCCGATGTCGGCATGCTTGCTCTCGCCAGGGCCGTTGACGATGCAGCCCATGACGGCCACCTTCATCGTCTCAACGCCCGGATATTTCTTGCGCCAGACCGGCATCTGCATGCGCAGATAGTCGTCGATCTGCTTGGCCAACTCTTGGAAAGTAGTGCTGGTGGTGCGGCCGCAGCCCGGGCAGGCCGTAACGCTGGGCACGAACACGCGCAGCCCCAGCGCCTGGAGGATTTCGGAGGCGATCACCACCTCCTGCGTGCGCGACTCGCCCGGCTGCGGCGTGAGCGACACGCGAATGGTGTCGCCGATGCCCTCCTGCAGCAGGATCGACAGCGCCGTGGCCGATGCCACCGTGCCCTTGGTGCCCATGCCGGCCTCTGTGAGGCCCAGGTGCAGCGCATAGTCGCAGCGGCGGGCCAGCTCGCGGTAAACCGAGATCAGGTCCTGCACACCGCTCACCTTGCACGACAGGATGACCTGGTTGCCGGCCATGCCCATCGATTCGGCGAGCTTCGCGGACTCGATGGCCGAGGTGATCAGCGCCTCGTACATCACCTGCTTGGCGTCCCACGGCTCAGCGCGCTGGCTGTTGGTGTCCATCAGGCTGGCGAGCAGTTCCTGGTCGAGGCTGCCCCAGTTGACGCCGATGCGCACCGGCTTGTTCCAGCGCATGGCCGCGTCGATCATCTGGCCGAACTGGCGGTCGCGCTTGTCGCCCTTGCCCACGTTGCCGGGGTTGATGCGGTACTTGCTCAGCGCTTCGGCGCAGGCCGGATAGTCGGTGAGCAGACGGTGGCCGTTGTAGTGGAAGTCGCCGATCAGCGGCACGTCGATGCCCATGCGATCGAGCTGCTCGCGGATGTAGGGCACCTGCGCAGCGGCTTCGGGCGTGTTGACTGTGATACGGACCATTTCCGAGCCGGCGATGGCCAGCTCCTTCACCTGGATCGCGGTGCCGATGGCATCCACGGTGTCGGTGTTGGTCATGGACTGCACGCGCACGGGGGCGTCGCCACCCACCGTAACCACACGCGAGCCCCAGGTCACGCTGGACTGGCGCGAGCGGCGCGCCTTGGGCGCCGCCGATGGAATGGGATCGGGATAGCAGTCGGTCACGATTTCACCTCGAAGCGCGCCACGCCACCGCCGCGCGTGACAGGCGTCAGATCGTAAGGCTTGCCGCTTACCTGCACATCGACCGCCGACGCACGGCCCACCACCACCGACAGTGGCAGCGCGCCCGACAGGCCGACCGTTTCGCCGGCCTGCAGGCTGCGACGCAGCAACTGCTTGCCGCCGGCTTCGGTTACGGTGATCCAGCACTCTTCACGTGCCACGAAAACGAGTTGCTGGCTACTTGCGCTTGCGGCAGTCGCCACGGGCGCGGCGGGGGCAACCGCAACCGCTGCGGGGGCAGATGGCGCATTGGCAGCGACTGCGGCGGGCGCTTGGCCCACCGGAGCGCTCGGTGCCACAGCCTGCGAGGGCACCGTTTCGGCCACGGCGCCAGTTGCGCTGGCCGAAGCCGGTCCGTTCGCTGGCGCCGATTCCGTATCGGCCTCGCTGCGCGCCGTCAGGCGCGACACGGAAACACTGATCTGGTCGAACACCGATTGCGGCAACCAGAACAACGCAGCCGCGCCAACCAGCAGCACCAGCACCACGATCAACAATCCGCGCGAAGGCAGCCCGCTGGAGCGTCCGCTGCTGTTCCAGCGCGGCGTGCCCGAGGTGATGTTCGTCCGAAGGGTTCGGTCGGCCTCGGCCAGCGACACCCTTTGCGTGCTGGGCAGCTTCGCAAGCACGGGCGCCGGGTCGATGCGCAAAGCACGGCAGACACTGCTCGCCAGGGCGCGAGCGAAGACCGGGTCCGGCAACGAGGCAATGTCGTCCGCTTCAAGCGCCATGAGCTTCTGCGGCGGCACCTTGAGGGCGGCCGCCACCATCTCGATGTGCAGGCCATGGGCCTCGCGCGCTTCGCGCAGCAGGTCGCCGGCGGTCTTGTGCGTGATGTCGCCTTCTTCCAGCGGCAGCGCTGCGGAAGTGCCGAACTCCGAAACCCGATCAGTCATTGAAATTCCCGCGCTCGTACGCTGTTGCCTCCCGCGACTGGGGGAAGCGTCGTTGCAGTTGGCCTCCCAACTGCGCGACTGCCTCGCGGTTGTTCAGCTTTCGTTCGATCTTGATGCCGAGCCAGAGCGTCTCGGCGCTGGCCGAGGCACTGTTGTTGACGCGGCGAATGTAGAACTGCGCGCGCGACCATTCTTCGCGCTGCGCCAACACCGAAGCAAGGTTGAAGCCAACCACCGGATTGCCGGCGTCGATCTCGTAGGCCTGCATGAGGCTGCGCTCGGCTTGCACGCGCTGCCCGGCCTTGAGCTCGCACACGCCCTGCGTCATGAGCGTCTTGGCGCGGTCGGCATAGCTCGGCACTGCCAGCGCCTCGGTGAACTGCGCAGCCGCATCGCCATAGCGGTTCTGCTGGCACAGCAGCCAGCCGTAGTTGTGGCGCGCGTTGGGGTCGCGCGGATTGATGGCGATGGCACGGCGGAAGCTGTCTTCGGCCATGCCGGCATCGTCGAGCCGCATGTAGACCAGGCCGCGCAGGTTGTAGGCGTCGGCGTTATTGGGGTCGGCGACCAGCGCCTGCTTGATCTCGTCGAGCGCGACGGTGGTCTGGCCATGCTCGAAATAGCCGGCGGCCAGTTCCATGCGCAGGCGCGCGCGGCGCTGCCGGCTGGACTCGTCGGATTCGGTGACCACCTCGGTCCCCTTGCCCGAGCTGGTGTCGGCCAGGCTGGTGGTGGTGGTGCGCGTGTTCACGCAGCCCGCAAGCAGCAACGCCACGGCGACACCCGCGAAACCTGTAGTCAGCATCCGCTGCACATTCGCGGTCGTCGTCGGAATGACCATGCTCATCAGTTCAATGCTCCTGGGGGGCGGCCTTGCGGACCGGATGCAAAACAACGGGGCGCTCGGTTGCACGGCGCTGGGCCATGCGCTCGGCCGCGCGGGTGCGGTCCTTGACGTCGCCGGCGAGCTGGCCGCAGGCGGCATCGATGTCATCACCGCGCGTCTTGCGCACCGTAGTCACGAGACCAGCTTCGCTCAGCGTCCTGGCGAATGCCAGCACGCGCGGCTGCGGCGAACGCAGCAGACCCGAGGCCGGAAACGGGTTGAAAGGAATCAGGTTGAACTTGCACGAGATGCCGTGCGTGCGCACCAGTTCGAGGAGTTGCCGCGCATGCTCGGGCTGGTCGTTCACGCCATCCAGCATGCAGTATTCGAAGGTGATGAAATCGCGCGGCGCATGCGCCAGATAGCGCTTGCAGGCCTCGATCAGTTCGGCGATCGGGTATTTGCGATTGAGCGGCACGAGGTCGTCGCGTAGCGCGTCGTTCGGCGCATGCAGCGAAACGGCCATGGCCACCGGGCAATCGGCGCCCAGGCGGTCGATCATCGGCACCACGCCGGAAGTCGACACCGTCACGCGGCGGCGCGACAGCCCGTAGGCATTGTCGTCGAGCATGGTGCGCAGCGCGGGCACCAGCGCCGAGTAGTTCTGAAGCGGCTCGCCCATGCCCATCATCACCACGTTGGAGATGACGCGCTCGTCGCGCTTCAGGTGCTTGCGCAGGAAGTGTTCGGCAAACCAGAGCTGGGCGACGATTTCGCCCGTGCTCAGGTTGCGGCTGAAGCCCTGATGCCCGGTCGAGCAAAAGCGGCAACCGACCGCACAGCCGGCCTGGGACGACACGCACAAGGTGCCGCGGTCGTCCTCGGGA
This sequence comes from Variovorax sp. OV084, assembly GCF_900111625.1. Taxonomy (NCBI): domain Bacteria; kingdom Pseudomonadati; phylum Pseudomonadota; class Betaproteobacteria; order Burkholderiales; family Comamonadaceae; genus Variovorax; species Variovorax sp. OV084. The sequence goes on along the minus strand of NZ_FOII01000007.1, from coordinate 136,720 downwards.
ATGAATACGGCTTCGACGGCATTGCCGTCACCGACGTCGAACAGCCACTTGATCGTGCCGTCCTTGGATTCGTGCTGCGTGATGACCGGCAGGGCCTCCACGCGCGCAGTGGTCGCGAGTTTCTCGCGCAGCGACTTCGCCAGATCGGTCATCTGGGTGAAGTCGCTGGCGCCACGCTGGTGAATCCAGCGGAACAGCTGCGTGGCGCGGAATTTTTTCTCGCCGAGTTTTTCGCAGAACGCAGCCAACCCCTCGAGATCGAAGTCGAGCAGATTGGCCGTGGTCATGGAATCGGTCGAGATGCGGCTTCAGCGTGCGTAGACGTTGAGGCCGGCGAAGAAGAAAGCGACTTCGTTCGCTGCGGTTTCGGCAGCGTCCGAACCGTGCACGGCGTTGGCGTCGATGCTGTCGGCGAAGTCGGCGCGGATGGTGCCGGCGGCTGCCTTCTTGGGGTCGGTGGCGCCCATCAGATCGCGATTCTTGGCGATGGCGTTTTCGCCTTCGAGCACTTGCACGAACACGGGGCCCGAGATCATGAACTCGACGAGGTCCTTGAAGAAGGGACGCTCCTTGTGCACGGCGTAGAACTGTTCGGCTTCGTTGCGCGACAGGTGCACCAGCTTGGCGGCGACGATCTTGAGGCCAGCAGCTTCAAAACGGGAAACGATCTTGCCGATGACGTTCTTGGCAACTGCGTCGGGCTTGATGATGGAGAGGGTACGTTCGATAGCCATTGAAATGCTTCCTGGAGCTTTGATTTTGAAGTGTTTTGTCACAACTGCAACGAATTTGTTGCGTCACATATCGACAAAGCCTCTGATTTTAACCGGCGCAGCCTTGCGGATTGGTGAAAACCCCGCGAAAGGCCGCGCTCCGACGGCTGGCTTTCAGCGCCCGCGACGGCGTCCGCCGCCTTGGCCGCCCTGACCGCCGAAGCCGCCACCACCGCCCCCGCCTCCACCACGACGCGGGCCTCCGCGCTGCTCCTTGCGCTGGCGCGAGAAGCTGTCGGCACCGATGTACCCCAACGAGGTCTTCATCGGATCGGGCTGGTTGGCGCCGCTCGGTTGACGGTCGTCGCCCTGCTGGCGATTGCCGCCGCCCTGGCGGTTGCCGCTGTTGCCACGGCGTCCCTGCCCCTGGGGCGGGCCGCCATTGCCACCGCCACGATTGGGGCGGGCACCCCGGTCGCCGCGCGGCGGACGGCCATCTCCAAGCGGATTCGGAATCGGCGCTTCGCGTCCGCCATCTTCGCGTGCATCGCGCATGTCGCGCGGCGGCTGGCCACCACCGCCGCCATTGCGGTTGCCCCGGCGCTTCTTGTTGCGTCCGTTGCGACCATTGCCGCCACCGCCCTCCTGCCCGGGGCCGCGCTGCTGCTGTTGCGGACCGGGCCGGGCAGCCGCGCCACCGGAGGCCTGGAACAGCGCTCGGATGTCGCGCTCGTCGAGCTCCATCCAGGCACCGCGCTTCAGGCCGCGCGGCAGCACCATGGCACCGTAGCGGATGCGGATCAGCCGGCTGACCGCATGGCCCACCGACTCGAACAGGCGGCGCACTTCGCGGTTGCGCCCTTCGGAAATGGTCACGCGATACCAGCAATTCGAGCCCTCGCCGCCACCGTCTTCGATGGTGCCGAACTGCGCCATACCGTCGTCGAGGCGCACGCCGTCGAGCAGCTTCTGCTTTTCTTCGCTGGTGAGCGCGCCCAGCACGCGCACGGCGTACTCACGCTCCAGGCCGAAGCGCGGGTGCATGAGCTGATTGGCCAGGTCGCCGGAGCTGCTGAACAGCAGCAGGCCTTCGGTGTTCAGGTCGAGACGACCGACCGACTGCCACTTGCCCTGCTGCAGGCGCGGCAGCTTGCGGAACACGGTCGGGCGGTTCTGCGGATCGTCATGCGTGACCACCTCGCCCACGGGCTTGTGGTACGCGATCACGCGGGGCGGCGGAGGCGCGATGCGGTAGCGGATCGGCTTGCCGTTGATCTTGACCTGGTCGCCGAACTGGATGCGCTGGCCGATGTGGGCCGGCTCGTTGTTGACGGAAATGCGGCCCTGGAGAATCAGCTGCTCCATTTCGAGCCGCGAGCCGAGGCCGGCCTGCGCCAGCACCTTGTGCAGTTTGGGCGAATCGGCCTCGGGCAGCAGCACGCGCTTGAGCGGCGGGACTTCGGGGCTTTCTTCGTCGGCATCGAACTGGCCGGAGATGACGTCCGCGAAGCGGATCGGCTCGGGCGGCAACGCATTGCGCTGCTCGCGCTCGGCGGCGCGACGGGCACGGTCGAGGTCGTCTTCTTCCTCGTCGGGCTCTTCTTCGTCTTCGTCCTCGTCCCGCTCTTCGTCGTCCTGGTCGTGGATGCGATCGACTTGTTCGGGCTGAGGTGCCTGGGAGGCGGCCTCTACCGGCGCAGGCTCACGAACTTCTTCTGCGGCAGCGGCGACGGCAATCGGGGCTTCCTCGGCGACAACAGCAGCAGCGGCTTTTGGCTCAGCCACTTCGGGCGGCTCCGCACCAGGCGACACCAAAGCCTTGTCCTGCTCCACTGGCTTCTTCTTGCGGGGCGCACGCGGCTTCTTGGGTGCTTCAGCCTCTGCCGGTGCGGTGACTTCCTGCGCCGTGACCTCTGGCGCTACCGATTCAATAGCATCAACCGCAGCCTTCTTGGGCGTGGTCGCCCTCTTCTTCTTTTTGACTTCGGGCTCGGCCGGCAGCATCGCCGCGTCTTCGGTGTCGGTTGTGCTCATGAGGTTTTTCCGGGAGAGGGAGCGTGAGGGTCGGCCTCGTCCTGGGACGGGGCATCGGGTTCTGGCGACGGCGCCTGGGCGGGCTCGGCGGGGGATTCGGTGTCTGCCGCGTTCTCGGCAAACTGCGCTTCGGCGGCTTCGACCGCTTCTTCGGCGACTTCTGGCGCCATGTCGATGACGGCGGGCTCTTCTGCCGGCACTGCTTCGTCTTGCTGCGAGGCAGCGACTTCCTGCTCCGCCTCAGTCACTTCGGCTTCGGCTGCGGCGGGCTCCAGCTCTGCCATCGCCGATGCATCCGCATCGCCCTCGGCCAATGCTTCGGCCTCCGGCGCGGCATCGATAGGCAGCCCCTGCTGCTCACCCGACGCCCGTTCGAGCGCATCGACCAGCGCGGCCTGCTGCGCGGGCGTCTCGATCAGCGGGAGCTGATCGAGCGAGGCAAGGCCCAGGTCGTCAAGAAACTGGCGCGTGGTTGCGTACAGCGCCGGGCGGCCGACCGTTTCGCGGTGGCCGATGACTTCGACCCAGCCGCGATCTTCCAGTTGCTTAAGGATCAACGAATTGATCGTCACGCCGCGGATGTCTTCCATGTCGCCGCGCGTGGCCGGCTGCCGATAGGCAATGATGGCCAGCGTTTCGAGTGCGGCGCGCGTGTAGCGCGGCGGCTTCTCGGGGTGCAGGCGGTCGAGGTGGTCGCGCATCTCCGGCCGGCTCTGGAAGCGCCAGCCGCTGCCGACGCTCACAAGCTCCAGGCCGCGTTGCGCCCAGTCTTCCTGCAGTTCAAGCAACAGCACCTTGATGGTGTCCACACCCAGTTCGTCGTCGAACAGCACGCGCATATCGCGCACCGGCAACGGCTGGCTCGAACAGATCAAGGCGGTTTCGAGAATGCGCTTGGCATCCGCCGTATTCATGGTTCGCGTTATCCGGGAAAAGGCGCCTCAGGGACGCTTGTTCAGAAGGATGAAAGGAGTAGGCGCTGCAGGCACGCGGCAAATGCAACGCAAGGCCGGCCTTGGGTGACCGGCGCGGCCCTCGGGCCGTCAGGCGCGATTGTAATCCAGCCCCCAGGACTGCAAAGCCTGGACGAGATCTGGCGGTGGCGGCGAACGGAACTCCATCGCCTCTTGCGTGACGGGATGCACGAAGGCCAGCCTGAATGCATGGAGCGCCTGGCGAGACAGCCCGGCAGCCGGCGCGCCGCCGTAGAGCGCATCGCCCACCAGCGGATGCCCGATCGACGCCATGTGCACGCGGATCTGGTGGGTGCGCCCGGTTTCGAGCGTGCAGCGCACGGCACAGCCTTCGGCGTTGCTGTCGAGCCGCTCGATCAGCGTGCGTGCCGTCTTGCCCGCATGCCGCTCGAGATCGACCACGGCCATGCGCAGCCGGTTGCGCGGGTCGCGGCCGATGGGGGCGTCGACCTGGCGGGCTGCGGCGCCCTCCCAAGGCTTGTGGCCGATGGCCAGGTACTGCCGCTTGACCTCGCGGGCGGCGATCAACGCCACCATCGCGTCCATGGCGGCGCGGGTGCGCGCCACCACCATCAGTCCACTGGTGTCGCGGTCGAGCCGGTGCACGATGCCGGCGCGCGGCAGCAGCACTGCCTTCGGGTCCAGCGCCAGCAGGCCGTTCAGCAGCGTGCCGCTCCAGTGCCCGGGCGCCGGATGCACCACGAGGCCGGCGGGCTTGTCGACGATGCGCAGGTGCTCGTCCTCGTACACAGTGACGATGTCCATCGCCTCGGGCCGGAAGGCCTGGCTCTGGGGCGTGGGGCGCAATTCGATGCGACCGGCCTGCCCCGCCTTCACTGTGGCCGAGACCTTGGTGAGTGTGCGGCCCTGCAGCTCCACCGCGCCAGCCTCGATCAATTGCTGCAGATAGCTGCGGGAAAATTCGGGTACCAGCGCGGCAAGCGCGCGGTCCAGCCGCTGGCCGTGCTGGGCCGGATCGATGACGAAAGGCCGCTGCTCGCTGGGCTCGATCGGATCGGCGCCCTCTTCGATCTCGGCCACCTCGGCGGTCTCGGGGATATTGCTCAAAGGGTCGGTCGATATAATTGAGGGCAACTGTTTCACGAAAGCCGTATGTGATGTTTCGCGCCAAATTATCGGTCCCCAGCTGGATCGCGCTCAGCGCGGCGGCTCTGCTGGCAGCTGGCTGCTCGTCGACCTCCGTCGACAAGACTGCCAACTGGAGCCCCAACCGCATCTACTCTGAAGCCAAGGAAGAGGCCGGATCGGGCGCCTACGACAAGGCCGTTCCGCTCTACGAGAAGCTCGAAGGCCGCGCTGCCGGCACACCGCTCGCGCAGCAGGCGCAGCTGGAAAAGGCCTACGCCCAGTACAAGTCGGGCGAAAAGGCGAGCGCCATCGCCACCATCGACCGCTTCATGAAGTTGCATCCGGCGAGCACAGCTCTCGACTATGCGCTGTACCTCAAGGGCGTGATCAACTTCAACGACGACCTCGGCATGTTCGCGTTCATGACGCGCCAGGACCTGTCCGAGCGCGACCAGAAGGCCGCCAAGGAATCGTTCGAGTCGTTCAAGGACCTCGTCACGCGCTTCCCTGATTCGCGCTACGCCCCTGACGCGCGCCAGCGCATGAACTACATCGTGAACTCGCTCGCGCAGTACGAAGTTCACGTGGCACGCTACTACTACTCGCGCGGCGCCTACCTGGCAGCCATCAACCGGGCCCAGATCGCACTGGCCGACTACCGCGAAGTGCCGGCGCTCGAAGAAGCCCTGTTCATCATGGTGAAGTCGTACGACGCCCTCGGCATGAAGGACCTGCGCGACGACGCCCAGCGCGTGCTGACCACCAACTATCCGCAGAGCACCTACCTCGCTAACGGTTTCAAGGGCAAGGACGACCCTTGGTGGAAGCTCTGGTAAAGCCACCAGAGCACGCGCTCTTCCTGGCCAGAAACTAGGTCTTGAGCGCGTCCAGCGCGGCCTCGAAATCCGATTCGTTTTCGAGCCGCCGCATCGGCGGCAGCGCCGACAGCAACCGGCGGCCATAGCCCATGGCCACCAGCCGCGTATCGCAGATCGCCAGCACACCGCTGTCGGTTTCCCGCCGAATCAACCGTCCTGCTCCCTGCTTGAGCGCCACGGCCGCCTCGGGCAGCGAATAGTCGGCAAACGAACTGCGCCCCTGTGATTCCAGGCGCTGCGAGCGCGCCTCGACCAGCGGATCGTTCGGCGGCGGGAACGGCAGCTTGTCGATCACCACCAGCTGCAGCGCATCGCCCGGCGCATCGAAGCCCTCCCAGAACGAAGCCGATGCCACCAGCACGCAGCCAGCGCGCCCGGCGCTCGCGCCTTCGCGAAAGCGGTCCATCAGCACGCGCTTGGGCAGCTCGCCCTGCACCAGCACTTCGGGTCGCACCTGTGCGTCGAGCAGTTCGAACTGCTGCTTCATCGCATCGCCGATGGTGCGCAGCGCGCGCAGCGTGGTCGTCAGCACCAGCGTGCGGCCACCGAGCTCCGTCGCGCCGCGCGCAGCCAATTCCGCGACGCGTTGACTGTGCGACGGATCGTTGGGCTTGGGAAACGCACGCGGCACATAGAGCGCGGCCTGCGACGCATAGTCGAACGGGCTCTGTACGCGAAGCACTTCCGCGTCCTGCAGTCCGCAGGGCTCGGTGAACCAGCGCAGCGTGGGCTCGTCGCCCAGCGTGGCGGAGGTGAAGACCCAGGCGCGGCCGCTGTCTTCCTGCGCCGCTGCCTCGCGCGCTGGCCGCTCACCGTAGCCGTCGAGATCTTCGTCGTCGCCATCGTCGCCAACATCAGCGTCTGCCTCGACGATCTTGAGCACCCGCTTGCGCATGGCATCGGCGATGTCCAGCGGCGATTCGATGAGCCGCAACTGCGTGCCCAAGTCGACCCAGCGCACCGAATCGACCTCGCATGGCAAGGCGAAGCGCGCGGTACGTTTCGCGAGTTGGCGGGCCCGCTCGTGCAGCCGCACGAAGTCGGGCGAGATTTCGCTGACGGTGGCAAGTCCCTCCGCCGCCAGCTCGAACGCGTGCAGCAGATCGTCCAATGCGCGCTGCCATGCGTCGGGATCGATGCCCTCAGGCGACGCACCCAGCCAGCGCAGCTTGGCGCCCGGCCATTGCTTGCCGACCACCAGCCGCAGTTCGCGCGCGGCCCGTTCGAGCGCGCCGACCAGTTGCTGCCAGTCGACGAGGCCGCGCGCATGCTGCAAGCCGGCCGCCAGCATGTCGCGCGCGAAGTCGAGCGCCTGGCCGCTGCCGAGCTGCGCGCCGAGAAACTGCACGCCGGTTTCGTTGAGCTGGTGGGCTTCGTCGAACACCACCACGCTCACGGTCGGCAGCAGCTCGGCCATGCCGGTCTCGCGCACTGCAAGGTCGGCAAAGAAAAGATGGTGGTTGATGACCACGATGTCGGCCGCCAGCGCCTCGCGCCGCGCCAGGTTGACGTGGCACGGCTTGAACTGCGGGCATTGCGCGCCCAGGCAGTTCTCTCGCGTGGAGGTGATCAGCGGAATCAGCGGCGAGCGCTCGTCGAGCCCCGGCAGCTCGGCCAGGTCGCCCGTCCGCGTGGCCTTCGACCACTGCTCGATCTTGGCGAGCGTGCGCAGGCTGCCGCGCTCCGGCAATGAAGCGTCATGGCGCGCCTGGTCGAGCCGATGCAGGCACAGGTAGCTGGCGCGCCCCTTGAGCAGCGCCGTGCGCACCGGCAGGCCGAAAGCTTCGACAAGACGCGGCAGGTCACGGCCGAACAGCTGGTCCTGCAGCGTCTTGGTGGCGGTCGACAGCAGCACGCGCTCGCCACTCAGCAGGGCCGGCACGAGGTACGAAAAGGTCTTGCCCACCCCGGTGCCAGCCTCGACCACCAGCACGCCGCCCTGGTCGATGGTGCGGGCGACGGCCATTGCCATTTCGGTCTGCCCCGAGCGTTCGCGGAACTGGTCGGCGGCACGCGACAGCGCGCCGTCCTGCGCGAAGGCGTCGCGCACCTTGTCTTCGAGCGCACCTGTCACGCCGGCTCTTTCGGATCGAGGTCGTTTTCGAGGCGCGTGATCTGGTCACGCAGCGCGAGGCGGCGCTTTTTCAGGCGCCGCAGCAGCAGCTCGTCTTGCGGCGAACCCTCGGCCAGCCGGTCGATGGTGGCGTCGAGATCGGCGTGCTCGATACGCAGTTCGATCAGCTGACGGGAAAGGGAGTGAAGATTGGAGTCCAACGGTGGGGAGCGCGCGCGAGGTTTTTTTTGCGGCACATGTTCATTCGATAATACGTCCTGACACGAATCTCCGAGCAGACAGAAACACGCGCTTCAGGCGCATATGCCTCATGACCCAAGGCTTTCGACTCGCCGCGGCCACCGGACTCCACAAGGGAGACCGCCCGTACCAACAAGACCAGGTGCTGCTGATGAGCCATCCGCGCGTGCCTGGCTGCGTGCTGGGCATCGTGGCCGACGGCATGGGCGGCCGCAGCGGCGGGCGCAAGGCCTCCGACCAGGTGCTGATGACGGCACGCCAGCTCTTCACCCGCTACCAGCCCGGCCGCGACGACCCGGAAGCCGTGCTGAAGCAGATCCTCGAAGATTCGCACACGGTCATCAAGCTCACCGCCGTCTCCAGCGAGCAGGAGCCGCACAGCACGCTGGCGGCCTTCCTCATGACCCCCAAGGGCGACTGCGCCTGGATCCACGCCGGCGACTCGCGCATCTATCACTTCCACGACGGCCAGCTCATCAGGCGCACGCGCGACCATTCGTACGTGCAGGTGCTGATCGACCGCGGCCAGATCACCGAGGCCGAGGCCAACATCCATCCGCAGGGCAACATCCTGCTCGGCTGCCTGGGCATGACGACCACGCCGCCGCCCATCGACCCCTACTACATCCCGAAGCTGGCGCCGGGCGACCTGTTGATGGCTTGCAGCGACGGGCTCTGGCACTACTTCAGCCCGGAAGAACTGGCGAGCGTGCTGTATGCACAGCCGCCGCGCGATGCGGTCGAAATCCTGGTGGGTGAAGCGCGCCGCCGGGCCCGGGGCACGGGCGACAACATCTCGATTGCCGTTCTGAAGCTCGATCCGCTGCCGGTCGCCGCCTGAGCGGTGCCCGGTCAGGGCGTGGGCGACGAAGCTGCCGGCGCCGGCAGTGGTGCCCCGCGCGGCTTGCTGCGGTTGGCGTTCTGCCGCTCGCGGCTGGCCCTGTGCTCTTCGGCGCGTTTCTGCTTGTCCTCGAAACGCTTGGCGGCCGTGGGCGCCTCGGCCTGACGCTGGGCCGCCTTGGCCTGCTCGTCGGCATGCGCCTGCTGCTTGGACTGGAATTGGCGCTCGCGCTCGGCCGCCTCGGCCGCTGTAGCCGCGCGGCTGGTCGCGTGGTCGGCAGCGCGCTGCTCGCGCTCCTTCTGGCCCTGGATCGACTGTTCCTGCTTCTCGCGAGAGTCCTGCGGGCGCTGGGTGCCAGCCTTCTGGTCGAGCTTCTGCAGCTCGGCCGCGCCGCTGCGCTGGCGCAGGATGTCGTTGATCGCGGTTTCCTGCCGCTTGATGTTGTCGGTTTCCGTGCGGCGACGGCTGCGGCTCTCGCGCAGGCAGTCTTCCACCGCGAACTTCTTGTAGCAGGCAGCCCGCTCTTCGACGAAGCGCTTCTCGATGGCCTCGCGCTCGGTGGAAAGCCGGCGCTTTTCGCCCTCGAGGTCGGCATTGCCCGCAGCGGCGTTGGACTGCGCCCACAGCGGCAGGCTGGCCAACGTCATGAGCAGGGCAAGAGCGATTTTTTTCATGTGAGTCGGGTGTCGACGATGCGGCGTTCCAGGGCGAGAAACTCGCTCGATTGCATTTCGGTGAGCCGGGAAACCGTGCGCGGAAACTCGTGCGACAGCGGCCCCTCGGTGTACAACGCCTCGGGCGGAACCTCAGCCGACATGATGAGCTTGCAGCGCCGGTCGTACAAGACGTCGACCAGCCAGGTGAAACGACGTGCTTCCGAAGCCATGCGCACCGGCATGTGCGGCACGTCGGACAGCAGCACGGTGTGGAACTGGCTCGCGATTTCGAGATAGTCGTTCTGCGAACGCGGACCACCGCACAGCGTCTTGAAATCGAACCAGACCACGCCGCCGGCCTTGCGCCGCGCACGGATCTCGCGCTGCTCGATGTGCAGCACCGGGTTTTCGTCGGCCGTCTCGGCCAGCTTGTCGAAGGCCTTGCGCATTTCCTTCTCGGCCACCGCGTCATTCGGCGTGAGGTACATGCGCAGTTGCTCGAGCGTGCGGCGCCGGTAGTCGGTGCCGTTGTCGACGCTCAGCACTTCGAGCTTTTCGTTCAGCAGCGCGATGGCCGGCAGGATGCGGTCGCGGTGCAAGCCACCGGGATACAGATCGTCCGGCTTGAAATTCGAGGTGGTGACGAAACCCACGCCGTTCTCGAACAGCGACACCAGCAGCCGATGAAGAATCATCGCGTCGGTGATGTCCGCCACGTGGAACTCGTCGAAGCAGATCAGCTTGTAGCGCTTGGAAATGCGAAGCCCAAGCTCGTCGAGCGGATTGACTGTGCCCTGCAACTCGCGCAACTCGCGGTGCACTTCGCGCATGAACTCGTGAAAGTGCAGGCGCGTCTTGCGCCGCAATGGCACGGCGTTGAAGAACAGGTCCATCAGGAAGCTCTTGCCTCGCCCGACGCCACCGTACATGTAGACGCCGCGCGGAAGCTCTGGCCGGTTGATGAACTTCTTCAGCGCATTCGAGCGCTGGGCCTTGTACTCGGCCCATTCGTTGGCGCAGCGATCCAGCGCCTCCACGGCGTGCAGTTGCGCTGGATCGCTGTGGAACCCGCGCGCTGCGAGTTCCGCCTCATAGGCCTGTTTGACGCTGGTCAAAAGAAAGATCGCGAGATCAGAAGTTCAGCGTGCGCTTGTCCACGGCGAGTGCCGCTTCCTTCGTTGCTTCCGACAGCGACGGGTGAGCGTGGCAGATGCGCGCGATGTCTTCGGCGCTGGCCTTGAACTCCATCGCCACGACGGCTTCGGAGATCAGCTCGCTGGCCTGCGGGCCCACGATGTGCACGCCCAGGATCTCGTCGGTGGCAGCATCGGCCAGGAACTTGACCATGCCGGTCGTGTCGCCCAGCGCGCGCGCGCGGCCGTTCGCGAGGAACGGGAAGGTGCCGGCCTTGTAGGCGCGGCCCGCGGCCTTGAGCTGCTGCTCGGTCTGGCCGACCCACGCGATCTCGGGGTTGGTGTAGATCACCCACGGGATCGTGTTGAAGTTGACGTGACCGTGCTGGCCCGCAATGCGCTCCGCAACGGCAACGCCCTCTTCCTCGGCCTTGTGCGCCAGCATCGGGCCGCGCACCACGTCGCCGATGGCCCAGACGTTGGGCAGGCTCGTCTTGCACTCGTCGTCCACGGCAATGGCGCCGCGCTCGTCGAGCTTCAGGCCCACGGCTTCGGCGTTCAGGCCGATGGTGTTGGGCACGCGGCCGATCGACACGATCAGCTTGTCGACTTCCAGCGTCTGGGCTTCGCCCTTGGCATTGGTCCACGCAACGCTCACGCCCTTCTTCGACGACTTGATCTCGCCGACCTTCACGCCGAGTTCGATCTTGAGCTTCTGCTTGTCGAAGGCCTTCTTGGCTTCCTTGGCGATCTGCTCGTCCACCGCGCCCAGGAAGGTCGGCAGTGCTTCGAGCACCGTGACTTCCGCGCCGAGGCGACGCCACACCGAACCCATTTCGAGGCCGATGACGCCCGAGCCGATCAGGCCCAGCTTCTTCGGCACCGCGCCGATGCGCAGCGCGCCGTCGTTCGAGAGGATGTTCTCCTCGTCGAACGGCGCACCGGGCAGTGCGCGGGCGTTGGAGCCCGTGGCCACGATGATGTGCTTGCCGCTGATCGACTCTTCGGCGGCGCCCGCCACCTTGATCTCATAGCCGGCTTCGTCGGTCTTCACGAACGAGCCACGGCCATGGAAGAACGTGATCTTGTTCTTCTTGAACAGGTACAGGATGCCGTCGTTGTTCTGCTTCACGACCTGGTCCTTGCGGGCCAGCATCTTGTCGAGGTCGAGGCCCAGGCCTTCGACCTTGATACCGTGGTCGGCAAAGTGATGGCCGGCCTGGTCGAAATGCTCCGACGATTGCAGCAGCGCCTTCGATGGGATGCAGCCGACGTTGGTGCAGGTGCCGCCCGGTGCGGGGCCGCCCTTGCCGTTCTTCCACTCGTCGATGCAGGCCACGTTGAAGCCGAGTTGCGCGGCGCGAATGGCCGCGATGTAGCCGCCGGGGCCGCCGCCGATGACGACGACGTCGAATTGCTTGTTTGCCATCTGGTTCTTTCTCCTCAGATGTCGAACAGCAGGCGCGACGGGTCTTCCAGCGCTTCCTTCATGGCAACCAGGCCCAGCACGGCTTCGCGGCCGTCGATGATGCGGTGGTCATAGCTCATGGCGAGGTAGTTCATCGGACGGATCACGATCTGGCCGTTTTCAACCACGGCGCGGTCCTTGGTGGCGTGCACGCCGAGGATGGCCGACTGGGGCGGGTTGATGATCGGGGTCGAGAGCATCGAGCCGAAGGTGCCGCCGTTCGAGATGGAGAACGTGCCACCGGTCATGTCTTCGATGCCCAGCTTGCCGTCTTGCGCCTTCTTGCCGAACTCGGCGATCTTCTTCTCGATGTCGGCAAAGCTCATCTGGTCGGCGTTGCGCAGGATCGGCACCACCAGGCCGCGCGGCGAACCGACGGCAATGCCGATGTCGAAGTAGCCGTGGTACAGGATGTCGTTGCCGTCGACCGAGGCGTTGATCACCGGGTACTTCTTCAGCGCATGCACAGCGGCCTTCACGAAGAAGCTCATGAAGCCGAGCTTCACGCCGTGTTCCTTGGTGAAGTTGTCCTGGAAGCGCTTGCGCAGCTCCATGACGGGCGCCATGTTGACTTCGTTGAACGTGGTCAAGATGGCGTTGGTCGACTGCGATTGCAGCAGGCGCTCGGCGATGCGGGCGCGCAGGCGGCTCATCGGCACGCGCTGTTCCGGACGCTCGCCCAGGTCGGGCGCGCCAGTCGGTGCAGCAACTTGCGGCAGAGCCGGCTTGGCGGCCGGTGCCGCGATGGTGGCGGCAGCCGCGGCAGGCTTGGCGCCCGAGGCAACCGCGCCGAGCACGTCGCCCTTGGTGACGCGGCCGTCCTTGCCGGTGCCGGCAACGTCGCTGGTCTTCAGGTTGTTGTCGGCCAGCAGCTTGGCTGCGGCGGGCATGGCCACGTCGGACTTCGAACCGCCGGTGGCGGCAGCAGCTGCTGCCGGGGCAGGCGTAGCGGCAGCCGGAGCTGCTGCTGCGGGCGCTGCCGCCGGGGCGCCAGCCGAAGCCTTGCCTTCGGTGTCGATCTTGGCGATCAGCTGATCGGCCACCACGGTGGCGCCATCGGGCTGCACGATTTCAGCCAGCACGCCAGCCGAAGGGGCGGGCACTTCGAGCACGACCTTGTCGGTCTCGATCTCGATCAGGATTTCATCGACGGCGACGGCTTCGCCGGCCTTCTTCTTCCACGTGAGCATGGTGGCTTCGGCCACGGATTCGGAAAGCTGGGGGACTTTGACTTCTACGATAGACATTTGGAGTGAGCTCCGTTTTGTTCTTCAGGGTATTCGTGTGAAAGGAAACTGGTTTTACTTGGTCAGCACGAAGCCCTTGAGCTTGCCAAACGCGCCATCGACGAGCGCCTTCTGCTGTTCCTGGTGCAGGTGCGAGTAGCCCACCGCCGGCGATGCCGAAGCGGCACGGCCGGAGTAGCCGAGCTTCTGGCCGTCCTGCATGTTTTCGTGGATGTAGTGCTGCACGAAGAACCAGGCGCCCTGGTTCTGCGGCTCGTCCTGGCACCAGACCACGTCGACGAGGTTGGGGTACTTCTTGATCTCGGCGGCGAAAGCCTTGTGCGGGAACGGATAGAGCTGCTCGACGCGGATGATCGCCACGTCTTCGTCGCCACGTTCTTCGCGCTTCTTGGCCAGGTCGTAGTACACCTTGCCCGAGCAGGCGATCAGGCGCTTGACCTTCTCGGCCTTCAGGCCCTTGCTGTCGGGAATGACGGTCTGGAAGCTGCCCTTGGTGAACTCGGACAGCGGCGAGGTCGCGTCCTTGTTACGCAACAGCGACTTCGGCGTCATGATGATCAGCGGCTTGCGCAGGTTGCGCACCATCTGGCGGCGCAACACGTGGAAGATCTGGCTGGCCGTGGTCGGCTGCACCACCTGCATGTTGGTGTCGGCGCTCAGTTGCATGAAGCGCTCCAGGCGTGCCGAGCTGTGCTCGGGGCCCTGGCCTTCGTAGCCGTGCGGCAGCATCATCGTGATGCCGTTGACGCGGCCCCACTTCACTTCGCCCGAGGCGATGAACTGGTCGATCACCACTTGCGCGCCGTTCACGAAGTCGCCGAACTGGGCTTCCCAGATGACGAGCGTGTTCGGGTCGTTCGAGGCGTAGCCGTATTCGAACGCGAGCACGGCTTCTTCCGACAGGATCGAGTCGATCACGACGAACGGAGCCTGGTTGTCGGCCACGTTCTGCAGCGGCGTGTAGGTGCCGGTGTCGAACTTCTCGCGGTTCTGGTCGTGCAGCACGGCGTGGCGGTGCGTGAACGTGCCGCGGCCCGAGTCTTCACCCGACAGGCGCACCGGGTAGCCGCTGGCCACCAGCGAGGCGAAGGCCATGTGCTCGCCCATGCCCCAGTCGACGTTGACGTCGCCGCGGCCCATGGCTGCGCGGTCGTCCAGCACCTTCTTCACGAGCGGATGCACCGTGAAGCCTTGCGGCACGGTGGTGATCTTCTCGGCCAGGCGCTTCCATTCGGTGGACGGGATGGCGGTATCGCCGGCGTCGGTCCACTTCTTGTTGAGGTACGGGCTCCAGTCGACGGCGTACTTGCTCTTGAAGTTGGTGAGGACGGGGTCGACGGTGTTCTTGCCTTCGTCGAAGGCGGCGCGCTGCGCCTTGACCATGTCGTCGCCGAGCGTGTCGCCCAGGCCTTGAGCGGCCAGCTTGTCGGCGTACAGCTTGCGCGTGCCGGGGTGCTGGGCGATCTTCTTGTACATCAGCGGCTGCGTGAGCGAGGGGGTGTCCTGCTCGTTGTGGCCCAGCTTGCGGAAGCAGATGATGTCGACGACCACGTCCTTCTGGAACTCCATGCGGAAGTCGAGCGCGATCTGGGTGGCGAGCACCACGGCTTCGGGATCGTCGCCGTTCACGTGCAGCACCGGCGCTTCGATCATCTTGACGATGTCCGAGCAGTACAGCGTCGAGCGGCTGTCGCGCGGGTCGCTGGTGGTGAAGCCGATCTGGTTGTTGATGACGATGTGCACCGTGCCGCCGGTGGAGTAGCCACGGGTTTCGGCCAGCGCCAGCGTTTCCATCACGACGCCCTGGCCTGCGAAGGCGGCGTCGCCGTGCACGATCACGGGCAGCACCTGCTTGCCCAGCGGGTCGCCGCGGCGGTCCATGCGGGCGCGCACCGAGCCTTCGACCACGGGGTTCACGATTTCAAGGTGCGAGGGGTTGAACGCGAGGCTCAGGTGCACCGGGCCGCCGGGGGTGGTCACGTCCGAGCTGAAGCCCTGGTGGTACTTGACGTCGCCGCTGGGCAGGTCTTCGGGGGCGGTGTGGTCGAACTCGGCGAACAGGTCGGCCGGCATCTTGCCGAGCGAGTTGACCAGCACGTTCAGGCGGCCGCGGTGGGCCATGCCGATCACGATTTCCTGCACGCCCTTGACGCCGGCCTGGTTGATCAGCTCGTCCATGGCGACGATGAAGCTCTCGCCGCCTTCGAGCGAGAAGCGCTTCTGGCCGACGTACTTGGTGTGCAGGAAGCGCTCGAGGCCTTCTGCCGCGGTCAGGCGGTTGAGCACATGCTTCTTCTGCTCGGCGCTCAGCTTGGGGTTGGTGCGGGCGCTTTCGAGCCGCTGCTGCCACCAGCGCTTGTGGTTCTGGTCGGTGGTGTACATGTACTCGGCGCCCATCGTGCCGCAGTACGTTTCGCGCAAGGCGTTGAGCAGGTCGCGCAGCGACATGGTCTCCTTGCCGAAGAAGGTGTTGCTGGTGTTGAACACCGTCTCGAGGTCGGCGTCGGTGAAGCCGTAGAACGAGGGCTCGAGTTCCGGAATGGCGGGACGCTCGGCGCGCTTGAGCGGGTCGAGGTCGGCCCAGCGGGCGCCGACGTTGCGGTAGGCGGCAATCAGCTGCTGGACGGAAGTGCGCTTGCGGCCGAGTTCGGAATCGGCGCCGCTGGCCTGCACGACCTTGGTCGTGCCCTGCTTCGCGCGTTCGGCGAAAGCGTTGATGACCGGCAGGTGCGGGACATCGCGGGTGTTGGTGCCGTCGGCGGCGGGAACGTTCTGCAACGCGTCGAAATACGAACGCCAGTTGTCAGGCACGCTGCCGGGGTTGGAGAGGTAGTTCTCGTACATCTCCTCGACATAGGGCGCATTGCCGCCGAAGAGGTACGTGTTGCCTTGATAGGCGGTATACGCCGATGGCGTCGATGAATCGCTCATGATCCGCTGACCTTCGCTTCCCTGAAGGAAGCACTAGCTGGTTAAGAAACCTTCCGCGACACGGCTGAACCGATTGGCGGATGCGACTGTGGCTGGGGAAGGGCCTGAGTACCTTGGCATTGTGCCACGTCAACCATATGACGGTTCAACGGGGCTTCGCAACCCCCTGCCCTGCTCACTCAGCCCGAAGAAAGTAACTGTTTGATCTGCTGCAGCGTGGCGGGGTCGTCGATGGTGGTCAGGTCGCCGGGGTCGCGCTGCTCGCACACGGCCTGGATGGCGCGGCGCAGCAACTTGCCGCTGCGGGTCTTGGGCAGGCCGCTGACGAAGCGCACGCGGGCCGGCCGCGCCAGGGCGCCGAGCTGGTCGGCGACTACTTTCATGATCTCGCCTTCGAGCTTGAGTGCCACGTCGGCGTCAATCACGGCCTTGCCGTCCCTGGGGACCACGAAGGCCATCGCGACCTGCCCCTTCAGGGCATCGGCCACGCCGACCACCGCCACTTCGGCCACGTTGGAATGGCCCGAAATGCTTTCCTCGATCTCGCGCGTGCCAAGGCGATGGCCCGCCACGTTGATCACGTCGTCGGTGCGCCCGAGGATGTAGAAATAGCCATCCTCGTCGCGAATGCCCCAATCGAAGGTCGAATAAACCATCTTGCCGGGCACGCTTTTCCAGTACGTATTGACGAAGCGCGCGTCGTCCTTCCACACGGTCTGCATGAAGCCCGGCGGGGTCGGCCCCTCGACCACGACCACGCCCTTCTCGTTCGCGCCGGTCAGCTCTTCGCCCGTCGACTCGTGCAGGATCTTGATGCTGTAGCCGTACATCGGCACGCCCGGGCTGCCGAACTTGCTGGCCTTGGCCTCCACCCCGTTGGCGATCGTGATCATCGGCCAGCCCGATTCGGTCTGCCAGTAGTTGTCGATGATCGGCACGCCCAGGCCCTCGCTGATCCAGCGGGCGGTCGGCTCGTCGAGCGGCTCGCCGGCCAGGAACAGCGCGCGCAGTGTCGACAGGTCGTATTTTTTCAGCAGTGCCGGATCCTGCTTCTTGAGCACGCGCACGGCCGTGGGCGCGCTGAACATCACCGTGACCTTGTACTTCTCGACAAGGCGCCACCAGATGCCGCCATCGGGCTGCCGTTCGATGCCCTGCGTCGGCAGGCCTTCGTACATGATGGTCGCCATGCCGGCGATCAGCGGGCCGTAGACGATGTAGCTATGGCCCACCACCCAGCCGATGTCGCTGGTGGAGAAGTAGGTTTCCCCGGGCCGGCCATCGAAGATGTGCTTCATGCTCGCAGCCAGCGCGACCGCATAGCCGCCCACGTCGCGCTGCACGCCCTTGGGCTTGCCGGTCGTGCCGCTCGTGTAGATGGTGTAGCTGATGTCGGTCGAGGCGAGCCACGTGCAAGGCACCTTGGCATCGATGTGCTTCTGCCGCAGTTCGGCGGCGAGATGGTCACGACCCGCCGTCAGTTCCATCGGCGCGAGACCGCGGTCGGTCAGCAGCACCGCCGAAGGCTTGTGCCTCGACAGCCGGATCGCGTCGTCGAGCAGCGGCTTGTATGCGATGACCTTGCCGCCGCGCGAGCCGGCATCGGCGCTCACGATCACCTTGGGCTCGGCGTCTTCGATGCGCGTGGCCAGCGAGCCGCTCGCGAAGCCGCCGAACACCACGCAGTGGATCGCGCCGATGCGCGCGCAGGCCAGCATGGCAAAGGCGGCTTCCGGAATCATCGGCATGTAGATGAGCACGCGGTCGCCCTTGCCCACACCCAGCTCGACAAGGCTGGCGGCAGTGCGCTGCACCTCGGCGTGCAGCTCAGTAAAGCTGTAGCTCTTCTCGACGCCGGTTTCGGTGGAAACGAAGATCAGCGCGGGCTGGTCGCCTCGTGCCGCCAGATGACGGTCGATGGCGTTGTGGCAAAGATTGGTCGTGCCGCCCACGAACCAGCGCGCGAACGGCGGCTGGCTGGCGTCGAGGATCTGTTGCGCGGGCGCCTGCCAGTCGATCAGCTTCGCCTGCTCGGCCCAGAAGGCCTCGGGCGCATCGACGGATTGGCGATAGAACTCTTCGTAGCGGCTCATCTTGATTTGTCTCCTGTTATTTATTCCGTTCCGGCGGCAGCGCCAAAACTGAATTCATAATTATGGAGACCGATCTTGCAGCAAGCTGACGGCCGGAACAATCCGGCCGAGCCCTGCCGCGCAGGCTGCAGGGCCTGCGGTCCGATTACCGGACGAGCGAAAGCAGTTCAGGAAATGCGGGGTGCTCCGCCGTACGCAGCCACTCGAAGCCGACCATCTCGGTCGTCACGAGCTCAGCACCGGCGCCGGCCAGCCGGTCGAAGGCGGCGTCACGGTTGCGCTCGGTGCGCGAACTGCAGGCATCAGTAACGACCCAGACTTCAAATTCGTCTTCCAGCAGGTCGAGCGCGGTCTGCAGCAGGCAGACATGGGCTTCGCAGCCGGCGATCACGATGCTGTTGCGCTCCTCGGCCGCGGCAGCGGGCTTCTGCAGATGCTTGGGCAGGCTGCGTGCATTGCCCTGCGGCGCCTTGGCCGGCACGCGCAGCCACTCTCCGAGGCCTTCCTCCACGCCGCTGAAGTGCATCTTCGACAGGGTGCGCTGGCACAGCGCGCGGATGTCGGGCAGGTTCTCGCCCAGGCTGGATGGGTTGTGCTCGGTGCCGAACACCGGCACCTGGAACAGCCGCGCCATCTTGCCGAGCCGCACTGCGTTCTGCGCGACCGCCTCCCCCTCGAAGATCGCCGGCATCAGCCGCGCCTGGTAGTCGACCAGAACGAGTTGGGATTGCGAGGCGTCGAGCAGCATGAACAGTTTCTTTCAGGTATCGGTTGAATTGGGCTGAACCGTACCACCGAAAAGACCGGCTTGGCGCGGGCCGCCATCGACGCGTTGCACGAGTTGCGCCACGTAGGCTTTGAACAGCGCATCGGCCGACTGCCTGAACATGCGGATGCGCCCGGTGTGCTGCATCAGCAGCAGGCCGACGCCGTGCGCGAACAGCGAAGTATTTTCCCGCAGGGCGTTGTCCGCATCGAGCCCCATCGCCTGCAGCGCTTCTTCGCACGGGCGCAAGGCCTGGTAGAGATGGTCATTCAGTTCGTGATCGAGCTCGCTGGTCAGGCCGCGCGGGCGCATGCCCTGCACCAGATAGAAGCCCAGGTCGAGCTCGCGCGGGTTCGCGGCATAGAAGTCGAACCACGCCTGGGCCTTGGCGGCGAGCGTCTGGGCGGGGCTGTCCGGCGCCACGGGGGCATCGGCCACGGCCGCCTGCAAGCGCTGTATCGACTCGCCGAGCAAGGCCGCGTAGATCGCCTCCTTGCTCTCGAAGTACGAATAGATCGCGCCCGGCGTGTAGCCGGCCTTGCGGGCAATTTCGCGAATGCTCGCACCTTCGATGCCGGCCTCCAGGAAGACCGCGCGAGCGGCGTCGAGCACGAGCGTGCGGCGGGCGTCGGTGAGCGCCTGGCGGCGTTGGAGCTTGGCGTGCATGGGCGGGACTATAGCCCTTGAATTGATCACAGCTCCAATTTTTTAATCGTTGATTGAAAAATTGAACGATGTTTAAATTTGAGCCAAAACCCAGGAGACAAGCACGATGAACGCCCCGCTCCCCAGCGCCACCCTCATGTCCGGCACCGACTACCGCGAGTCGCTGCGCCGCTACACCCCCAACGTCTTCGTCGACGGCCGCCGCGTCGACAGCGTGGCCGACGAACCGGCCTTCCAGCCCGGCATCAATGCCATCGCCCTCACCTACGACTACGCCCTGAAGAAGGAATACGCGCCGCTGATGACCGCCGTGCAGCACACCAGCGGCAAGCGGGTCAACCGGCTGTCCCACATCAACACGGGCTCCAGTGACCTGCTCAACAAGCTCGAGGCCGTGCGGCTGGTCTGCCAGGAAACGGGCTGCGCCCAGCGCTACCTGACGCACGATGCGCTCAATGCCATCGCCCAGGTGTCGGCCCGCATCGACGACGCCCGCGGCAGCACCGAGCACACCGCCCGCTTCCACGACTACCTGCACCGCGTGCAGGACCAGGACCTGACGCTGGGCGTTGCCATGACCGACGCCAAGGGCGACCGCAGCCGCCGGCCGCACGAGCAGGCCAACGTCGACAGCTACCTGCACGTGGTGGAGCGCAACGCACGCGGCATCGTCATCTCGGGCACCAAGGCCATCGTGACCGGCGCGCCCTATGTGCACGAACTGTTGGTCATGCCCTGCCGCAACATGGGCAAGGAAGACGCAGATTTCGCCGTCTGCTGCGCCGTGCCGCTGGACGCGCCCGGCCTCACCATCGTCGCCCGGCCAGCCGGCCGGCCCGGTGAAAAGCTCGAGCACGGCGATGCGCTTTTCAGCCGCAAGTACGGCCAAAGCACCGGCGTGTGCATGTTCGACAGGGTCTTCGTGCCGTGGGAGCGCGTGTTCTACGCCGGCGAATGGGAGCACTCCGGCCACCTGACCTACAGCTACGCCACGCACCACCGCCACAGCTGCATCGGCGCCCGCGCCGGCTTCGGCGACCTGCTGATCGGCGCCGGCGCACTGATGTGCGAGGCCAACGGCTTCGACCCGGGCAAGGAAAGCCACCTGCGCGAGCAGATGGTCGAGCTCATCACCATCACCGAGAGTTTCTTCGCCTGCGGCGTGGCGGCCAGCGTCTACGGCAAGGCCGACGAGCACTGCGACGTCTTCATGCCCGACCCGGTATTCAGCAACATCGGCAAGCTGCTGCTGGCCACGAAGATCTACGACATGCACCGCATCGCACACTACGTGAGCGGCGGCCTGATCGTCACCCTCCCCGGCCCCGACGAGGATCACAACCCCGAGACCGCCGCCCGCCTTTCGGACGTGCTGCGGGCCAACCCGGCCATTCCCTACGAGCAGCGCATCGAAACAGCCCGCTTCATCGAAGACCTGACGGCTGGCTACCAGGGCGGCTGGTACAGCGTGATCAGCCTGCACGGCGGCGGTTCGCCCGCAGCGATGAAGCAGGAAATCTGGCGCAACTACCCTGTCGGCTCCAAGGTCGAGTTGGTCGAACGCATCCTCGAACGCGGCATCGCGGCCGACGGCTCGCCCGCCGCCGCGCCGCACGACCCGGGCCGTGCCATCACCCGCAACCGCCAGCCCGGCAAATGCTGCGACACCGGCTGCACCACGCCCGGGCAACCCGTGATGGTCGATCTGCCGGCATCGCGGCGCGCCTAGACTCAGGCGGATGAAGATCTTCTCGAAGCGGCTGTGCCTCGCAGCGCTGGGCGTGGGTGCCGCGCTGCTCGTCGTGGCCTGCGGCGGCGTGCGCAAGGCCACGGTGCCGATGGCGACCTCGCTCGAAAAAAGCAGCTGTGCGCGCAGCGATGTCGACACGCTGCTGGTGATGCTTCCCGGCGCGTACTCGACGCCCAACGAGTTCGAGCGCGAAGGCTTCGTCCGCGCCGTCCGCGACAACCGCATCGCGGCGGACGTGATGCTGGTCGACGCGCATCTCGGCTACTACAACAACAAGACCATCCTCGATCGCTTGAGCGCCGACGTGATGGCGCCGGCGCGCAACCACGGCTACAAGCACATCTGGTTCGTCGGAATTTCCCTCGGCGGCTTCGGCGGAATGCTCTATGCGCAGACGCACCCGGGCGAACTCGCGGGGCTGGTGACGCTCGCGCCCTACCTCGGCGAGCGCACGCTTGGCACCGATATCGCCAATGCCGGCGGCCTTGCCAAGTGGAACGGACCGCTTGTCGATCCGGCCGAGCGCCCGCCCCGCACGCCCAACGAAACACAGCTCTGGCAATGGCTGCGCGGCTATGCGGGATTCACGAACACGGCGGGCGCCCGGCCGCCGCTCTATCTCGGCTATGGCGTCGACGACCGCTTTGCCTTCAGCAACCGCTTGCTTGCGGAAGTGCTGCCGGCCGAACGCGCATTCACGACCGAGGGCGGCCACGACTGGCCCGAATGGACTCGCCTCTGGCGCCGCATGCTGCCGACCCTGCCGCTGCCCGGTTGCCCCAGCTGACGGCGCCGCGCTTCAATTCGGCCGCAGGCGCAGCAGCTTGCCATCCGCCTCGTCGGTCAGCACGTAGAGCAATCCGTCGGGCCCCTGCTTCACGTCGCGGATGCGGGCACGGCCCTCGGCCAGCAGCTTGTGCTCGGCCACTACCTTGCCGCCCTTCAATTCGATGCGGTCGAGGTAGCCGAACTTGAGCGAACCCACGAACAGATTGCCCTTCCAGCCCGCGCCATATCGGTCGCTGGTCAGAAACGCCATGCCGGACGGTGCGATCGACGGCACCCAGTAGTGCAGCGGCTGCTCCATGCCGTCTTTGGCGGTGATGCCGTCGCCGATCTTGCCGCCGCCGTAGTTCTCGCCGTAGGTGATCACGGGCCAGCCGTAGTTGCGGCCGGCCTGCGGGATATTGATTTCGTCGCCGCCTTGCGGGCCGTGCTCGGTCATCCAGAGGCGGCCGTCGGGCGCGAGCGTGGCGCCCTGCCCGTTGCGGTGGCCGTAGCTCCAGATCTCTGGCAATGCACCCGCCTCGCCAACGAAGGGGTTGTCCTTAGGCACCGCGCCGTCCTTGCCGATGCGCACGATCTTGCCAAGGTGGTTGTCGAGCTTCTGCGCATCTTCCTTGCGGCTGAAACGGTCACCGAGCGTGAGGAACAGCGTGCCGTCGCGCGCCTCGACGATGCGGCAGCCGAAATGATTGCGGCTCGCCACCTTGGGCTGCTGGCTGAAGATGATCTTCAGGTCTTCGAGCTTCGTGCCGTCGGCCGACAGATTGGCGCGGGCCAGCGCCGTGCTGTTGGCTGAGCCGCCCGCATCGGGTTCGGAGAAGCAAAAGTACAGCGTGCGGTTTTTCTCGAAGCCCGAGTCAGCCAGCACGTCGAGCAAACCGCCTTGGCCGCCCGCCGCGATGGGAGGCAAACCTGCGATGGGTGCGCCGATTTTCCCGTCGGCACCGATCAGTCGCAGACGGCCCGGCCGCTCCGTCACCACGAATCGACCGCCCGGCAGAAAGGCGACGCCCCAAGGGTTTTCCAGGCCCGTAGCCACCGTTTCGGGGCGCATCTGCGCCATCGCATTGACACAAAAACCCAGCGCGGCAACCGCTGCAAAGCGGCAAACAAGAGAAAAGGACGGCTGGATCTGCAAGTTCATGACTTTTCCGGGTAGTTTCGGCGATCTTGGCGAGAAATAGCGACCGAATCCAGCCCGACCGCCTGTTCACCCGAAGTCCGAGGGCCCATTCGCGGTCAACCACTTATGGGCAATAAACGTCCACCGTTACATTTTTTCTTCGGCCGGATCAAAATTTTTCATGTAAATCAATGACTTACAGATGCATTCGCTAATTCTGATTAAATTGACATAACCGCGCGTCATCAATATCCTACGCGCCATGCGTTTTTTCGTCCTACCCGCGTCCCTCCTATTTGCCGTCGCTGTCCATGCGGCCCCCCAACAGGAAAAAACCGATGACGAGTTGGCACGAATGCTCGCCGACAAGGGCATCATCGGGCAGCTCAAGCAGGTTCGCCAAACCGTCACGGAGCGCACCTCCGACCTGGTGGTGACCGCCATCGGTTTCTTGGGCGTCCCCTATCGCCGCGGCGGCAACACCGCCGAATCGGGTTTCGATTGCAGCGGCTTCGTCCGTGCCATGTACAACCAGACGGTCGGCCACATGCTCCCGCGCCGCGCCGAAGAGCAAGCCGCCGCCACCGAGAAGATCGATGCCAGCCAGCTCAAGCCCGGTGACCTCGTGTTCTTCAACACCATGCGCCGCGCCTTCAGCCATGTCGGCATCTATGTCGGTGAAGGCAAGTTCATCCACTCGCCCCGCTCCGGCGCCCAGGTTCGCGTGGAAGACATGAACGGCAGCTACTGGCAACGCCGCTTCGACGGCGCCCGCCGCGTGCTCGGCGGCCCGACGGATGAAGTGAAGGCTGCGGCCGTCGCCAATACCGGCAACTGAGCCTCCCTCCGAATTCAGAACGAAAAAAATCCCGCCTCGGCGGGATTTTTCATGGGCGCTCGATCAGCAGCGCCCTTCTGTCTTGTCAGCTCTTCTTCGCAGGCGGCAGATCGGTACAGGTACCGTGCGCCACTTCCGCCGCCATGCCAATGCTTTCGCCAAGCGTCGGATGCGGGTGGATGGTCTTGCCGATGTCGATCTCGTCCGCGCCCATCTCGATGGCCAGCGCGATCTCTCCGATCATGTCGCCGGCATGCGTGCCGACGATGCCGCCGCCAAGGATGCGATGCGTCTCGGCATCGAACAGCAGCTTGGTGAAGCCTTCGTCACGGCCGTTGGCGATGGCGCGGCCCGAAGCAGTCCACGGGAAGTGGCCCTTCTTGACCTTGATGCCTTCGGCCTTCGCCTGGTCTTCGGTGAGGCCCACCCACGCCACCTCGGGGTCGGTGTAGGCCACGCTCGGGATCACGCGGGCGTTGAAGGCGGCGCTGGAAAGCTCCTTGTCGCCCTTCTGCTCGCCAGCGATGACTTCGGCCGCCACATGCGCCTCATGTACCGCCTTGTGCGCCAGCATGGGCTGACCCACGATGTCGCCGATGGCGAAGATGTGGGGCACGTTGGTACGCATCTGGATGTCGACCGGAATGAAGCCGCGGTCGCTCACGGCCACGCCGGCCTTCTCGGCACCGATCTTCTTGCCGTTGGGGCTGCGGCCCACGGCCTGCAGCACCAGGTCGTACACCTGCGGCTCCTTCGGCGCCTGCTCGCCCTCGAAGGTGACCTTGATGCCCTCCTTCGTGGCCTCGGCGCCGACCGTCTTGGTCTTGAGCATGATGTTGTCGAAGCGCGGCGCGTTCATCTTCTGCCAGACCTTCACGAGGTCGCGGTCGGCGCCCTGCATGAGGCCGTCGAGCATTTCGACCACGTCCAGGCGCGCCCCCAGCGTGGAATACACCGTGCCCATTTCGAGGCCGATGATGCCGCCGCCCAGCACCAGCATGCGCTTGGGGTCGGTGCCCATCTCGAGCGCGCCGGTCGAGTCGACCACGCGCGGGTCCTTCGGCATGAAGGGCAGGCTCACCGACTGCGAGCCGGCCGCAATGATCGCGTTGCGGAACTTGACGGTCTGCTTGCTGCCCGTGGTGTCCCAACTGGTGCCGGAGGTTTCCTCGACCTCGATGTGGTACGGGTCGATGAAGTTGCCGACGCCGCGCAGCACCGTCACCTTGCGCATCTTGGCCATGGCCGTGAGGCCGCCGGTGAGCTTGCCCACCACCTTGTTCTTGTGGCCGAGCAGCTTGGCGCGGTCGACCGTGGGCGCGGCAAAGCTCACACCGAGATCGGCGAAGTGCTTGACCTCGTCCATGACGGAAGCCACGTGCAGCAGCGCCTTCGACGGGATGCAACCGACGTTCAGGCACACGCCGCCGAGAGTGGCGTAGCGCTCGATCAGCACCACCTTCAAGCCGAGGTCGGCCGCGCGGAAAGCGGCCGAATAGCCACCAGGGCCTGCGCCGAGCACGATCACGTCGCACTCGACGTCGACCTTGCCGCCGTAGGTGGATGCCACGGGTGCCGATACCGGAGCCGGCGCAGCCGCCTTCGGTGCCGGGGCTGCAGCCGCTGGCGCAGGCGCCGCCGCTGCGGGAGCGGGCGCCGCGGCGCCGCTCACCTCCAGCGTCAGCACGACCGAGCCTTCCTTGACCTTGTCGCCCACCTTCACGGCCAGCGCCTTCACCACGCCGGCAGCGGACGACGGAATCTCCATCGAGGCCTTGTCCGATTCGACCGTGATCAGCGACTGTTCGGCCTTGACCGTGTCTCCGACATTGACCAGCACCTCGATCACCGCGACTTCGTCGAAGTCGCCGATATCGGGCACCTTGATTTGTTGTTCGCTCATTTGGACACTTTCAGTTTGAGTGTGAGAACGTCGACCGGTGGGGCCGAATTGCGATCGAATTCGCAGGCGGCGGCAATGCCTGCCTCCGCCACGTCGCGCGAGCTGCGCGACTTGATGTCATAGGCCGCGTGCATGGCGCCGAGTGCGAAGCTGCGTCCCGAGCCTATGGCCCAGAACTCCTTGAACTCGAACACCTCGCGGTAGCTGTAGATGCCGTAGATGCCGCTCTGGTTGGCCATCAGCATCGTGAACTGGCTCGACTCGTAGGGCTCGTGCTCGTCTTCCTTGGTCTGCATGAAGAACGTGTCCTTCAGCACCGGATGCAACATCGTGAAGGTGCGGAAGATCTCGTGCTTGCTGCCGAACAGCAGTTTCTCGCGCTCCTGCGCGGCCAGCGCGTGCTGCAGCACCAGGAAGTGCGCGGCGGCGCCGGCCACGGCGAACAGGCTCTGCCCCGCCGCGTCCTCGACGGTGAAGATCTTCTGGTTCGCCTCGGCGCGGTGCGAAAGCCGCGTGTCGCCGAAGGTCACCAGAGAATCGGCTGCCATCGTGACCTGGCCGCCTTTGCGGACGGCCACTACGGTGGTCATAGCAGGATTCGACGGTAGTCCGCGAGCACCTGGCCCAGGTAGGCGTTGAAACGCGCAGCCAGGGCGCCGTCGATCACGCGGTGGTCGTACGACAGCGACAGCGGCAGCGTGAGACGCGGCACGAACTGCTTGCCGTCCCACACCGGCTTCATCTGGCCCTTGGAGAGGCCGAGGATGGCCACTTCAGGAGCGTTGATGATGGGCGTGAAGTGCGTACCGCCGATGCCGCCGAGCGAGCTGATCGAGAAGCAGCCGCCCTGCATGTCGGCCGAGCCGAGCTTGCCGTCGCGCGCCTTCTTGGCGAGTTCGCCCATCTCGGCGCTGATCTGCAGGATGCCCTTCTTGTCGGCATCTTTCAGCACCGGCACCACGAGCCCGTTGGGCGTGTCGGCCGCGAAGCCGATGTGGAAGTACTGCTTGTAGACCAGCTGGTCGCCGTCGAGGCTGGCGTTGAAGTCGGGAAACTTCTTCAGTGCCGAAACCACCGCCTTGATCACGAAGGCCAGCATCGTGACCTTGACGCCCGACTTCTCGTTCTCCTTGTTGGTGGAAACGCGGAAGGCTTCGAGCTCGGTGATGTCGGCTTCGTCGTTGTTGGTGACGTGCGGAATCATCACCCAGTTGCGGTGCAGGTTCGCGCCGCTGAGCTTCTTGATGCGCGACAGGTCCTTGCGCTCGACCGCGCCGAACTTGGTGAAGTCGACCTTCGGCCACGGGATCAGGCCCAGCGCCGCGCCGTCGGCACCGCCACCTGCCGGCGCCTTGGCCGCCGAGGCCTTGGTGCTGGCCTGGCCGCTCATCACGGCCTTGGTGAAGCTCTGGACGTCTTCCTGCGTGATGCGGCCCTTGGGACCGGAACCCTTGACCTCTTCGAGCGGCACGCCGAGTTCGCGGGCGAACTTGCGCACCGAGGGCGAGGCGTGCGGCAGGCTGGCGCTGGGCGCGACCGTCGGCTGGTGGGCCGGAGCGGCTGCAGCAGTCGCCGATGCGGCGGCTGGTGCGGGCGCGCTGGCGGTTGCGGTTGCCGGTGCGGCAGCCGCAGCCTGCGCAGGCGCCGGGGCTGCAGCACCCGCAGCACCTTCGAGCACGGCAATCAGGTCACCGATGTTGACCGTGTCGCCCACCTTGACCTTGAGTTCCTTGAGCACGCCGGCAGCCGACGACGGAATCTCCATCGAGGCCTTGTCCGACTCCACCGTGATCAGCGACTGTTCGACCTTGATCGCGTCGCCCGGCTTCACAAGCACTTCAATGACGGCGACGTCCTTGAAATCGCCGATGTCCGGCACCTTGATCTCGACCGGGCCCGAGGCTGCCGGGGCGGCAGCAGGAGCTGCGGCGGCCGGCGCAGGCGCGGCGGCTGCGGGGGCCGCTGCAGGCGCAGGGGCCGGCGCTGCAGCAGCACCCGCTCCCTCGGCCTCGAGCACGAGCACCACCGAGCCCTCCTTCACCTTGCTGCCGACTTCGACCTTCAGTTCCTTGACCACACCGGCCGTGGACGACGGGATTTCCATCGACGCCTTGTCCGATTCGACCGTGATGAGCGACTGTTCGGCCTTGACCGTGTCGCCCACCTTCACGAGCACCTCGATCACCGCGACTTCATCGAAATCGCCGATGTCCGGCACCTTCACTTCCACTGCTGCCATATCGTTGTCTCCCGCCGTAAGGCGCCGTTCGTTCGTTGGTTGTTGATGTTCAAGCGTAAAGCGGGTTGACCTTGTCGACATTGATGCCGTACTTCTTGATCGCTTCCACCACCTTGGCAACCGGCACGGTGCCATCTTCGCTCAGCGCCTTGAGCGCGGCCACCACGATGTAGTGGCGGTTGATCTCGAAGTGCTCGCGCAGCTTGTTGCGGAAGTCGCTTCGGCCGAAGCCGTCGGTGCCGAGCACCTTGTAGGTACGGCCCTTCGGGATGAAAGGGCGGATCTGCTCGGCATAGGCCTTCATGTAGTCGGTCGATGCGACCACCGGGCCGGTCGAGGCCCCGAGCTGCTCGGCCACGAAGGGCACGCGCGGCGTCTGGTCCGGGTGCAGCAGGTTCCAGCGGTCGGCATCCTGGCCGTCGCGGGTGAGCTCGTTGAAGCTCGGGCAGCTCCACACGGAAGCCGACACGCCCCAGTCCTTTTCGAGCAGCTCTTGCGCAGCGAAGCTTTCGCGCAGGATGGTGCCGCTGCCCAGCAGTTGCACCGTGGGGGCCTTGGCCTTGAGCGCTGGGCCCTGCTTCGACAGGTACATGCCCTTGATGATCTGCTCTTCGGTACCGGGCTGCAGGCCGGGCATCGCGTAGTTCTCGTTGAGCAGCGTCAGGTAGTAGTAGACGTTGTCCTGCTTCTCGACCATGCGCTTGAGGCCGTGGTGCAGGATGACGCCGACTTCGTGCGCGAAGGTCGGGTCGTAGCTCACGCAGTTCGGGATGGTGTTGGCCAGGATGTGGCTGTGACCATCTTCGTGCTGCAGGCCTTCGCCGTTCAGCGTGGTGCGCCCCGAAGTGCCGCCAAGCAGGAAGCCGCGCGCCTGCATGTCGCCGGCCGCCCAGGCCAGGTCGCCGATGCGCTGGAAGCCGAACATCGAGTAGTACACGTAGAACGGCACCATGATGCGGTTGTTCGTGCTGTACGACGTTGCCGCCGCGATCCAGCTCGACATGCCGCCGGCTTCGTTGATGCCTTCCTGCAGGATCTGCCCGCCCTTGTCTTCCTTGTAGTACATGACCTGGTCTTTATCGACCGGGGTGTACTGCTGACCGTGCGGGTTGTAGATGCCGATCTGGCGGAACAGGCCTTCCATGCCGAAGGTGCGCGCCTCGTCCACGAGGATCGGCACCACGCGCGGGCCGAGCGCCTTGTCGCGCAGCAGTTGCGTGAGGAAGCGCACATAGGCCTGAGTGGTAGAGATCTCGCGGCCCTCGGCCGTGGGCTCCATCACTGCCTTGAAGGTGTCGAGCGACGGCACCGTGAAGCTTTCGTCGGCCTTGACACGGCGGTGCGGCAGGTAGCCGCCCAGGGCCTTGCGGCGCTCGTGCAGGTAACGCATTTCCGGCGTGTCGTCGGCCGGCTTGTAGAACGGCAGCTCGGCAATCTGGCTGTCCGGAATCGGGATGTTGAAGCGGTCGCGGAAGGCCTTGATGTCCTCGTCGCTGAGCTTCTTGGTCTGGTGGACCGTGTTCTTGCCCTCGCCGATCTTGCCCATGCCGAAGCCCTTGACGGTCTTGACGAGCAGCACCGTGGGCTGGCCCGTGTGGTTCTGGGCGGCGTGGAAGGCGGCAAACACCTTCTGCGAGTCGTGGCCGCCGCGCTGGAGGTTCCAGACCTCATCGTCGGTCAGGTGCTCGACCATCTTCAGCGTGCGCGGGTCGCGGCCGAAGAAGTTCTTGCGGACGTAGGCGCCGTCGTTGGCCTTGAACGACTGGTAGTCGCCGTCGTTGCACTCCATCATGATCTTGCGCAGCGCGCCGTCATGGTCCTTCTCGAGCAGGGCGTCCCAGCCCTTGCCCCAGATCAGCTTGACGACGTTCCAGTTGGCACCGCGGAACTCGCCTTCGAGCTCCTGGATGATCTTGCCGTTACCGCGCACCGGGCCGTCCAGGCGCTGCAGGTTGCAGTTGATGACAAAGATCAGGTTGTCGAGGTTCTCGCGTGCCGCGAGGCCGATGGCGCCCAGCGATTCCACTTCGTCCATTTCACCGTCGCCGCAGAACACCCACACCTTGCGGTTCTCGGTGTTGGCGATGCCGCGTGCGTGCAGGTACTTGAGGAAGCGCGCTTGGTAAATCGCCATCAGCGGGCCCAGGCCCATCGACACGGTGGGGAACTGCCAGAACTCCGGCATCAGCTTGGGGTGCGGGTAGCTCGACAGGCCCTTGCCGTCCACTTCCTGGCGGAAGTTGAGCAGTTGCTCTTCGGACAGGCGGCCTTCGAGGTAGGCGCGGGCATAGATGCCGGGCGAAACGTGGCCCTGGATGTAGAGCAGGTCGCCGCCGTGGTTTTCGCTCTCGGCGTGCCAGAAGTGGTTGAAACCGGCGCCGAACATGCTTGCCAGCGACGCGAAGGAGCCGATGTGGCCGCCCAGGTCGCCGCCTTCGGCCGGATGGTGGCGGTTGGCCTTGACCACCATGGCCATTGCGTTCCAGCGCATGTAGGCGCGCAGGCGCTGTTCGATCTCGAGATTGCCGGGGCTGCGAGCCTCCTGCGAAGGCTCGATGGTGTTGACATAGCCGGTGTTGGCCGAGAACGGCATGTCGACCGTGTTCTGGCGGGCATGCTCGAGCAGCTGCTCGAGAAGGAAGTGGGCCCGCTCCGGACCCTCGCTCTGGATGACGGAGGACAGTGCATCCATCCATTCACGGGTTTCCTGGGCGTCCGCATCGTTTGCGGCCGAGCCGAACAGGTTCTCGGGATTTGCCGACATGCTTGTCTCTCCTTTTAGGGCTGTGGCGGTAATTTAGTGCGCTATGGGATCAGCGCGGCGGAGTTTCTCATAGAAACATTGGGATTTCAAATAGTGCGTGACGATTTCTTAATGTGATATTTATGACAATGCACCGATCGGGACGGCAACCATCCCGCAACCGCTACCGAGCTCATCCCACGGCAGCCCACATCGCTTCCGAGAGGGGCTTCACCTAAACTCGGGTGATGCCTCTTTCCTCCCCGCTGGCCGTTGCCCGCAGTGCCTCACCCCTGTCCTGGTGGCGCAGGTGGTGGCGCCGGCAGACGCCGGTGCTGCAGGACGCGGTCGCCATGCTCGCGCCGATGGCGGCCGTGCTGTTGTTTCTTGCCGCCATCGTTTCCGCCTTCTGGTACCTGCGCACTGAAGAAGTCGAGCGCGAGCAGGAGTCGGTACGCCGCGACGTCGAGTACGCCCAGCAGCGCATGCGGCTGCGGCTGCTGGAGCGGCAAGAGCAGTTGATGCGCATCGCGCGCGATGCCTCTAACCGCGAGATCGACCCGGTCGAATTCACCAGCCGCGCCGAGTCCCTGGTGAGCCAGTTCCCCGAACTGCAGACCATCACCTGGATCGACGACCGCCGCCGCTTCAAGGCCGGCTATGCGGCGCCCAGCGTGCACCCGGCGCAGCAGCACCTGATCGGCGATGTGCTGCGCCCCGGCGACATCGAGAGCAACTACGCGCTGGCGCGCGAACTGCGCCAGCCGGTGTATTCGCAGCCTGTGGCCGGAGGCGATCCAGCGGCGATGCTGCAGTTGCACATTCCCCTTTTCGACCAGGGCCTGTTCGCGGGCGTGGTGCTGGGCGAGTTCTCGGTCGACGGGCTGCTGCGCTACGGCATGCCGTCCGAGGTCCAGGCGCGCTACGCGGTGTCGCTGCTCGACGCCAAGGGCCATGTGATCGCCGGCAACACCACCAACCTGAAAGACAGCGGCACGCGCCTGCTGCCCTGGAGCGAACGAACCAACGAGTACGAAGTGCCGGTATCGCCCGTGGGCAATGCGCTGGTGCTGCGGGCGCAGGCCTACCGCACCTCGCAGGGCGTGGTCGGCAACGGCCTGTTCTGGCTGGTCTGCGCTCTCAGCGTGCTCACGAGCTGGATGCTGATCGGCACCTGGCGCCACACGCGGCGACGGCTCCAGGCACAGCAGCGGCTGGTGGCCGAGACCAATTTCCGCCGGGCAATGGAAAACTCCATGCTCACGGGCATGCGCGTGCTCGATCTGCAAGGGCGCATCACCTACGTGAACGCCGCCTTCTGCGCCATGACGGGCTGGAGCGAGGAAGAACTGGTCGGCCAGACGCCGCCCTTTCCCTACTGGCTCGAATCCGACCGCGAGGTGATGAACGAGCGGCTTGAAGAAGAGCTGCACGGCCGCGCCCTCCCCGGCGGCTTCCAGGTGCGCGTGAAGCGCAAGAACGGCAGCGTGTTCAACGCGCGGCTATACGTGTCGCCACTGATCGACGCGCGCGGCCACCAGACCGGCTGGATGACGTCGATGACCGACATCACCGAGCCCACGCGCATCCGCGAGCAGTTGTCGGCCTCCTACGAGCGCTTCACCACCGTGCTGGAAGCGCTCGACGCAGCGGTGTCGGTCGCCCCCATCGGCAGCGAGGAACTGCTGTTCGCCAACAAGCTGTATCGCCTGTGGTTCGGCTCGGACACCGTAGGGCACTTGGGCATGGTCGCGCAGGCGGGCGTGCCCGCATCCAATGCACACGACGAAGGCCTCGACGACGTGGACCCGTATGCCGGCCTGCCCATCGACACGCTCACCGCCGCGCAGACTGCCAACAACGAAATCTTCGTGCCCCACCTCGGCAAGTGGCTCGAAGTGCGTTCGCGCTACCTGACCTGGGTCGACGGCCGCCTGGCACAGCTCGTCATCGCCACCGACATCACGCCGCGCCGCGACGCCGAAGAGCAGGCCGCCGCGCAGGCCGACAAGGCCCAGGCCGCAAGCCGCCTCATCACGATGGGCGAAATGGCGTCAAGCGTGGCGCACGAGCTCAACCAGCCACTGACCGCCATCACCAACTACTGCAACGGGATGATGTCGCGCATCAAGGGCCAGTCGATCGACACCGAGGCCCTGCTCGCCGCGCTCGAAAAAACCTCGAAGCAGGCGCAGCGCGCGGGCCAGATCATCCAGCGCATCCGCTCCTTCGTGAAGCGCAGCGAACCCAACCGCACGCCGGCCGACGTGGCCACCATGGTGAGCGAAGCGGTCGAACTCGCCGGCATCGAGCTGCGCCGGCGCAACGTGCGCCTGAATCACTACGTGGCCGCGCGGCTGCCGGTGGTGCGCGTCGACCCGATCCTCATCGAGCAGGTGATGGTCAACCTGCTGAAGAACGCCGCCGAATCCATCGACATCGCCGACCGTCCGCTGGCGCGCCGCAGCGTCGAGCTACGCGTGCTGCCCAAGGTGATCGAGGGCCACAACGCCATCGAGTTCTCGGTGCAGGACACGGGCAAGGGCCTGGCGCCCGAAGTGATGGACCGGCTCTACGAAGCCTTCTTCTCGACCAAGCCCGAGGGCATGGGTATCGGGCTGAATCTGTGCCGCACCATCGTCGAGTCGCACCGCGGCCGGATGCAGGCGGAGAACATCTACAATGGCCCGGATGTGATCGGATGCCGCTTTTCCTTCTGGATTCCGGTGTTGGACGCTATCAGTTCCGTAGCTAGCGACGAGGCAAAGGTACCTGCATGAGTTTGATTCCGAAGAAGGGCACGGTCTATGTCGTCGACGACGACGAAGCCGTACGCGATTCGCTGCAATGGCTGCTCGAAGGCAAGGACTACAGAGTCCGCTGTTTCGATTCCGCCGAATCCTTTCTCTCCCGATACGACCCGCGCGAAGTCGCCTGTTTGATCGTCGACATCCGCATGGCCGGCATGACCGGCCTCGAATTGCAGGATCGACTGATCGAACGGCGCTCCCCGCTGCCGATCGTGGTCATCACCGGCCACGGCGACGTGCCGATGGCGGTCGACAGCATGAAGAAAGGCGCGATGGATTTCATCCAGAAGCCCTTCAACGACGAAGAGCTGGTCACGCTTGTCGAGCGCATGCTCGAACACGCACGCGGCGCCTTCACGCAGCACCAGCAGTCGGCCAGCCGCGACGCGCTGCTGTCCAAGCTCACGGGCCGCGAGGCGCAGGTGCTCGAACGCATCGTCGCCGGCCGCCTGAACAAGCAGATCGCCGACGACCTTGGCATCAGCATCAAGACGGTCGAGGCGCACCGCGCCAACATCATGGAAAAGCTCAACGCCAACACCGTGGCCGATCTGCTCAAGATCGCCCTGGGACAGGCGGCGCCCGCTGCCAAGGCCTAGAAGCTATCCGACAGATAGCGACGAATGAATCCCACGCCTGCGCAAGCGGGCGTTTTTACTTGGAAAATCGAAACCGATGACCGCCCAACTGATCGACGGCAACGCCCTCGCCAAAACCATTCGCGCCGAAGTTGCCGGCCGCACCGCCGCACTCAAGGCCCGTGGCGTGAACCCGGCCCTTTCCATCATCCTCGTGGGCGAAGACCCGGCCAGCCAGGTCTATACGAAGCACAAGGTCAACGACAGCGCCCAGACCGGCCTGGAAGCCACGCTCGAAACCTACCCCGCCGACATGAGCGAGGCCGATCTGCTGGCCCGCATCCGCACCCTCAACGACGACCCGAAGGTGCACGGCATCCTGGTCCAGCTGCCGCTGCCCAAACACATGGACAGCCAGAAGGTCATCGAGACAATCTCGCCCGCAAAGGACGTCGACGGCTTTCACGTCGCCAGCGCCGGTGCGCTGATGACCGGCGCCCCGGGCTTCTGGCCCTGCACGCCGCACGGCTGCATGAAGATGCTCGAATCCATCGGCTACGACCTGCGCGGCAAGCACGCCGTGGTCATCGGCCGCAGCAACATCGTCGGCAAGCCGATGGCCATGATGCTGCTCGCCAAGAGCGCCACCGTGACCATCTGCCACAGCGCCACGCAAGACCTGGGCGCCATCACGCGCCAGGCCGACGTGATCGTCGCGGCGGTGGGCAAGCTCAATCTCCTGACCGCAGACATGGTGAAGCCGGGCGCGGTCGTCATCGACGTGGGTATGAACCGCAAGGAAGACGGCAAGCTGGCCGGCGACGTCGATTTCGACGGCGTGAAGGAAGTGGCCGGCTGGATCACGCCCGTGCCTGGTGGCGTCGGCCCCATGACGCGCGCCATGCTTCTGGCAAACACCCTTGAAGCGGCCGAACGCGCCGCCAAGTAACTTTCATGGCCATGACGAACAATCCTCTCCTCGATTTCAACGATCTCCCGCTGTTCGATCGCATCAAGCCCGAGCACGTCGCGCCCGCCGTCGACGCGCTGCTGGCCGATGCCGAGACCGCGCTGCAGACCGTGACGGCGCCCGGCTTTCCCGCTGACTGGAATGCGATCTCGAAGGTGCTCGACGTGGCCTCCGAACGCTTCAGCCGCGCCTGGAGCGCCGTCGGCCACCTCAACGCAGTGGCCGACACGCCCGAATTGCGCGCCGCCTACAACGAAGCCATGCCGCGCGTGACCGCCTTCTGGACCCGGCTGGGCTGCGACGAGCAGCTGTACGCTAAGTACAAGGCCATCGACGTCGCCACGCTCAACGCAGAGCAGCGCCAGGCGCATCGCAATGCGGTGCGCAACTTCGTGCTGGGCGGTGCCGAGCTGCAGGGCGACGCCAAGAAGCGCTTCGCCGAGATCCAGGAACGCCAGGCTGAGCTGAGCCAGAAGTTCAGCGAAAATGCACTCGACGCAACCGATGCCTTCGCCTACTACGCCGCGCTCGGCGAACTCGAAGGCGTGCCCGAAGACGTGGTGAGCGCCGCGCGCGCCGCCGCAGAGGCCGATGGCAAGGAAGGCTACAAGCTCACGCTCAAGATGCCGTGCTATCTGCCGGTGATGCAGTTCGCCAAGAGCAGCGCGCTGCGCGAGAAGCTCTACCGCGCCTACGTCACCCGCGCCAGCGAGTTCGGCGACGCTGCCTTCGACAACACCGCGCTCATCACCGAAATCCTCGCGCTGCGCGAGGAAGAAGCGAAGCTGCTGGGCTACAGGAACTACGGCGAACTCTCGGTCGTGCCGAAGATGGCCGAGTCGCCCGAGCAGGTCGTCAAGTTCCTGCGCGATCTCGCAATCAAGGCCAAGCCCTATGGCGAGCGCGACCTGGCCGACCTGCGGGTCTTCGCCTCGGAGCAGTTGAGCATCACCGACCCCCAGCCCTGGGACTGGAGCTACATCGGCGAGAAGCTCAAGGAAGCGCGCTACGCCTTCAGCGAGCAGGAGGTGAAGCAGTACTTCCCCGCGCCGAAGGTCATGGCCGGGCTGTTCAAGATCGTCGAGACGCTGTTCGAGGTGTCGATCCGTCGCGACTCGGCGCCTACTTGGCACCCGAGCGTCGAGTTCTACCGCATCGAACGCGCCGGCCAGAAGGTCGGCCAGTTCTATCTCGACCCTTCTGCCCGCGCCGCCAAGCGCGGTGGTGCCTGGATGGACGACGTGCGCGCCCGCTGGCTGCGCCCCGACAACGGTGCGCTGCAAACCCCCATCGCGCAACTGGTGTGCAACTTTGCCAGCGGCGTCGACGGCAAGCCGCCGCTGCTCACGCATGACGACGTGACCACCCTCTTCCACGAGTTCGGCCACGGCCTGCACCACATGCTCACCCAGGTGAACGAGCGCGACGTGTCGGGCATCAGCGGCGTCGAGTGGGATGCAGTCGAGCTGCCGAGCCAGTTCATGGAAAACTTCTGCTGGGAGTGGGATGTGCTCAAGCACATGACCGCCCACGTCGACACCGGCGAACCGCTGCCCCGCGCGCTGTTCGACAAGATGACCGCTGCCAAGAACTTCCAGAGCGGCCTGCAGACGCTGCGCCAGATCGAGTTCTCGCTGTTCGACATGCTGCTGCACACCGAGTACCACGCGGCCGCCGCCAAGACCGGCGACGTGATGGCGCTGCTCGGCAAGGTGCGCGCCGAGGTGGCTGTGATGCCCTCGCCGCCGTTCAGCCGCACGCCGAATACTTTCAGCCACATCTTCTCGGGCGGCTACGCAGCCGGCTACTACAGCTACAAGTGGGCCGAGGTGCTGAGCGCCGACGCCTACGCGGCCTTCGAGGAAACCGTGGGCGCCGACGGCGAGCCGAACATCGAAACCGGCCGCAAGTACCGCCAGGCCATCCTGGAGGCCGGCGGCAGCCGCAGCGCCATGGATTCGTTCAAGGCTTTCCGGGGCCGCGAGCCCCAGCTTGATGCGCTGCTGCGACACCAGGGCATGGCGGAGCCTCAGCCCGCTTGATGCGGCGCTGAAGCTTGCGATACTCGGGCGATGCATCCGATTTACAAATTCTCACTGCATCGCCTGACCGGCCTGGCCCTTGTGCTCGTTGCCACGGGCGCCATGGCACAACAGGTCTATCGCCAGGTCGACAAGAATGGCAAGGTCACGTTCTCGGACCGCGCCCCCACGGCCAGCACCGAGCCGGCCTCGGCCTCGCAAGGCGGCTCCACCACGCCGGCAAATGCGGGCCTGCCCTACGAGTTGCGGCAAGTGGCTCAGCGCTACCCCGTCACGCTGTACAGCAGCGACGAATGCGGGCCGTGCAGCACGGCTCGCTCGCTGCTCATTACGCGGGGCATTCCGTTCGAGGAACGCACCGTCAAGAGCAACGAGGAAATCGAGGCGCTGCAGCGCCTGAGCAGCCAGAGCTCGCTGCCATTGCTGACCATCGGGTCGCAGCAACTCAAGGGCTTCTCGGATGTCGAGTGGTCGCAGTACCTCGACGCGGCCGGCTACCCCAAGAGCAACAGCCTGCCCGCCGGTTACCGCAACGGCCCCACGCGACCGCTGGTCGCGCAGCAGGCAGCACCCGCGCCCCGTGCCGCCGCAGCACCGGCCGCACAGCCGGCGCCGCCGCCCCCCGCATCGAGCGAGCCGAGCCCGAGCAACCCCGCCGGCATCAAGTTCTGAACCAGGCCGCTCGCGCGGCCTTTCATTCCTAGGCGCCGAACTGCAGCGTCTTCACGCCAGTCGAGGTGCCCAGCAGGCACACGTCGGCCTTCTGGTGCGCGAAGACGCCGACCGTCACCACGCCCGGCCACTGGCTCACTTCGGACTCGAAAGCCAGCGGATCGGTAATTCGAAGACCCGTCACGTCGACGATGTGCTGGCCGTTGTCCGTGACCAGCGGCAGGCCGTCTTTCTCGCGCACCTGGGCGATGCCGCCCATGCTGGCGAACTGGCGCATCACGCGGCGCGCGGCCATCGGAATCACTTCCACCGGCAGCGGAAAGGCGCCCAGCACCTCTACCAGCTTGGATGCGTCGGCAATGCAGACGAACTTGCGCGACTGGGCCGCGACGATCTTCTCGCGCGTGAGTGCAGCACCGCCGCCCTTCACCATGAAACCGCGGTGGTCGATTTCGTCCGCGCCGTCGATGTAGACCGCCAGCTCTTCCACCTCGTTGCTGTCGAACACCGGAATGCCGAGGGCGCGCAGTCGCTCGGTCGAGGCGACCGAGCTGGAGACGGCGCCCTTGATCTCGTCCTTGATGGTGGCCAGCGCATCGATGAACTTGTTCACCGTCGAGCCGGTGCCGACGCCGACGATCTCGCCCTTGACCACATAGGCCAGCGCGGCAAGGCCGACCTGGGCCTTGAGTTCGTCCTGAGAAAGAGGGTTTGGGGAGGCGGGTGCGGTCATCGCGGAGAATCCTTGGCTCATTGAAGCCCCGAATTATCCGATGCCCCTGCTGATGCCCTCCTCGCTCTACGGCCTGGCCCGCCCTTTCCTGTTCGGTTTCGACCCCGAGCATGCCCACGAAATCACGCTAGACGGGCTGGCGCGCACCCAGAACACGCCGCTGGCCTGCGCTTACTCGGCGCCCCGCATCGACGACCCCGTCCAGCTCGCCGGGCTGACCTTTCCGAACCGCGTGGGCCTGGCGGCCGGGCTCGACAAGAACGCCCGCTGCATCGACGCCTTCG
This sequence comes from Variovorax sp. OV084, assembly GCF_900111625.1. Lineage (NCBI taxonomy): Bacteria > Pseudomonadati > Pseudomonadota > Betaproteobacteria > Burkholderiales > Comamonadaceae > Variovorax > Variovorax sp. OV084. The sequence goes on along the minus strand of NZ_FOII01000007.1, from coordinate 97,446 downwards.
CCGCCATGGGCTTCGGCTTCGTCGAGGTCGGCACGGTGACGCCGAAGGCCCAGCCGGGCAATCCCAAGCCGCGCATGTTCCGCCTGCCGCAGCGCGACGCGCTGATCAACCGGCTAGGCTTCAACAACGAAGGGCTCGACGCCTTCCTGGCCAACGTGCAGAAGGCGCGCTTTCGCAAGGGCGGCGGCGGTGCGAAGCAGCCGATGCTGCTGGGCCTCAACATCGGCAAGAACGCCGCCACGCCGATCGAGCGCGCGGTGGACGACTATCTGATCTGCCTCGACGGCGTGTATCCGCATGCCGACTATGTGACGATCAACATCTCGAGCCCCAACACGGCCAACCTGCGCACGCTGCAGAGCGACGAAGCTCTCGATGCGCTGCTCGGCGCGGTGGCCGAACGGCGCGAGGCTCTGGCAGCACGCCACAACAAGCGCTCGCCGCTGTTCGTGAAGATCGCGCCCGATCTCGACGAAGCCCAGGTGGCAGTCATCGCCGCCACGCTGAAGCGCCACGGCATGGACGGCGTGATCGCCACCAACACCACGCTCTCGCGCGATGCCGTCAAGGGCCTGCCGCATGCCGAAGAAGCGGGTGGACTGTCGGGTGCACCGGTGCGCGAGGCAAGCAACCGCGTGATCGCCCAATTGCGCGCGGCGCTGGGCTCGGGCTTTCCGATCATCGGGGTGGGCGGCATCCTCAGTGGCGCGGATGCCAAGGCCAAGATCGCCGCGGGTGCGGACGTGGTGCAGATCTACACTGGCCTGATCTATCGCGGACCGGCGCTGGTCCGCGAAGCAGCTCAGGCGCTGCTGCGCGATCGCAGCAAGGCCTGAGAGCTTTTTCTTTCTTTCCTCTTCAGCGCATGCGCCAGAGCACTGGCGCGATGACCGCAGCCCAGCGCAGCAGGCGCCTCGGCTTGATCACCACCACGGCCGCCGCGGCAACGACGCCGGTGGCCACGGGATGAGCACGGGCGATGCGCAACGCCGCAGCAGCAGCCGATTCATTGGGCGGAGGCGCTTCGCCTTCGCCCGAGCCGCCCGCAGGCTGTGCCTCGCGTCCACCCTGCAGCGTCGCGATGCGCTCGCGTTGACGCTCCATGCGCGCCAGCAACTCTTCGCGCGTGGCCGGCCGCGGGGGGCGCGGCGCTTCTTCGTCCTGCTCCGGATCTTTGCCCAGGCCGAAGCTGTCCTGGACCCAGGCCCAGTCGCGCTCGAACTCGTGGCGCGCCGGCACGAAGCTGTTGGAGGCATTGCGCAGGGTCAGCAGCAAGCCGATGGCAGCGGCCAGCCAGAGCACGATCCACACGCCTGCCACCGACCACGCAGCGGTGATGCGGTACGGTGTTTCCCAGAAATGAACCACCACTGCCACGGACAGCAAGGCCACCGTGACCGTGGTGAGCCCCAGCACGGCCAGACTGAAGACGAGCATCAGCTTGAGGCGCTGCTTCTCGTCCTCCCAGGCCATGCGCAGCAATTGCACCCGGTCTTCGGCCGCCAAGGCGCCTTCGGCCGCGGCAATGCGCAGCCGGCGAATCCGGGCGTTCAGCCCGAACAGGGACAGCAGCCTCATGGGCTGGCTCCGGCCATGTCCGGATGAACGATCTTGCTGCCGTGCGCGCTCAGGTCAGCGGCGGCCAAGCAGCAGGCCCACCAGCACGCCGACGGCCAGTGCGGCACCGGCGATCTGCCATGGTTCGTCGTGGGCGTAGGCGTTGGCGGAAGTGGCCGCTTCACGGGCCTTCTTGGCGGCGAGCTTGCTCTTCTCGGCCGCGAGTTCGCGTGCGATGGCCAGTTTGGTGTCGATGCGCTGGCGCAGCGCCTTGATGTGGGGAACCGAATCCAGGTCCTTGCTTGCCAGCACGCCGCGCACGTCGCTTGCAATGTCTTCGGCTGCTGCTTCAAGATTTTGGGATGCACTCATTGGAAACTTTCCTCCGTGATGACACCGGCACCGCGCCGGCGGCTTCGCGCCAGCAAATGGCGTGCTGTCATGTTACAGGCTCAAAAGACCCTCAGGCGCTACAGATGTGCAGACTTTGACGCGAGATGCCACTTCGCGACGTGCAAAGCGCGCTTCACGCGTCCGCCAGCAAGCCGGCCACATGGCGCCCGATGGCCAGGCTGCTCGTGAGGCCTGGCGACTCGATGCCGAAGAGATTGACCAGCCCCGGCACACCGTGCGATGCAGGTCCGTCAATCATGAAGTCGGCCGCCGGCTCGCCCGGGCCCGAGATCTTCGGCCGCATGCCCGCGTAGCCCGGGATCAGGGCGCCGTCGGACAGCGCGGGCCAGTACTTGCGCACTTCGGCATAGAAGCCCTCGCCGCGGGCCGGGTCCACCACAAGTTCGTCGGCCGAAGACACCCACTGCACATCGGGCCCGAACTTGGCCTGGCCGCCCAGGTCGATCGTGAGGTGCACGCCCAGCCCGCCCGGCTCGGGCACGGGATAGATCAGACGCCCGAACGGCGCTCGCCCCGACAGGGTGAAGTAGTTGCCCTTGGCGAAGTATTCCCTGGGCACCGCCGAGGCCGGCAGGCCCTCGAAACGCCGCGCCAGCGCAGGGGCACCGAGACCCGCTGCATTGACCACGCTGCGGCAACGCAGCGCAGTGCCATCCTCAGCCATCAGGACGATGGCACCATCGCCGCATTCGGCACGCACGATGGGCGATTTCAGTGCCAGCATGCCGCCCGCGTTCTCGAGGTCGCCGAGCAGGCTCAGCATGAGCGAGTGGCTATCGACGATGCCTGTGCTCGGCGAATGCAGCGCCGCCACGCAATGCAGCTGCGGCTCCATCGCCACAGCCTGCTGCGCGGTGATCAACGTCAGATCACCGACGCCGTTCGCAGCCGCCTTCGTCCGGATGACATCGAGCTGGTCCGCCTGCTCGGGCAAGGTCGCCACGATCAGCTTGCCGCAGCGCTGGTGCGGCACACCACGCTCCGCCGCGTAGGCGTACAGCATTTCCTTGCCTTCGACGCACAGCCTCGCCTTGAGCGAGCCCTGCGGGTAGTAGATGCCGGCGTGAATGACTTCGCTGTTGCGCGAACTCGTCCCCGTGCCGATGGCACCTTCGGATTCGAGCACCAGCACTTCCCGGCCCGCGAGCGCCAAGGCGCGCGCCACTGCCAGCCCCACCACACCAGCGCCGATGACGGCGCAATCTATTTCGTCCATTGCGCGAGCTTAGCGCGGCTCGCTCGCGGATTTCCTCATTGCACGGAGGGCGGCGGCTCCGGATCGGTGGGTTCGTCGGGTGGCGTCTCGGCCCCTTCGTCGGGCTCGACGGGCAGGTTTGGCGTGACGGGGGTCGGAAGATCTGGATGAGTGGCCATGGCGGTGCTCCTTGCCCCTCAGTTCTAGGCCGCCACTACGGGAAGTTCAACAGCCCTTGGCTGCACTTGCCGTCGGTGCAGGCCGACAGTTCAGTCGATGAATGAAGTCGGCGCGACAAACGAAAACGGCACCCGAAGGTGCCGTAAGTCGTTGCTTTGAATGGTGGGCGGTGGAGGTTTCGAACCTCCGACCCCAGCAGTGTGAATGCTGTGCTCTACCCCTGAGCTAACCGCCCGAAACGCTGCTGTTTGACTGCAGCGTTCTGAAAACGTATCGCGTTGTGCGAAGCCTCAGATTATGCCATAGCTTTTCAGCCGTTTTCGCGAAACAGCGTGCGACCGCCGCTCGATTTGTCGAGTTGCCCCAACACCGCTTCGTGCGCTGTCAGTTCGTGCTCGGCGGCCAGGATCACCGGCAGCTCGAACTGGCTCAGGTCGATGGCCACCACGGTGGTGCCCAGCTGAGGCTCGTTCGAAGCCACGTCGATCAGCAGCGCATCCTGGCCTCGCGTGAGGTTGATGTAGACGTCTGCCAGCAGCTGCGCGTCGAGCTTGGCGCCGTGGAAGGTTCGGTTCGAGCGGTCGACACCGAAGCGGTCGCACAGCGCGTCCAGCGAATTGCGCTTGCCCGGGTACACCTGCTTGGCCATGGCCAGCGTGTCGGTCACTTCGCTGACGAAGGTGCGCAGCGGCGGCAAACCGGCACGCTCGAATTCCTTGTTGAGAAAGCCGACGTCGAAGGCCGCGTTGTGAATGATCAGCTCGGCATCGCGCAGGTACTCGACGATGTCGTTGGCCAATGTGGCGAACTTCGGCTTGTCGCGCAGGAAGTCAGTCGTCAGGCCGTGGACCTTGAGCGCGTCCTCGTGGCTCTCGCGCTCAGGGTTGAAGTAGATGTGCAGGTCGTTGCCGGTGAGCTTGCGGGCGAACAGCTCCACGCAGCCGAGCTCGATGACCCGGTCGCCGTTCTCCGCAGAGAGGCCGGTGGTTTCGGTATCAAGAACGATCTGGCGCGACATCAGTGGTTTTCCTTGGCGTGATTGATCGAGTACTTCGGAATCTCGATGGTCACATTCTCCTGCGCCAGGATCGATTGGCAACTCAGGCGCGACTGGGGCTCCAGGCCCCAGGCGCGGTCGAGCAAGTCTTCTTCGCCCTCTTCCGCCTCGTTCAGCGAGTTGAAGCCCTCACGCACGATCACGTGGCAGGTGGTGCAGGCGCAGCTCATCTCGCAGGCATGCTCGATGTTGATGTCGTTGTCGAGCAGCGCCTCGCAGATCGAGGTGCCGGCGGGCGCGGTGATTTCAGCGCCCTGCGGGCAGTACTCGGGATGCGGGTAGATCTTGATCGTGGGCATGTTGTTGTTCTAGAGAGATTCGACCTTGCGGCCGGCAAGTGCGCGCGCAATGCCCGCGTTCATTCGCTGTGCGGCAAAGGCTTCGGTGTCGTCGGCCAGCTTCTTGGTGGCAGCCTCGATGGCGGCGGCCTCGTTGCTGCCCTTGGCGGTTTCACGCAACTGCGCCATCGATGCGTCTATGACGGCGCGCTCTCCGTCGCTCAGCAGGTCGCCGTCGGCATCGAGCGCGCTCTGCGTGGCGAGCAACATGCGATCGGCATCGACGCGCGCCTCGACCAGCGCACGGGCCAGCATGTCCTGCTGCGCCGTGGAAAAGCTCTCCTGCAGCATGGTCGCGATCTGGTCGTCCGACAGGCCGTATGACGGCTTGACCGCCACGCTGGCTTCGACGCCGCTGCCCTGCTCCTGGGCACTCACGCTCAGCAGACCGTCTGCGTCGACCGTGAACGTCACGCGGATGCGTGCCGCGCCGGCCGCCATCGGCGGGATACCGCGCAGCGTGAAGCGCGCGAGGCTGCGGCAGTCGGCCACGAGATCGCGCTCGCCCTGCACCACGTGCAGTGCCAGCGCGGTCTGGCCGTCTTGATAGGTCGTGAAGTCCTGAGCCATCGCGGTGGGGATGGTCTGGTTGCGCGGCACGATGCGCTCGACCAGACCGCCCATGGTCTCGATGCCGAGTGAGAGCGGGATCACGTCGAGCAACAGCAGCTCGCCCGCGCCGTTGTTGCCGGCAAGCTGGTTGGCCTGGATGGCTGCGCCGAGGGCCACGACTTCATCAGGGTTCAGGTTGACCAGTGGCTCGCGGCCGAAGAACTCGGCGACGGCGCTGCGGATCTGCGGCATGCGGGTGGAGCCGCCGACAAGCACGATGCCCTGCAGGTCGTCGGGCTTGAGCTTCGCGTCGCGCAGCGCCTTGCGGACGGCAGCAATGGTGCGATCGGTGAGTGGCCGCGTGGCGGTGTAGAACTGTTCGCGGGTCAGGTCGAACGAAGCGGTCTTGCCTGCCACGTCAGCCTTGAACAGGGCCGATTCCGAATCGGTCAGCGCCTCTTTCGCGGCCCGTGCGGCGACCAGCAACGCCGCCTTGTCGGCATCGCTGCCGGCTTGCAGGCCCGTCTGCGCGAGCACGAAGCCGGCCAGCGCGTGGTCATAGTCGTCGCCGCCCAGGGCCGAATCGCCACCCGTGGCGATCACTTCGAACACACCCTGCGTGAGCCGCAGGATCGAGATGTCGAAGGTGCCGCCGCCCAGGTCGTAGACCGCGTAGACACCTTCGCTCGCGTTGTCGAGGCCATACGCGATGGCGGCCGCCGTGGGCTCGCTGATAAGGCGAAGCACGTTGAGGCCGGCGAGTTGCGCGGCATCCTTGGTCGCCTGGCGCTGGCCTTCGTCGAAGTACGCCGGCACGGTGATGACGGCACCGTAGAGCTCGTCGTCGAAGGTGTCCTCGGCACGAAAGCGCAGCGTGGCCAGGATCTCGGCGCTGATCTCGACCGGCGACTTTTCGCCCGCCAGGGTCTGCACCTGCACCATGCCGCCATCGCTGCTGCCGATGCGGTACGACATCGCTTCGCGGTTCGCGATGTCGGCCAGACCGCGGCCCATGAGCCGCTTCACCGAAGTGATCGTGTTGGCCGGGTCCTTGGCGCGCGCCGCCAGCGCATCGAAGCCGATCTGGCGGCGGTCGTTTTCAAGGTAGCGCACGGCCGAAGGCAGCAGCACGCGACCCTGGTCATCGGGCAGGCATTCGGCCACGCCGTTGCGCACCGCGGCCACCAGCGAATGGGTGGTGCCGAGGTCGATGCCCACGGCAATGCGACGCTGATGCGGGTCGGGCGCCTGGCCGGGTTCTGAAATCTGAAGAAGAGCCATGCCTCTATTGTCCCAACTGATCGAATTTGGCTTCGACGTCCTGTCCGAAGCGCTCAATGAACATGAGGGCTCTCACCTGCTGCGCGGCGGCGGGGTAGTCGCCTTTTTCGTCGATCAGCCAGTCGAGCGACGACAGTGCGCGGGCGCGGGCAGCCTCGACCTCGGCCTGGAGCTTTTCAAGCGAAGCGGCGTCTTCGACATCGTCGAGCGCCTCGCGCCACTCCATCTGCTGCATCAGGAACTCCGGCGGCATCGCCGTGTTGTTCTCGGCGTTCAGCGGTGCGTCGTGCAGTTCGCAGATGTAGCTGGCGCGGCGGATCGGGTCCTTGAGCCGCTGGTAAGCCTCGTTGATGCGCACCGACCACTGCATGGCCACACGTTGCGCGGCGGCGCCCTGCGCGGCAAAGCGGTCCGGGTGGGCTTCGCGCTGCAGCTCTTTCCAGCGCGCGTCGAGCACCGCACGGTCCTGCGCGAAAGTCGCCGGGACGGCGAACAGTTGAAAGTCGGTGTCGTTCAGGTTCATGGCAAGAAAAAACCGCCAGCACATGACATGGTGGCGGCTGTTGTCGCGGTCAGCGACGGCGCATCAGATGCGAAAACTTTCCCCGCAGCCGCAACGGTCGCGTTCGTTGGGGTTGATGAACTTGAAACCCTCGTTCAGGCCCTCGCGCACGAAGTCGAGCTGCGTGCCGTCGATGTAGGCCAGGCTCTTCGGGTCGACCAGCACCTTCACGCCGTGGTCTTCGAACACCACGTCTTCAGGCGTGAACTCGTCCACATACTCGAGCTTATAGGCCAGGCCGGAGCAGCCCGTGGTCTTCACGCCCAGCCGCACGCCCACGCCCTTGCCCCGTTTGCCGAGGTAGCGGGTGACGTGTCGCGCAGCGGCTTCGGTCAGCGTGACGGCCATGTCAGTGAACAGCTTCGGCAGCAGCAGCTTCGGTCTTGACGCCGTGCTTGGCCTTGTAGTCGCTCACGGCGGCCTTGATCGCGTCTTCGGCCAGGATGGAGCAGTGGATCTTCACGGGCGGCAGCGCCAGCTCTTCGGCGATCTGCGCGTTCTTGAGCGCAGCCGCTTCGTCGAGCGTCTTGCCCTTGACCCATTCGGTCACGAGCGACGACGACGCGATGGCCGAGCCGCAGCCGTAGGTCTTGAAGCGCGCGTCTTCGATCACGCCGGTTTCGGGGTTGACCTTGATCTGCAGCTTCATCACGTCGCCGCAGGCCGGCGCGCCGACCATGCCGGTGCCTACCGAGTCGTCGCCCTTTTCGAAGGAACCGACGTTGCGTGGATTTTCGTAGTGGTCGATGACCTTGGAAGAATATGCCATGGTGTACCTCTCAAACTTTGTTCAATCGTGGAGCCTGGTGCGGGCCTGCGTCAGTGGGCCGACCACTGGATCGTGCTGATGTCGACGCCGTCCTGGAACATCTCCCACAGGGGGCTCAGCTCACGCAGCTTGGCAACGTTGTGCTTGATGGTCGAAATGGCGTAGTCGATTTCTTCTTCGGTCGTGAAACGGCCGATGGTCATGCGAAGGCTGCTGTGGGCCAGCTCGTCGCTGCGGCCCAGGGCGCGCAGCACATAGCTGGGCTCCAGGCTGGCCGAAGTGCAGGCCGAACCCGACGACACCGCCAGGCCCTTGATGCCCATGATCAGCGACTCGCCTTCGACGTAGTTGAAGCTCATGTTCAGGTTGTGCGGCACACGGTGTTCGAGGTCGCCGTTGATGAACACCTGCTCGACATCCTTCAGGCCATCGAGCAGACGCTTCTGCAGGCGGCGCGCATGGGCGATGTCGTCCTTCATTTCGAGCTTGGCGATGCGGTAGGCCTCGCCCATGCCGACGATCTGGTGCGTGGGCAAGGTGCCCGAACGCATGCCGCGTTCGTGACCGCCGCCATGCATTTGCGCCTCGAGCCGCACTCGCGGCTTGCGGCGCACGTACAGCGCGCCGATGCCCTTGGGGCCGTAGGTCTTGTGCGAGGCGAGGCTCATCAGGTCGATGGGCAGCTTCGTGATGTCGATTTCGACCTTGCCGGTGGCCTGGGCCGAATCGACGTGGAAGATGATGCCCTTTTCGCGGCAGACATTGCCGATCGCGACCACGTTCTGGATCACGCCGATTTCGTTGTTCACGAACAGCACGCTGGCCAGGATGGTGTCGGGGCGGATCGCGGCCTTGAACTTCTCCAGGTCGACGAGGCCGTTTTCCTCGACGTCGAGGTAGGTAACTTCGAAGCCCTGGCGCTCGAGTTCGCGCATGGTGTCGAGCACCGCCTTGTGCTCGGTCTTCAGGGTGATCAGGTGCTTGCCCTTGCCCTTGTAGAACTGGGCCGCGCCCTTGAGCGCGAGGTTGATCGATTCGGTCGCACCCGACGTCCAGACGATTTCGCGGGGATCCGCATTGATCAGGTCGGCGACCTGGCCACGCGCCTTCTCGACCGCCTCTTCAGCCTCCCAGCCCCATGCGTGGCTGCGTGACGCCGGATTGCCGAAGTGTTCGCGCAACCAGGGAATCATGGCGTCGACCACACGCGGGTCGACCGGCGTGGTCGCGCCGTAATCGAGATAGATCGGGAAATGAGGAGTTACGTCCATGGCTGGCTCGTGCTGGCGTGGGGGTTGTTTTTTGATCTGGGCTGCTCAAGGTGGCGCCCGAAGGCGCCGCCGGGGACTCAGTACTCAGGACTTGGCGAAGGCGTTGCCGAGGGCGAACACCGAATTCGGTGCGTTCACGCGGATCGGCTTGACCACCGGCTGGGCCGAGATCGCACGCTTGACGACCGGCTTGTTCTCGATCTGCACGCCCTTGGCGATCTGGTCGTCGACCAGCTTCTGCAGCGTGACGGAGTCGAGGAACTCGACCATGCGCTGGTTCAGCGAGGCCCAGAGCTCGTGCGTCATGCAGCGGCCGGCTTCGCCGAGGCAGTTTTCCTTGCCGCCGCACTGGGTGGCATCGATGGGTTCATCGACGGAAACGATGATGTCGGCCACGGTGATGTCCGCGGCCTTGCGACCGAGGCTGTAGCCGCCGCCGGGGCCGCGAGTCGACTCGACCAGCTCGTGACGGCGCAGTTTGCCGAACAGCTGCTCAAGGTACGACAACGAAATCTGCTGCCGCTGGCTGATCGCAGCCAGCGTGACCGGACCGGTGTTCTGACGCAACGCCAGATCGATCATTGCTGTGACCGCAAAACGGCCTTTGGTAGTGAGACGCATCGCAAGCTCCTTCAAGTGCTTACCGTTGAAATGACACCGTGGTCCTGGACCGCGGTGACTTCGTCTCCGCCCTGCCCGACCCCTGACGCTGGTGAACCAGTCGGTAGGAGTCGGTCCTTCATCGCGAAGTTCTTTTCTTGTTGTTGACTGTTTCGCTCAAGTATAACAGAAGCCCCCGAGGTCTGCTGGGGTAAACCCCAGCGCGGTTCGCTTGAAGAATGCGAACGTCTGACCTACTGCGGCGGGATCGCGATGTTGTCGCCGCCCGACGCCCCGAACGCCTGCTCCCGCAGCAGCGCCAACTGGTCGCGCACCCGGGCTGCCTTCTCGAATTCGAGGTTGCGGGCGTGTTCCAGCATCTGCTTTTCCAGCCGCTTGATTTCCCGGGCGATGTCCTTTTCGCTCATGTCCTCGACCTTGGCGCGTTCCAGGTCGAGCTTGGCCATTTCCTTGCCCGTTTTCTCGCTGTAGACGCCGTCGATCAGGTCGCGCACCTGCTTGACGATGCTGCGCGGCGTGATGCCGTTGGCTTCGTTGTAGGCAATCTGCCGGGCACGGCGGCGCTCGGTTTCGCCGATGGCCTTCTTCATCGACTCGGTCATCCGGTCGGCGTAGAGGATGGCCTTGCCGTTCAGGTTCCGCGCTGCGCGGCCAATGGTCTGGATCAGCGAGCGCTCTGCGCGCAAGAAGCCTTCCTTGTCGGCGTCGAGGATCGCCACCAGCGATACCTCGGGAATATCCAGCCCCTCGCGCAGCAGATTGATGCCCACCAGCACGTCGAAGGTGCCCAGGCGCAGATCGCGCAGTATTTCCACCCGCTCGACCGTGTCGACGTCACTGTGCAGGTAGCGCACCTTCACGCCGTTGTCGCCCAGGTAATCGGTCAGCTGCTCGGCCATGCGCTTGGTCAGCGTGGTGATCAGCACGCGCTCGTTCTTGTCCACGCGCACGCGGATCTCGCCCAGCACATCGTCCACCTGATGCGTGGCGGGCCGCACCTCGACCTCGGGGTCGATCAGTCCGGTGGGCCGCACCAGCTGTTCGACCACGTTGCCGGCATGGTCCTTCTCGTATTGCGCCGGCGTGGCCGAAACGAAGATGCACTGGCGCATGCGCTTTTCGAACTCTTCCATCTTGAGCGGCCGGTTGTCCAGCGCACTCGGCAAGCGGAAGCCGTACTCGACCAGCGTGGTCTTGCGCGCCCGGTCGCCGTTGTACATGGCGCTGAGCTGGCCGATCATCTGGTGACTTTCGTCGAGGAACATCAGCGCGTCCTTCGGCAGGTAATCGGTCAGCGTTGCCGGCGGGTCGCCTGGCGCAGCGCCCGAGAGGTGGCGCGTGTAGTTCTCGATGCCCTTGCAATGGCCGATTTCGGCGAGCATTTCGAGGTCGAAACGGGTGCGCTGCTCCAGCCGTTGCGCTTCGACCAGCTTGCCCGCCCCCACCAGTTCCTTGAGCCGATCGCCCAGTTCGATCTTGATGGTTTCCACCGCCGCCATGACCTTGTCGCGCGGCGTGACGTAATGGCTCGACGGATACACGGTGAAGCGCGGCACCTTCTGGCGGATGCGGCCGGTCAGCGGGTCGAAGAGCTGCAGCGACTCGATCTCGTCGTCGAACAGCTCGAAGCGGATCGCCAGCTCGCTGTGCTCCGCCGGGAACACGTCGATAGTGTCGCCCCGCACGCGAAAGGTGCCGCGGGCAAAGTCCTGCTCGTTGCGCAGGTACTGCATGCGAATGAGCCGCGAAATCAGGTCGCGCTGGCCGACCTTGTCGCCGACGCGGGCAATCAGCCGCATCTCCATGTAGTCCTCGGGGGTGCCGATGCCGTAGATGGCGCTCACCGTGGCCACGATGACCGTGTCACGCCGCTCCAGCACGCTCTTGGTGGCCGACAGCCGCATCTGCTCGATGTGCTCGTTGATCGATGAATCTTTCTCGATGAACAAGTCGCGCTGCGGCACGTAGGCTTCGGGCTGGTAGTAGTCGTAGTAGCTCACGAAGTACTCGACGGCGTTCTTCGGGAAGAACTCGCGGAATTCGCTGTAGAGCTGCGCCGCCAGCGTCTTGTTGGGCGCAAACACGATGGCCGGGCGGCCCAGCCGGGCGATCACGTTGGCCATGGTGAAGGTCTTGCCCGAACCGGTCACGCCCAACAGGGTCTGGAACACTTCGCCATCGATCACGCCCTCGACCAGCCCCTCGATCGCCTTCGGCTGGTCGCCGGCCGGTGGATAGGGCTGGAAAAGCTCGAAAGGCGAGTCCGGATAGCGGATGAATTCTCCCTGTTTCGCCGGCCCGATCGGGTCCAGTTTCTTCAGGTCTGCTATGGCTTCGTTGTTCTCTGGCATGGCTGTTCCCGACAGGTGGCGCTCGCGCCGGTAAAATTCAAGGCAACCGGAAAGGATAAAGCCTCCTCCGGTTGCAGCGAAGCTTTCATCCCAAAGGACCTTTCCATGTCTATGTTCACCGCGGTCGAAATGGCGCCGCGCGACCCGATCCTCGGCCTCAACGAGCAATTTGCAGCCGATACCAACCCCAACAAGGTCAATCTCGGCGTCGGCGTCTATTACGACGACAACGGCAAGCTGCCACTGCTGCAGTGCGTGCAAGCGGCAGAGCAGAACATGATGAAAGCGCCCACGGCGCGCGGCTACCTCCCCATCGATGGCATTGCCGCATACGACAACGCTGTCAAGGCGCTGGTCTTCGGCGCCGACAGCGAACCCATCACCTCGGGCCGCGTGGCCACCATCCAGGCCATCGGCGGCACCGGCGGCCTCAAGGTCGGCGCTGACTTCCTGAAGAAGCTCAACCCCAACGCCAAGGTGCTGATCAGCGACCCGAGCTGGGAAAACCACCGCGCGCTGTTCACCAACGCCGGCTTCGAAGTCGAAAGCTACCCCTACTACGACGCCGCCAAGCGCGGCATCAACTTCGACGGCATGCTGGCCGCGCTCAACTCAGCCCCTGCCGGCACCATCGTCGTACTGCACGCCTGCTGCCACAACCCGACCGGCTACGACATCACGTCGCAGCAGTGGGACCAGGTCGTAGCCACTGTCAAGGCCAAGGGTCTCGTGCCTTTCCTCGACATGGCCTACCAGGGCTTCGGCTACGGCCTGAAGGAAGACGGCGCCGCCGTCGCCAAGTTCGTCGATGCCGGCCTGACCTTCTTCGTCTCGACCTCGTTCTCCAAGAGCTTCAGCCTGTACGGCGAACGCGTGGGCGCCCTGTCGGTGCTGTGCGAAAGCAAGGAAGAAGCCGGCCGCGTGCTGTCGCAGCTCAAGATCGCCATTCGCACCAACTACAGCAACCCGCCCACGCACGGCGGCGCCGTGGTGGCCGCGGTGCTCGGCAACCCCGAACTGCGCGCCCTGTGGGAACAAGAACTGGGCGAGATGCGCGTGCGCATCAAGGCCATGCGCCAGAAGCTGGTCGACGGCCTCAAGGCCGCCGGCGTGAAAGAAGACATGAGCTTCATCACCACGCAGATCGGCATGTTCAGCTACTCGGGCCTGAGCAAGGACCAGATGGTGCGCCTGCGCAATGAGTTCGGCGTGTACGGCACCGACACCGGCCGCATGTGCGTGGCCGCGCTCAACAGCAAGAATATCGAGTTCGTCTGTGCCTCGATCGCCAAAGTCATCTAGGTGACAGCAAGGTGTGAGGGAATCGCCTTCGCGACGATTCCTTCACATTCTGTGGAAGAAGGCCCCTCGCGGCGGGGCCGATGTAGGGGTTAGGCCCCCTGCAATGCAGCGAATGCGCTGATATATTGCACCGCAACATTCCACTCCAAGACCAGCGATGCTCTATCAACTCTACGAAGCCCAGCGTTCCCTGATGGAGCCGTTCTCGGACTTCGCACAGGCTGCCTCCAAGCTCTACGGCCAGGGCGCCGTGTGGGGCCAGCTGCCCATGGCCCAGCGCATGGCCGCCGGCTACGACCTGCTCTATCGCCTCGGCAAGGACTACGAGAAGCCCGAGTTCAACATCAAGTCCGTCAAGGTCGACGGCGAAGAGGTCGTGATCCAGGAGGCTGTCGAACTCGACAAGCCGTTCTGCGAGCTGCGCCGCTTCAAGCGCTTCACCGACGAGCCGCACATCCTCAAGACGCTCAAGAGCCAGCCCGTGGTGCTGATCGTGGCGCCCCTGTCGGGCCACTACGCCACGCTGCTGCGCGACACCGTGCGCACCATGCTGCAGGACCATAAGGTCTACATCACCGACTGGAAGAACGCGCGCCTGGTGCCGCTGTCCGAAGGCGAGTTCCACCTCGACGACTACATCAACTACGTGCAGGAGTTCATCCGCCGCCTGCAGGCCGAATACGGTAACTGCCACGTGGTGAGCGTGTGCCAGCCGACGGTGCCGGTACTCGCGGCCGTGTCGCTCATGGCCAGCCGCGGCGAACAGCTGCCGCTGACCATGACCATGATGGGCGGCCCCATCGACGCACGCAAGTCGCCGACCGCGGTGAACAACCTCGCGATGAACAAGAGCTACGAGTGGTTCGAGAACAACGTGATCTATCGCGTGCCACAGGGCTTTCCGGGCGCGGGCCGCAAGGTCTACCCTGGCTTCCTGCAGCACACCGGCTTCGTGGCGATGAACCCCGACCGCCACGCCAGCAGCCACTACGACTACTTCAAGGACCTGATCAAGGGCGATGACGCCAGCGCCGAGGCCCATCGCAAGTTCTACGACGAGTACAACGCCGTGCTCGACATGGACGCCGATTACTACCTCGAGACCATCCGCACCGTGTTCCAGGAATTCGACCTGGTCAACGGCACCTGGGACGTCAAGAACCCCCAGGGTCAGGTGGAGCGCGTGCACCCGCAGGACATCCACTCGACCGCCCTGCTCACGGTCGAAGGCGAACTCGACGACATCTCGGGCTCGGGCCAGACCGAAGCGGCGCACAGCCTGTGCACCGGCATAGCCAATGACAAGCGCGAGCACTATGAAGTGAAAGGTGCCGGCCACTACGGCATCTTCAGCGGCCGCCGCTGGCGCGAACTGGTCTACCCGAAGGTGCTGAAATTCATCGCGGCCAACGACCAGCCCCAGAGTCGCGCCGGCAACCGCGGCGGCCTGGCCGCCGAAGACAGCATCAAGCCCGGCCGCAAGGTGCCCGCCGTCGCGGCCAAAAAGCTGCCGGCAAAGAAGGCCACGGCCGTGGCAGTGAAGAAGCCCGCTGCGCGCAAGAAGCCCGGCACCGGTGCGGCGCGCTGAAGAAGCGCGCACGCAACCTCATCACCAAGTGAACGGGCTGGCCGCACGCATCAACGATGCACTGCCTCAAACGCAGTGCACACGGTGCGGCTACCCGGATTGCGCAGGCTACGCACAGGCCGTGGCTGACGGCGAGGCCGGCATCAACCAGTGCCCGCCGGGCGGCGCGGAAGGCATCGAGCGACTCGCACTGCTCACCGGCCGCGCAACGCTCCCCCTCGATCCCCAGTTCGGCACCGAAGGCCCGCGTGCCATGGCAGTCATCGACGAGGCCTGGTGCATCGGCTGCACGCTGTGCCTCGACGCCTGCCCCACCGACGCCATCGTCGGCATCAACAAGCGCATGCACACCGTGATCGAAGCCCACTGCACGGGCTGCGAACTGTGCATTCCGGTCTGCCCTGTCGATTGCATCTCGCTCGAAGTCGAGACGCCGGGCCTCAGCGGCTGGCAAGCCTGGTCGGCCGAGCAGGCCGAGAGTGCGAGGCGCCGCTACGAAGTGCATGGCAGGCACCGCAACACCGACGCCCGGCTGGCCGAAACGGCGCCCGAGCCCGAAGCCCCGCAAGACGCCGGCGCCCGCAAGCGCGCCATCGTCGAAGCCGCACTGGCGCGTGCCCGCGCCGCCTCGCAACAACGCTCACCAGCCACCAAACCATGACGCTCGATACCCTGCTCATCTACATCGTCGCTTCGCTCGCGCTGGCCCTGATTCCGGGGCCAACGATGCTGCTGGCGCTGTCCAACGGCATCGAGGGCGGCATGCGCCGCGCGAGCTGGGGCATTGCGGGTGCGTCGCTCGGCAGCATCACCCTGATCGCCGTCGTCGCGCTCGGACTGGGCTCGTTGCTGGCGGCCTCGGAGTGGCTCTTCAATGCGATCCGCGTCGCAGGCGTGGCCTACCTCGTATGGCTGGGCATCAAGCTGTGGCGCAGCGAAACCACCGACCTGCGCACCGCGCTGGCCAAGTCGCCGCTCGAAGTCCGTCCGCAGGGCCGTGTCGCGCTGCTGCGCAGCCTGATGGTGGCGCTGTCGAACCCGAAGACGGTGCTGTTCTTCGCGGCATTCCTGCCGCAGTTCGTCGACATCGCGAAGCCGCAAGGCCCGCAGTACCTGCTGCTAGGTGCAGTGTTCGTCGTGCTCGATACCTGCGTGATGCTGGCCTATGCATCGGCCGGCACGCAGGCCGTGCGCTTCCTCTCGCAGCGCGGCCTCAGGGCAATGAACCGCGGTTGCGCGGCCGGCATGTGGCTGCTCGCGGCTACGCTTGCGGTGTGGCGCCGCCCCGGCGCTTGAAGAGCAACAGCAGCACACCCGCCAGCACCACGGCCACCGCGTACCACTCGAAGCGCGTGACCGCCTCGTTGGCGATCCACACGCCCAGCAGCATCGCGATCACCGGGTTCACGAAGGTGTAGCTCGCCGCCAGCGCGGCCGGCGCCCTGGCCAGCAGCACCATGTAGGCGTTGAAGGCAATCAGCGAGCCGAACACCACCAGATAGATCCACGCAGCGACCGCTTCAGCCTGTGGCGGCCAGCTCATCGTTTCGCCAGACACCGCGGCGAGCCCCATCAGCACCACGCCGCCGCAGAGCATTTCGCTCGCGAAGCCCATCGCGCCGGACGCCAGCGGCAGGCTGCGTTGGCTCAGCACGCTGCCAAGCGACCAGCAGACGCAGGCGATGCAGATGGCCACCAGCCCCTCGGGCGAAGAGCGGAAGCCGCTGCCCTGCGTGAGCATCAGCACGCCGACGAGGCCGAGCGCGATGCCCGCAGCTTCGAGCCGCGACGGCTTCACACCCCAGATCAGATTGAGCAGCGCAATCAGCAGCGGGATCACCGCGATGAACGCCACCACCAGCCCCGAACCGATCGACACCTCGGCGTTCGCCGTGCCGCCCATGCCGCCGCCCAGCATCAGCGCGCCGACGATGAAGGCATTGCGCCACTGCACCAGCGAGGGCCACGGCGCGCCGCGCCAGCGCATCCACGCTGCCAGCAGCACACCCGCGACCAGGAAGCGCGAGCCCATCTGCAGGAACGGCGGAAAGCTGATCAGCGCGTACTTGATCGCAAGATAGGTCGAGCCCCACACCACCCAGGTGGCGGCGAGGCAAAGCCACAGCAGCGGCGGCAATCCGGGGCGGCCCGCGGCTGGCGTGGCATGGGCGGGAGAAGCGAGGGTAGGCATGTCGAAGGTGTCTCTTCTGATTCTTGGTATTGGGTGCCGGTCATGGTATGAAAGCCGTCCCTCGGCAGCCATGCAGATTTCATGGTTCTGCCCTCGCCAAACCGTCGATTTGAAGGAGTTTCATGGACTTTCCCTTGAACCCCGTGCTGGACGCCCATGACACCCGCATCCTCGCCGAACTGCAGGCCGACGCGCGCCTGACCATGGCCGAACTGGGCCGCCGCGTGCACCTGAGCCAGCCGGCAGTAACCGAGCGCGTGAAGAAACTGGAGGCTGCGGGCGTCATCAGCGGCTACCGCGCCACCGTCAACCTCGGCAAGCTGGGCTACGGCATCCGCGCCATCATCCGCGTCGGGCGCGCGGACTACGACCTCGTCGTGAAACTGGTGCAGGACACGCCCGAATGCGTCAATGCCTACAACGTGACCGGAGAGGACAGCTGGATCCTCGAGATCGCGGTGATCGACGTGAGCCACCTCGACGCGGTGGTCACCAAGTTCTGCATCCTTACCGAGACGGCGACCTCGATCATCCTGAACCCGGCGCGCGAGCACCAGGCGATGCTGCCGCCTCAGCGCTCGGACGTGAAGCCGCCGATCAAGAAGGTGCTCAACGCGTAGCTGCGAGCGCGCTGAACGCCGCTACCACCTCGGGCGGCGCCTGCACCATCTCGATGAGCACGCCCTCGCCCGCGATCGGAAATTCGTCGTTCGCCTTCGGGTGCAGGAAGCAGATGTCGAAGCCGGCTGCACCCTTGCGGATGCCACCCGGCGCAAAGCGCACGCCCTGCGCCGTGAGCCATTCGACGGCCTTGGGCAGGTCGTCGATCCACAGCCCGACGTGATTGAGCGGCGTCGTGTGAACGGCGGGTTTCTTCTCCGGATCGAGCGGCTGCATCAGGTCGACCTCGACCTTGAACGGGCCCACGCCCATCGCGCAGATGTCTTCATCCACGTTCTCGCGTTCGCTCTTGAACGTGCCCGTGACTTCGAGCCCCAGCATGTCGACCCACAGCTTCTGCAGCCGCAGCTTGTCGGGCCCGCCGATGGCGATCTGCTGGATGCCCAGCACCTTGAAGGGGCGTGCGACAGTGGTCATGCGGCACAGCCTTCCGGCTGCTCCTGAACCTGCCGCGCATTCAGGCCCAGCTTGCGCAGCAGCACCGTGTCGGCTTCGACGTCGGGGTTGCCGGTAACGAGCAGCTTGTCGCCGTAGAAGATCGAATTCGCGCCCGCCATGAAGCACAGCGCCTGCACCGCGTCGCCCATCTGCTGTCGGCCGGCCGACAGGCGCACGCGCGCGGTCGGCATGGTGATGCGCGCAACCGCGATCATGCGCACGAAGTCGAAGGGGTCGACCGGGTCCGAGTCGGCCAGCGGCGTGCCGGGCACGCGCACCAGACTGTTGATCGGCACCGATTCCGGGTACGGATTCAGGTTGGCCAGTTGCGCGATCAGCCCCGCACGGTGCACCGGTGCTTCGCCCATGCCGACGATGCCGCCGCAGCACACGCTGATGCCCGCGCTGCGCACATGGGCCAGCGTGTCGAGACGATCCTGATAAGTGCGCGTGTCGACCACGTCGGTGTAGTACTCGGGCGCGGTGTCGAGGTTGTGGTTGTAGTAATCGAGGCCGGCAGCCTTGAGCTGGTGCGCGTGGTGCGGCTCCAGCATGCCGAGCGTGGCGCAGGTCTGCATGCCGAGCCCCTTCACGGCCTCGACCAGCACGGCCACCTTCTCCACGTCGCGGTCCTTCGGCGCGCGCCATGCAGCGCCCATGCAGAAGCGCGTGGCACCGGCGTCCTTGGCGGCCTGCGCGGCGCGCAGCACCTCGTCGACCTCCATGAGCTTCTGCGCCTTCACGCCGGTATCGAACTGGGCCGACTGCGGGCAGTAGCCGCAGTTCTCGGGGCAGCCGCCAGTCTTGACCGACAGCAGCGTGGCCAGCTCGATGTCGCCTTCGGGGAAATGCTGGCGGTGCACGGTCTGCGCCTCGAACAGCAGGTCCATCAGCGGCTTGTCGAGCAGCGTCTGGATCGCCTCGACGGACCACGGGCCCTCGGTCTTGGGGGCAGCGGCCTTCGCGGGCCGGTGCAGCGTGATCGCCTGTTGCAAGTCGTTGGCACCCATCAGTTGAACTCCAGAATGATTTGATCGACGGCGAGCGATTCGCCCTTGCCCGCCGAAATCTTGCCGACCACGCCGTCCTGCGTGGCGAACAGCACGTTTTCCATCTTCATGGCCTCGATCACGGCCAGCTTCTCGCCAGCGCGCACCTGCTGGCCCGGCTGCACCGACACCTCGACCAGCAGGCCCGGCATCGGCGACATCAGGAACTTGCTCAGGTCCGGAGGTGCCTTGTAGGGCATCAGCTCGAGCAGCCGCGCGCCCAGCGGCGACAGCACCATCGCCTCGATCTGCGTGCCGTCGTGCGACACGCGCAGTGCCAGCGGGCTCTTGCCCGCGCCGCGCTCCACCTGCGCGGTGAAGGGCTTGTCGTTGACGGTGCCCTGCACGCGGATCGCTCCCAGCGCCAGACTGCTGTCGATCTTGTAGGTCTTGCCGCCCACGGCCACTGCGCTCGCACCGGTCTTGCCATGGAAGTCGGTGACCGACACCGGATGGTGCACGTGCTTGCCTTCGGGCCCCAACTCGACCACCACGAACTGCTCGCCCACCTTCACGCCGTGGCCTTCGAGCTGCCCGCTGATACCCGAGGCGCGCGCACGATAACGGCGATGCACGTAGGCCGCGAGCGCGATCAGGAACGACGGATCGGCATGCGGCACGTCTTCCGCGTGGAAGCCCTTGCCGTAGTGCTCGGCGATGAAGCCGGTGTTGAAGTCGCCCGCCACGAACTTCGGATGCGCCAGCAGCGCCGCCTGGAACGGAATGTTGCTGCTGATGCCGCGGATCACGAAGCCGTTGAGCGCCTCGCGCATGCGTGCGATCGCATGCTGGCGGTCCTTGCCGTGCACGATGAGCTTGGCGATCATCGAGTCGTAATACATCGGGATCTCGCCGCCGTCGTACACACCCGTGTCCACGCGCACGCCTTGCAGGTGCTCGGTGTCGCTCGCGAACATGGTCTCGCCCGGCGGCTGGAACTTCACCAGCCGGCCGGTCGAGGGCAGGAAATTGCGGAACGGGTCTTCGGCGTTGATGCGGCACTCGATGGCCCAGCCGTCGCGCTTCACCTGCTCCTGCGTCAACGGCAGTTGCTCACCGGCGGCCACGCGGATCATCAGCTCGACCAGGTCGAGGCCGGTGATGCACTCCGTTACCGGGTGCTCCACCTGCAGGCGCGTGTTCATTTCGAGGAAATAGAAGCTCTGGTCCTTGCCAACCACGAACTCCACCGTGCCGGCGCTCTGGTACTTCACGGCCTTGGCCAGTTGCACCGCCTGCTCGCCCATCGCCTTGCGCGTGGCGTCGGAGATGAAGGGCGACGGCGCCTCCTCGATCACCTTCTGGTGGCGACGCTGGATCGAGCATTCGCGCTCGTTCAGGTAGATCACGTTGCCGTGCGAGTCGCCCAGCACCTGGATTTCGATGTGGCGCGGCTCCTCGACGAACTTCTCGATGAACACGCGGTCGTCGCCGAAGCTGTTGCGCGCCTCGTTGCGGCACGAGGTGAAGCCCTCGAAGGCTTCCTTGTCATTGAAGGCCACGCGCAGACCCTTGCCACCGCCGCCGGCCGAGGCCTTGATCATCACGGGGTAGCCGATGTCTTTCGCGATCTCGACGGCGCGCTCAGCCGTCTCGATGGCGTCGTTCCAGCCCGGAATGGTGTTGACCTGGGCTTCGTTAGCGAGCTTCTTCGAGGCGATCTTGTCGCCCATTGCCGCAATCGAATAGTGCTTCGGCCCGATGAAGGCGATGCCTTCTTCCTCGACCTTGCGCGCGAAGGCTTCGTTCTCCGACAGGAAGCCGTAGCCCGGGTGCACCGCCTCGGCGCCGGTCTTCTTGCAGGCGGCAATGATGCGGTCGGCCTGCAGGTAGCTCTCGCGGCTGGGCGCAGCTCCGATGTGCACGGCCTCGTCGGCCAGTTCGACGTGGCGGGCTTCCTTGTCGGCGTCGGAATAGACAGCGACCGTGAGGATGCCCATCTTCTTCGCTGTCTGAATGACGCGGCAGGCGATTTCGCCACGGTTCGCAATCAGGATCTTCTTGAACATGTTCTTCTTCTCCGTGCCGCTCACAGTGGAATGTTCCCGTGCTTGCGCCACGGGTTCTCGAGCTTCTTCTCGCGCAGCATCACCAGCGAACGGCAGATGCGCTTGCGCGTCTCGTGCGGCAGGATCACGTCGTCGATGTAGCCGCGTGCGCTCGCCACGTACGGGTTGGCGAAACGGGCCTTGTATTCAGCCTCGCGGGCGGCGAGTTTTTCGGGGTCGTTCTTGTCCTCGCGGAAGATGATTTCCACCGCGCCCTTGGCGCCCATCACCGCGATCTCGGCACGCGGCCAGGCAAGGTTGACGTCGCCGCGCAGATGCTTGGAGGCCATCACGTCATAGGCTCCGCCGTAGGCCTTGCGCGTGATGACGGTGATCTTCGGCACCGTGCACTCCGCATACGCGTAGAGCAGCTTGGCGCCGTGCTTGATGATGCCGCCGTACTCTTGCCCCGTGCCGGGCATGAAGCCGGGTACGTCGACGAAGGTGACGACCGGAATGTTGAACGCATCGCAGAAGCGCACGAAGCGCGCGGCCTTGATGCTGCTCTTGATGTCGAGGCAGCCCGCGAGCACCAACGGCTGGTTCGCAACGATGCCGATGGTCTGGCCTTCCATGCGGGCGAAGCCGATCACGATGTTCTTCGCGTAGTCGGGCTGAAGCTCGAAGAAGTCGCCGTCGTCCACCACCTTCAGGATCAGCTCCTTGATGTCGTAGGGCTTGTTCGGGTTGTCGGGCACCAGCGTGTCGAGCGAGTAGTCGGGCCGGTCGGCCGGGTCGCCCAGGCCGTTGTTGCCCAGGCGCACCGGCGGCTTCTCGCGGTTGTTGAGCGGCAGGTAGTTGTACAGGCGGCGCAGCATCAGCAGCGCCTCGACGTCGTTCTCGAACGCCATGTCGGCCACGCCGCTGCGCGTGGTGTGGGTGATGGCGCCGCCCAGCTCTTCGGCCGTGACGCTTTCGTGCGTCACGGTCTTCACCACCTCGGGGCCGGTGACGAACATGTAGCTGCTGTCCTTCACCATGAAGATGAAGTCGGTCATGGCGGGCGAATACACGGCGCCGCCCGCGCAGGGGCCCATGATCATGCTGATCTGCGGCACCACGCCCGAGGCCATCACGTTGCGCTGGAACACGTCGGCATAGCCGCCGAGCGAGGCCACGCCTTCCTGGATGCGAGCGCCGCCCGAGTCGTTCAGTCCGATGACGGGCGCGCCGACCTTCATGGCCTGGTCCATCACCTTGCAGATTTTTTCGGCATGCGCCTCGCTGAGCGCGCCGCCGAAGACGGTGAAATCCTGGCTGAACACGAACACCAGGCGGCCGTTGATCATTCCGTAGCCGGTGACCACGCCGTCGCCGGGGATCTTCTGCTCGGCCATGCCGAAGTCCACCGAGCGGTGCTCGACGAACATGTCCCACTCTTCAAAGGTGTTGTCGTCGAGCAGCAGCTCGATGCGCTCGCGCGCCGTGAGCTTGCCCTTGGCATGTTGCGCGTCGATGCGCTTCTGCCCGCCGCCGAGACGCGCCTGGGCGCGACGCTTTTCGAGTTGTTCGATCAGTTCTTGCATGGTGTGCTTCCGAAGCTGTGGTCCTGAATTTCGTGTCTCATGGTCTGGCCGTGATGGCGGCCGCGGCGAGCAGGTTGCGCGCCGCAGTCGATGCCGGCAACGTGCCCTGCGCCACCTGCTGCGTAAGCTGGGGCAGCAGCTCGCGCACCTGCGGGTGATGCCTGAAGGCGTGCTTGAGGCCTGCGTCGATGCGCTCCCACATCCACGCGGTGGCCTGCTTCTCGCGGCGCTTGGCGAGCTTGCCGTTGGCGGTCTGCAGTTGCCTGAATTGCGTGACGGCGTCCCAGAAGGCATCGACGCCGGTGTTGGCGAGCGCGCTCAGCTGCAGCACCTTGGGCAGCCAGAAGCGCACTTCAGCGCCGCTGTGCGCGTCATGCACCGCGTGTGCATGGTCTGGGTTGCCCTGGTGGCCGAAAAGCCGCAGCGCCGAGGTGATCTGAGCCTGCGCGCGCGTGGCGGCGTCCTTGTCGATGTCGGCCTTGTTGATGACAACGAGGTCCGCCAGCTCCATCACGCCCTTCTTGATCGCCTGCAGGTCGTCGCCGGCATTGGGCAGTTGCATCAGCACGAACATGTCGGTCATGCCGGCCACGGCGGTTTCGCTCTGGCCCACGCCGACGGTTTCGACGATCACGATGTCGTAGCCGGCCGCTTCGCACACCAGCATGGCCTCGCGCGTCTTCTCGGCCACGCCGCCCAGCGTGCCGCTCGAAGGGCTCGGCCGGATGTAGGCGCGCTCGTGCACCGAGAGCCGTTCCATGCGCGTCTTGTCGCCGAGGATGGAGCCGCCCGACACGGTGG
Source organism: Variovorax sp. OV084 (assembly GCF_900111625.1). Classification (NCBI taxonomy): domain Bacteria; kingdom Pseudomonadati; phylum Pseudomonadota; class Betaproteobacteria; order Burkholderiales; family Comamonadaceae; genus Variovorax; species Variovorax sp. OV084. The sequence goes on along the minus strand of NZ_FOII01000007.1, from coordinate 73,674 downwards.
ACGACGGGTCGATGGTGAGCACCGCCACGCGATGGCCCTTGCCGATCAGCAGCAGGCCCAGCGTTTCGATGAAGGTCGACTTGCCGACGCCCGGCACGCCCGAGATGCCGAGGCGGAACGAGTTGCCCGTGCGCGGCAGCAATGCCGTGAGCAGTTCGTCGGCCTGCGTGCGGTGGTCGGCGCGCGTCGATTCGAGCAGCGTGATGGCTTTTGCAATGGCGCGCCGTTGCGCCATGCCATCGGTTTCGGCAACGGCGCGTTCGAGCGCCTGTGCCGTGTTCAGCACGCAGCCTCCGAAGCCACGCGCCAGCGGTAGTGCAGGTCGACGCCCTCCCCGCCCTCGAGCACGAAGCCGTGCCGCAGGTAGAAGCGGTTGGCGTCGCTCTTCACGAGCGCGGTGAGCTTGATGTCCAGCCGCTGCGCGCGCGCCTGCGACTTGGCCCATTCGAGCACCCATTCACCGATGCCCAGGCCCTGGAAGCCGGTGCGCAGGTAGAGATGGTCGAGGCGCAGCGCGTCGCTGTCCTCGGGCTTGAGCGTGACGAAGCCGATGCGCTGGTCGCCGTCGAGCACGATGTGGTGCATGTACGGAACGACAAAGCCCGCGCTCAGGCGCTCGCGCGAACGCGCTGCATCGAAACGGCCCACGCGCTCCAGGCTCGGGCGCATCGCGTCGATGCGCAGGGCCAGCATGGCTTCGAAATCGCTGGAATCCACCGGCTGCAGCGACAGCCGCGACAAGAGATCGCCCACGTCGCGCCTCAGGCCGTGACCGCCGCGCGAATCTGCTCCAGCACGTCCTTGGCGCTGGCCGGAATGGGCGTGCCCGGTCCATAGATGCCCTTGACGCCGGCCTCGTAGAGAAAGTCGTAGTCCTGCCGCGGAATCACACCGCCGACGAACACGATGATGTCGTCCGCGCCCTGCTTCTTGAGTTCATTGATGATGGCCGGCACAAGAGTCTTGTGGCCGGCTGCGAGTGTGCTCACGCCCACTGCGTGCACGTCGTTTTCAATGGCCTGGCGCGCGCACTCTTCGGGCGTCTGGAAGAGCGGTCCCATGTCCACGTCGAAACCCAGGTCGGCAAAAGCCGTGGCCACCACCTTGGCACCGCGGTCGTGGCCGTCCTGCCCGAGCTTGGAGATCATCACGCGCGGACGGCGGCCCTGCTCCTCTGCGAAGGCGTTGATTTCGGTCTTGAGGGCTTCCCAGCCTTCGGCGGAGTCATAGGCAGCTGCGTACACACCGGTCACCTTTTGCGTGTCGGCCCGATGGCGGCCGAATGATTTCTCGAGCGCGTCCGAAATCTCGCCCACCGTGGCGCGCAGGCGCACGGCGTCGATGCTCAGCGCCAGCAGATTGCCGGTGTTGTTCTCGGCAGCAGCGGTCAGCGCGTCGAGCGCGGCCTGCACCCTGGCGGTGTCGCGCGAGGCACGGATCTTCTGCAGCCGCGCCACCTGCTGGTCGCGCACCTTCACGTTGTCGATCGAGAGGCTGTCGATCGCGTCTTCGTTCTTCAGCTTGTACTTGTTGACGCCGACGATCACGTCCTTGCCGGAGTCGATGCGCGCCTGCTTCTCGGCGGCGGCGGCCTCGATCTTGAGCTTGGCCCAGCCGCTGTCGACCGCCTTGGTCATGCCGCCCATCGCCTCGACCTCTTCGATGATGGCCCAGGCCGCGTCGGCCATGTCCTGCGTGAGCTTCTCCATCATGTAGCTGCCGGCCCAGGGATCGATCACGTTGGTGATGTGCGTCTCTTCCTGGATGATGAGCTGCGTGTTGCGCGCGATGCGGGCGCTGAACTCGGTGGGCAGCGCAATGGCTTCGTCGAGCGCGTTGGTGTGCAGGCTCTGCGTGCCGCCGAACACCGCGGCCATCGCCTCGATGGTGGTGCGCACCACGTTGTTGTACGGGTCCTGCTCGGTGAGCGACCAGCCCGAGGTCTGGCAGTGCGTGCGCAGCATCAGGCTCTTGGGGTTCTTGGGGTTGAACTCCTTCATGATGCGGCACCACAGCAGGCGCGCCGCACGCATCTTGGCCACTTCGAGATAGAAGTTCATGCCGATGGCCCAGAAGAAGCTCAGGCGTCCGGCAAAGCCGTCGACGTCGAGGCCCTTGGCCAGCGCGGTCTTCACGTATTCCTTGCCGTCGGCCAGCGTGAAGGCGAGCTCCAGCGCCTGGTTGGCGCCGGCTTCCTGCATGTGATAGCCGCTGATCGAGATCGAGTTGAACTTGGGCATGTTCTGCGCCGTGTACTCGATGATGTCGCCGATGATCCGCATGCTCGGCGCTGGCGGAAAGATGTACGTGTTGCGGACCATGAACTCCTTGAGGATGTCGTTCTGGATGGTTCCGCTCAGTTGGTCTTGCGCCACGCCCTGCTCTTCGGCCGCGACCACGTAGCCCGCGAGCACCGGCAGCACGGCGCCGTTCATCGTCATCGACACGGAGACCTTGTCGAGCGGGATCTGGTCGAACAGGATCTTCATGTCCTCGACCGAGTCGATTGCCACGCCTGCCTTGCCGACGTCGCCGGTCACGCGCGGGTGGTCGCTGTCGTAGCCGCGATGCGTGGCGAGGTCGAAGGCCACGCTCACGCCCTGCCCGCCGGCGGCCAGCGCCTTGCGGTAGAAGGCGTTCGACTCTTCGGCGGTGGAGAAGCCGGCGTACTGGCGGATGGTCCAGGGGCGCACTGCGTACATGGTGGCCTGCGGACCGCGCAGGTAGGGCTCGAAGCCGGGCAGCGTGTCGGTGTACTTCAGGCCCTGCAGGTCGGCGGCGGTGTACAGCGGCTTCACGGCGATGCCGTCGGGCGTGATCCAGTTCAGCGCGTTCACGTCGCCGCCGGGTGCGGACTTGGCAGCAGCCTTGGCCCAGGCTTCGAGGTCGGCGGGCTTGAAAGAGGGTTCGGGTGTGCTGCTCATGAAGGGGCCGTTCGCAGTGTCTTGCAGGGTATTCGCAAATTCGCCTGCACGGATTTGCAAGCCGGCCGCGAGTCTAACCGATCCATAATTATTAATTCAAACACCGTTTTTGAAGTACAGTCCGGCCCATGTCCGCCGTCACCCTCACCCCCCGCGCCCTCTATGAAGAGGTGGCCGAGCTGCTGCGCCAGCGGATCTTTCGCCGCGAGCTGGAGCCTGGCAGCTGGATCGACGAACTCAAGCTGGCCGAGGAATACGGCATCAGCCGCACGCCGCTGCGCGAGGCGCTGAAGGTGCTGGCGGCCGAAGGCCTGGTGACGATGAAGGTGCGGCGCGGCGCGTACGTGACCGAGGTGTCGGAGCAGGACCTGACCGACGTGTACCACCTGCTCTCGCTGCTGGAGAGCGACGCCGCCGGCGTGGTGGCCGAGCGCGCCACCGACGCGCAGCGCGCCGAGCTGAAGGCGCTGCACGCCGAGCTGGAAGCAGCAGCCTCGCCCGAGAACCGGGAGCACTTCTTCGCCCTGAACGAGCGCTTTCACATGCGGTTGCTGGCCATCGCCAACAACAAGTGGCGCGACCAGATGGTGGCCGACCTGCGCAAGGTGATGAAGCTCAACCGGCACAACTCGCTGCTGAAAGCCGGCCGGATCGCCGAGTCGCTGGCGGAGCACCGCTCGGTGATGGCGGCCATCGAGGCGCGGGACGCGGAGGCCGCCATGGCCCGCATGCGCGAGCACTTCCAGAACGGGCTCGAAGCCGCGAACTAGCGCCTGTCAGCGCGGCGCGGCGCCGGCGAGAAACATGTCGACGGCGCGCTGAACCAGCGCGTGAATCTGCTCTACCGACACGGGCTCGGGGTCGACCTGGAAGAGCCGCGCCTGGGTCTCCGCCGTGATCAACGTGGTGAACTGCAGCGCGGTCACGTGTGGGTCCCGGCGCCGTAGTTCGCCACGCTTCATCGCCGCATCCATGAACCCCGCGAGGGTTCGGATGTATTCGGCAGGCCCCGACTCCTGGAACTGCTGCCCCACGTCGGAGCGCCCGGCTTCGGCAAGAACCATCCGGTAGACCGCCAGCGCGTCCGCGTCGTTGGTCAACACGAACAGCATCCGCTCGCCGAACCGCATCAACTGCGCCTCGAGCGTGGCGGTCTCGTTCGCCTCCTGTAACTCGGCCGCGGCCTCAGCCAGATGCGAAACGGCCACGGTTTGCACGACCGCCCTGAAGAGCTCCTCTTTCGAGGCGAAGTATCCGTACAGGGTGGCCTTCGACCCACCCAGGCGCTTTGCGAGCTCGTTCATCGACGTGCGCTCGTAACCCAGCTCCTTGAACAGCGCCACCGCCGCTTCAAGGATGACGTTGCGCCGCGCTTCTGTCCTGACCTTCATCGCATTTCCCTCAAAAGAATACCCAACTGTACAGTTTTCTTGACATCGCCAAAATCCACCTCAATAATGAACCGTACCGTACAGTTTTAAATCTGGACACGGTCGTTGCCTTCTTCATTCACTTGTCCATTCACTTCTTCCCAATTCAAGGAACGCGATGCGTGCTCTTTCCGATGCTCCCAAGGCCATCACCCTGGCGGTCTGCCTGATCCTGACGGCGTGTGCCAGCACACAGCCGGTGCCGTATGCCGGCATCGCCTCCGCGTCCCAGCTGCGACCCAGCCAGCATGACGACTCCGGCCGCATTCCATTCGAATACAAGGCAAACATCGACTGGCGGCGGTATTCGGATTTCATCCTCGATCCGGTCGCCATCTACCGCGGCAGCGACGGCCAGTTCGAAGACGTGTCGGAAGACGACAAGGCATTCCTGGCGCGCTACATGCAGAACCAGTTCACCGACAAGCTGAATGCGCGCTTCCGGAACGCTCCTGGCAGAAACGCCAACGCTGTACGGATCAAGCTGACGCTCACCGGCGCCAAGACGAACACCGCCGTTCTCAGCACCTTCTCGCGCGTCGACCTGCTGGGCGGCCCGTACAACGCCGTGCAGGCCATCCGCGGCAAGGAAGGCGCGATGACGGGCTCGGTGAGCTTTGCCGTCGAAATCTACGACGCCTCGACCAACGAACTGCTCGGCGCCTACGTCACCAAGCAGTACCCGAATGCATGGAATCTCAAGGCCGGCATCGGGGCCCGGAGCGCTTCCATCGCAGGCATTGAAAACGGCGCCGACCAGCTGGTCGCGTACCTGCAATGACGACGGCGCTCTGGAGACGGCTGCGCAGGGCCTGCATCAAGTTGCAGTGCGCCTTCGCACGGGCCCGCCGGTCCAGGCTCGGCATCTTCCACGCGAAATGACTTCCTCCCTCACACACAGCCGGAGCATTCCATGACCTTCCTTCATTTCTTCCGCCTCGCGGGTATCACAGCCGTACTCGCCACGGCCTTCAATGCACAGGCCGACAGCTTCACGTCGTCCGTGGCTTCCAGTGCCGGCTCGGCATCGAGCGGTAGCGTGTCCGCGTCGCTGCGCGGTTCGAGCAAGAGTTCGTTCGACGGCGACAAGGTGGCCGAAGGCGACTACCGCATCACCGAAGTCGCGCAAGCCACCGGTCGCGAGGGCTTCACGCGCGTCGCGATGCAGAGCGACAGCGACGCCCAGCAGCGCATCGTGCTCGAACTGCCGCAAGCCACTTTCGCGAAGGAGCGCCTGGGCCTCGGCGACCTCGTGCACGCGCAACAGCGCACCTACGGCACCGCCTTCGCACGTGGCGACACGCGCGAGGCGTTCTACCTCGTGCTTGCCGACGATTGGTACGGGGGGCTTGCCGCGCGCCCCGTGAGCCTTTGACCGTCGCCCGCCGTCTGTTGCTGCTGGGGCTCTCGGCCTTCCTCGCCTTGGCGGGTGGCGTTGCGCACGCGGCGTCGTCGCAATTCTGCGATCGCGCGAAACCGCTCACCGCAAGCCAGCAGGATCGCCTGCTGCGCTTCACCGCCGTGGTGCAAGAAGCGCTTTCGAACACAGGCAGCGATGCCGTGCTGATCAGCCGCTCCGGACTCGATCTCTCGCGCTTTCACATCCGCTACTCCCACGCCGCCATCGCCTGGAAAGCCGCGGACGGCACATGGTCCGCGCGGCAGCTGTACTACGCCTGCGACGAAGGACACCCGCGCCTCTACGACCAGGGCCTGGCCGGCTTCGTCATGGGCATCGACGACTCCGCGCTGGGCTACGTCTCCATCGTTGCCCTGCCCTCCGAAGCGGCACAGGCGCTGCGCGGCGCGGCGCTCGACACGCCGCGCGCCCTGCATCTGCTGGCTGCGCGCTACAGCGCCAATGCCTATCCGTTCAGCCTGCGCTACCAGAACTGCAACCAGTGGGTCATGGAACTGTTAGCCGTGGCCTGGGGCGAGTTGCCCGACGGAGACGACCTGCGCGAGCGCGCCCAGCAATGGCTGCGCGAGGCGCCCTACAAGCCCGAGCCAGTCGATGTCGGCTCGCATGCGCTCGTCTTCGCGTCGAGCTTCGTGCCGCTGCTGCACCTGGACGACCACCCGCAGGACGACATCTATGCGCTGAAGCTGCGCGTCAGCCTGCCCTCGACCGTGGAAGCCTTCGTGCGCGAACAGCGCCCCGCAAGCGAGCGCACCGAGCTGTGCCACGACAGCAGGCAGGTCGTGGTTCACCGCGGCTGGGAACCCGTCTCCGACGGCTGCCAGCCCACCGGCGGCGATCGCGTCGTCCTTCTCGACTGAAACACTCAAGGGCAAACGACAGGAAATGAAGTACCTCTCCAGCTTTGCAGTTGCCCACGCCGCGGTGCTCGCGATGGTGGTCGGCGTCTTTCTGATGGACGGTTGCGCGCACAGGCAACCCGATATGTCCCCGAATGCTCCAGCCGCGCTGGCTTCGACACCGGCAAAGGGTTCCAACCCATGAATGTCCTGCTTCTCAGATCCGGAAACGGAACGCGCGACGAACTTGGCGGCGTGCTCGGACGATGTGGCCTGGCTGTCGACGTGATCGACTCCCGCGATGCCGACGCGTGGCTCTTCACAGGTAAGCCGTACGCACTGATTCTTCTCGATGCCGCGCAACCGGCCGCCGCGCACGTGGCGATACGCTCCATTCGCCGCAGCAGCAGTGCCCCGCTGCTGGTGCTGACGCAACGAGACCAGGTGGCCGACCGTCTCGAAGGACTGGCGCAGGGCGCGACCGAGTACCTGGTCAAGCCTTGTGCACCGGCCGATCTGGTGGCGCGAGCCTGGGCGCTGGCGTCAGGCGGTCATGGTCCGGAGGCGGCCGTCCTGCGGCTGGCGGACCTGGCCATCGATCGCGCGAGCGGCAAGGCGTTTCGTCAAGGCGTCGATCTCGGCCTCAGTGCCACGCTGTTCGAGCTTCTGGACGCGCTGATGGCACGCAGAGGCCAGGTGCTGTCGCGCGCCGAGCTGATCAAGGCCGCGTGGGGATCAAGCACCGGCGAGCGGGACAACATGGTCACGGTCGGCATCCTCAGGCTTCGCCAGAAACTGGACGATCCGTTCGACCTGAAGCTGCTCCACACCGTGCGCGGCGAGGGCTACGTGCTGGCGCTACGCAACGACCACTAGGACCGGACGGCCCTCAGTTCTAGGTCGACGTACCGGTTTCCCCGACGAGACGCTGCGCCGTCTCCAGCAGCAGCGGCGCGATGCGCACAACCATCGTGTCCTTGGGCAGAAGATAGGCGGGGCCGCCGCAGCTCACGGAGTAGCGCTCGCCGCGCGGGCCCTCCAGGGCGAAGCCGATGGCGTGGATGTGCGGATTCCATTCGCCAAAAGAGCCGCAGTAGCCCAGCCGGTCGTACTCGTCGAGGCTGGCCATCAGGCCAGCCTCGATGGCGCTCCAGCTTTCCCCGCTTTCGGTCCGGATCTGCTCCAGCAGTTCGGCTTTTTCCGGCGCGGGCAGCGCCGCCAGGTAGGCGCGCCCGGCGGCCGAGGTGGCGATGGCCATGCGCGTGCCCACCTCGATGCGCGAGCTGATGACCACGGAACGCGGCCGCAGCGAATCGATGACGAGCATGTCGAGCTCGTCGCGCACGCCCATGTGCACGCTCACGCCGGCCGACTCCGACAACGCCGCAAGGTGCGGCCGCGCCACCGTGCGCAGGTCGAAATGGCGCAGGTAGCGACTGCTCATGTCCAGCAGCGCCGGGCCGAGGCTGAAGCGCTCGCTGTCCTGCGACTGTCGCAAATACCCCGCACTCACCAGCGTGGCGGTGAGCCGCGACACCGTGGCCTTGGGGATGCCCGTGGTGTCTGCCAGTTCGCGATTGCCTATCGGTGCCGATGCCATGCCGATGACCCGGAGAAGGGCCAATCCCCTGGCGAGCGCACTTACTTCTTCTTTGCCGCCAATCGCGTCATTCATGTATCCAAACCTTTTTATGTCCCTGATGCTCCTCATTTTTCAGCAAAAAACGGTTGACGCGCCACTTATCGTGAAGTAGCGTTTTTTGGAACAACGTTTCAACTGAAAATTTGCGGGCCGTGACAGGCCCGCTTCCCGGGGAGAAAGCGCGTGATGCGCTTCGGGTTCAGGCGGCTTGCGCGACAGGTTCGCGCGCCATCGCCATCACCTCGTGCGCAGGCAGCGTCTTGAGCCGGTGATCGCTCCAGACCTGGCGCCAGCGGCGCGCGCCCGGCAGGCCGTTGCGCAGGCCCAGCATGTGTCGCGCGATCGACCACCACTGCGTGCCGTGCTCGGCCGCCTCGCGGGCCATGTAGTCGCACATCAGCGACTCGACCTCTTCGCGCGTCAGCGGCTGTGCTTCGGCGCCGAAGAACTCGGCGTCCCATTCGGCCAGCCACCAAGGGTTGTGATACGCCTCGCGCCCGACCATCACGCCGTCGAGCAGACGCAGGTGTTCATGCACCTGCGCGTTGACCGAGATGCCGCCGTTGATGGAAAAGCACAACGCCGGAAACTCGTGCTTCAGCCGGTGCACCAGTTCGTAGCGCAGCGGCGGAATCTCGCGGTTCTGCTTCGGGCTCAGGCCCTGCAGCCACGCATTGCGCGCATGCACGATGAAAGTCCGGCAGCCGGCCTCGCTCACCTGGCCGACGAAGTCGCGCACGAATTCGTAGCTCTCGATCTTGTCGATGCCGATGCGATGCTTGACCGTGACGGGCACGCTCACCACGTCGACCATCGCTTTCACGCAGTCGGCCACCAGTTGCGGCTCGTTCATCAGGCAGGCACCGAACGCGCCGCGCTGCACGCGCTCGCTCGGGCAGCCGCAATTGAGGTTGATCTCGTCGTAGCCCCACTCTTCGCCGAGCTTCGCGCAATGCGCAAGGTCAGCCGGCTCGCTGCCGCCGAGCTGCAGCGCCACCGGATGCTCTTCAGCGCTGAAGCGAAGGTGACGGGGCACGTCGCCATGCACCAGCGCGCCGGTCGTCACCATCTCGGTGTAGAGCAGCGCGTGGCGCGACAGCAGGCGATGGAAGTACCGGCAATGGCGGTCCGTCCAGTCCATCATAGGAGCGACGGAAACTATTTTCTCTTTTAAATTCAACGACTTAGCGATATCATTCATACACTTAGAACCCCTCGTGTGCACGCTCGTGTGCACTCCAAAACGCCCGAATACGCCCCATTTCGCCCTGTCAGTGCACACATAGCGCACACGAAATGCCCACCTTCAAGCAGCTTCCATCCGGCAACTGGCGCGCGCAAGTCCGCCGCAAGGGTGTCTACGCGAGCGAAACCTTTCGACGGCACAAGGACGCGCAGGAATGGGCTCTCGCGACCGAGCGCCGCATCGATCTGGGCGAGCCCGCCAGCCGTTCGAAGACCAAGGATCCGACCACCTTCGGCGATCTGATCGATCTGCACGTCACCGACATGAAGGAGGTGCTGCGGGCGCCCCGGCGCTCCAAGGCCTTCACCCTCGACGCGCTCAAGACGAAGCTGGGCAAGCTGAAGCTGAAGGACCTCACGCGCGAGCGGCTCATCCAGTTCGGCAAGGACCGCGCCAAGGAAGGCGCCGGCCCCGTCACCATCAGCATGGACATCGGCTACATCAAGCTGGTAGTTTCTCACGCGGCGGCCGTCCACGGGGTTCGTGTTCCAGTAGAGCCCATCGATCTGGCCCGCATCGCGCTCAAGCGCCTGGGCCTGGTCGGCAAAGGGCGGGAACGGGGCCGCCGCCCTACCCTCGACGAACTGCAAGCGCTTGCCGACTACTTCGCCAGCAATTCACGGCAGATCATCCCCCTGGGCCGAATCATGCGGTTCGCGGTCGCCACCGCGATGCGCCAGGACGAGATCTGCCGCATCCGATGGGAGGACATCGATGCCAAGGCCCGTACCGTGATCGTGCGTGACCGGAAAGATCCGCGGGACAAGAATGGCAATGACCAGAAAGTGCCGCTGCTCGATGTCACGGGATTCGATGCCTGGGCCATTCTCGAGGAGCAGAAACCGTTCTCCGGGAACAGCAGCCTGGTCTTTCCGTATAACGGCCGCTCCGTCGGTACCGCCTTCCGTCGGGCGTGCAAGGAATTGAAGATCAAGGACCTCAAGTTCCATGATCTACGGCACGAAGCAGCCAGTCGCCTCTTCGAGGCGGGGTTCACCATCGAGCAGGCTGCGCTTGTGACTGGGCACAAGGACTGGAAGATGCTCAAGCGATACACCCATCTGAGGCCAGAACACCTGCGCGGCGTCAGGCCAAAGCACATTCCGCCGTCACTCGATTTACCGACCGGCCCCACGCCTGCAGACATCGCTTTGGGTGCGTGGAACAACCCGGAGCGCCGTGCCTCACAGCCCAACTCGGCCCATTCCTCGCAAGTTGCAAAGCCACATCATGAACATGAAGCCCTCGGCCTGAGCGCTTCAATCTAGTTTGACTTCGGACCGTGCCACTTCAACAGACGCCCTTCTATCGATCACACCTCGCCGACTTGCACCACGTCCTGCTTGCCCATGAAATCACGCAGACTTACCTGACTGGCACGCGCGTCAGGTTTGATGGCGTTGAGCTGGGTCCAACAAACAGTTTTGACTTCTCGTTCGGCACGTTGTCGACCCTGGAATTTGTCCATCTGTTCTCCGTTTTCGACGGCAGCCGCGTGCACGGACAGGCCGAGAGACGGCCGGGGCGCGACGATGCGCCGCCAGGCATGTACTTCACGGTGATCAACGCCAAGGTCATTCAAGCGGGCCACAAGAACAGATCGGGGATCTTCAGTGAAGAGACTGGCACCGCAGGTCTCTTCATCGAGGGCATACACATCGACCACTTTTTCCTGGACAAGCACCAGACGCCCCACGGTCTGGGCGCCATAGCTTTCACCTTGGCTGCCATCACCGCCCATTTGGCCGGCCTGGACGAAATCTCGCTGATCGCCGCGGGCGGCAAAGGGTTCCAGGAGCGCCACGTCGGGTTCAAGGTTTGGCCGAAGCTTGGTTTTGACGCTGCGCTCTTGCCAGAGGAGCGGCGCAGCGCGCCGCATTTACAGGGCTGTCATACCGTCCAGGATATTCTGGACGTCGATCCAGCATGGTGGGAGGCAGAAGGATCACAGCGCCTGATGACCTTCGATCTGCGACCTGGCAGCAGGTCTTGGCGCAAACTGCTAACCTATACAGGTGAGAAATTCTCTGTCGGAGGTCCCCATGACTAGCCCCACAGCCATCAGGAAGCCTGCAAAGGCAGCCAAGGCCGCGCCCGGCCGCGTTTTCAATGTCTCAAGCAAGGGCATCCCGCGCGTGACTGCTCCAGTCAAGGCGAAAATCCAGGCGGCTGCGAGATCAACAAGCAAGCACCGTAAATTTCCTGAACTGATCACGGACTCCTGATCCGCAATCGGGTGTTCGCGCTACGCCTGACTCACTACCATCGAGCGCCCAGTTGCCGAGAGCCTGCTATCGAGCAGATAGCAGGCTTTTTTAGTGGGCGTTCGTAGCCAGATTTTTGCTAGGTATGGATCGATGCGCAGACGCTAGAGGCGCTCGAGCCTCTCGGTGATTTCGCCAGCCTTCAGTTCCCGCACAGAGGCAAGATTCTCGAGTTGCGCCGCACGCGGCCGAGCTTTGCCCTGTTCCCAGTGATAAATCGTCTGCCCAGAAACGCCCACCAGCTTTCCGTAAACGGCCGCGGAGAGACCAAGCTTACTGCGGTGCGCGGCTAAGAGCGGCTAACAAAACTGCGGTAATACACGGATGCAGATGACGCAGCACGCGAGGCTCAGAAGAGCCAGATGAGTCTCGATGGCGCGCTCAAAGCGTACGCGCAGCTTGCCGAAGGCCGCGAGCCACGAATGTGTGCGCTCCACCACCCAGCGGTGACGCCTGAGGCGATCATTGCGCTCAATGCCTCTGCGAGCGATGCGATCTTGGATGCCCCGACGCTTGATGTGGTCTCGACAACGTACGAAGTCGTAACCCTTGTCGGCGTGTAGTTTGTCGGGCCAGCGTCGCGGCCTGCCGCGCTTGCCTCCCACGCTCGGCATGGCATCAATCAGCTCTTCGAACACCACCGAATCGTGTCGGTTGGCTCCGGTGACGCAGAACATCAGGGGAATACCCTGGCGATCCGTAACGAGGTGGCGCTTGCTGCCGAGTTTGCCGCGATCTGTGGGGTTAGGGCCTGTGTGTAGGCCCCCCGGGGGCTGGGCACGCTGGCCCCATCCACGCTGGCGCGGCTGAAGTCGAGCCGGCCGACGCCACGCAGTTCCGCAAGCAACAGCAGGTGCAGGCGGTGCCACACACCTGTGGCCTGCCAATCACGCAACCGACGCCAGCACGTCATGCCACTGCCAAAGCCCAACTCCTGTGGCAAGTCCTCCCAAGGGATACCTGTGCGCAGTACGAACACTATGCCGCTGAGCACGCGCTCGTTGTCGAGCCGAGGCCGCCCACCTCGCGCCGACGGCGTTGCCATCGGCAGCAGCGGTTGTATTCGCGCCCATAGCGCCGCACTCACTTCCTTCTTCCTCTTCATCCAGCTTCAACTCTCGTTCAGGTGTGGGGGTTGTAGAAGCCGGGGCTAGCCGGCGTCGACGACAAACATCCGCGCCTGCTGCGCTTCCTTACGCTCGGCCTTGATCGGGGCATAGCGCTCCGAGGCGTAGAAATCCAACGCCGCCGCCAGGGTGGGGAATTCGAAGACGCCCGCCAGAGGCAGCGGTGCGTCGTCGCCTTCCAGCACCCGAGCGACGGGGCCGAAGTGGAGGATACGGCCGCCGGCTTCGTCCAGCGCGGCTTGGAAACGAGGCGCGAGTGCGGCTTGCTTGGCCGAATCGATGACGCGCAGGTTGATATGGACAAAGGCTGGCATGGACACCTCTAAATAATGTATATGCATTATTATCGATGCTGACCATTGTTTGTCCAGGATGGAACCATGAGCGAACTCGACCTGTCGTTGCTGAAGCGTGTCGCGGTGGAGTGTCCGGGCTTTCAAGCCCGCGCCACGGCGCGCGCGCTCACGCGTTTCTATAACGCTTGTTTCAAGCCGCTTGAGCTGACGGCCGAGCAATTCAGTCTGCTGGTCGGCATTGGCGCTGCGCATGGGGCGAGCGTTGTTGATCTGGCGGCGAGCGCTGGTGTTGATGCCACGACGCTGAGCCGCGGTGTGCAAGTCCTGCAGCGGCGAGGGTTGATCCAGGCCGAGGGCGGCAGAGGTCGCGCGGGCAAACGGTTGAGTCTGACGCTGTCGGGGCTTTCGCTGATGACTGAGGCCTTGCCGGTGTGGGAGCGCGCTAAAGCGAGCCTGTCGCGCCGGTTGAGCAAAGCTACGCTGCGGGCGACGCGGCAGGCCATGATGGACCTCGCTGACGCGGCGGCTGAGGCCCGTCCCGTGTTGCCCTAGCGGGGCCTCGTTGCCCGTGGACAGCGGAGGCGAAGCATTCTTCATCGCCTCGCCGTGATGCTGCACGTGTTCGCCGACGTTCTAGGCGAGATAGTAGGTTTTGTTAGCCGCTCCCTAAGCGACCAGCGCTGAACCGCCGTGCTGTCGAGGGCGTGACCTGTTCATCCGCTTCATTGCGTGAAGAGCGCGGCGCGGAGCCTTTGACCGCCCGGTGCAATTCCTTCTCCAAAGCGCTCACCTGTCGACGCAACGCTGCGATTGCAGCTCGATAGCTGACCGATGCCTTCTTGAGCGTTTCAATTTCTGCGCGGACTTCTTTTCGGGCGACGCGCGAGATTTCAGCTTTGAGGATGTTTGTGATGTTTGGCATAGCTGAATTGTGCATGTCTCAAATGCATCGCTTGGTCCAAACAATCACTGGAGATAGTCAATGTGCCACGTTGTTGGAAGCCAGGGCTAGCGCCTTGCCGAAGTGTCCCTTGCACGAAGAACACTGGGTCATGCACGACACCGAGAACTGCTGGCGCCGCGGCATCACGTCGGCCGCGCAACTACGAGGTCAGCCGTGCTCCCGTTCGCAGGGTTCGCGGCTCCTCAACGGCGCTGGGGACTAGTCGCGTCAGCTGGTGCTGCGCACCCGCGACTTCAACCGCAAGAACCTGGCGAGATTGTTATGCACTCCCCTGGTTAATGCCACATCGCGTCCCGCAGCGACGCGAGAGAGAGCTATCGCCGGTCGAGCTTGGATGATTACCCAGCCCGACTGCGCGTTGACCTATACCACCGCTGTATAGCTCTGCCAGAAATCGCCATTGGCGCTCTCGGAAGTCGGCTTCTAGACTCACTAGGACAGACACTCCCATTTCCCTTCGCACATGACCACCATCTTCAATCCGCCTTCCTGCAGACGTGTCGGGCGCGATGATCGGCACTACTTCTTCGGGTACTACAACAAGTCCAACTGGGACCACACCAACCGGCTGGTGCTCGCGCTTCAAGTGCCGTGGGCCGACCGCGAACTCACGCCCGACCTGGTGGCCGGTGTTGGTTATTTCGACACGCAAGGCGGGGATCGTTTCGTGCGCGTCGCCGAAACAGGCGCTTGGAACTGGCAGATGGGCGCGCAACTCCAGTGGCTCGACAACGCTCCGGGGCAGAGAATCATCTACAACGTGCGCACCGCCGCAACGGGATTGCGCTACCCCGGTTTTGGCAGCGAAATCTGCGACATCGAGACCGGTGAAAAACGCAGCCTACCCATGCCTGTGTATGTCACCGCACCCAACAGCAAGTGGGCCTTGTGCATCAACTACCGGCGCCTTTGGGTCACGCACCAGACCATCGGCTATAGCGCGGCGCATGACACCCCTATAGGGGACGACCTGGCGAAGCATCCGGCTGATGACGGCATCTACCGCATGGATTTGGCCACCGGTGCCGCCGAGCTCGTCGTGAGCTATCAGGCACTTCGTGACTTTCAGTCGCGCCAGTCAATGGAGAAAGCACTGCATTGGGTAAGCCATATCGAGATCAATCCGGCGTCGAGCCGCATCCTGTTCTTGCATCGCTGGACTGAACGCGTGGCCGATGAAACCTGCTTCCTACACCGGCTCATCACCATGAATCCGGACGGCTCCGACATGCGGCTGCTCGAGTGCTCCGACCATCCGCTGCCCCAACTGGCAGATGATTTCGATCCGAGCGCCGTCGGCACCTTCGACTACGAAAAATCGGAGTACCAGATCTCGCATCCGCTTTGGCAAGACAACACGCACATCGTCGTATGGGGGCCGCACCTGGGCGAAATTCACTATCACCTGTACACCGACGCGCCCGGCGGCGACGTGCAGGTGATCGGCAAGGATGTGCTGACCGAGAACGGTCACATGAGCTTTTCGCCGGTGAGCACGCGATGGCTGCTGAGCGACACTTACCCGGACGCCCGCACCCACCAGCGCGCCTTGTTTATCTACGATATGCAGACCGGCCAGCGGATCGATATCGGGCATTTCTACACCAGCCCGGATCTGAGCAAGGAGAATCGCTGCGACCTGCATCCGCGCTGGAGCCGTGACGGCCGTCAGGTGTGCATCGACTCCATACACGATGGCGAACGCCGGATATACATCCTCGATCCCGGACTACCCCGCTGAAGCAAGCACAAGACGGTGTTTCCACCGTCCTTCTGAGACAAGACCTCCGGCGCAACTTGGGCCGGAGGTCTTGTCTCTTATGCCGTCAAGGCAATTACCTCGATTGCGATTTTTGCGCCCTGCACGGGCAGTGGTGAAGCCTTGACGACCGAGCGCGCCGGCGCCGTTTGGAAGTGCGCACGCCACACGTCATCGAAGATGGCAAAGTCATTCAGGTCCGTCAGGAAGACCTGCGCCTTGGCAACGTGTGCGAGGTCGCTGCCGACCTTGCGCAGCGCTGCGTCCAGACGGGCCAGTACCCATTCGGTCTGCAGCTGGATGGACGATGCATAGTGCGGGTATGCGGCATGCACCACGCACTCCGGTGGCAGCTCACCGGTGTCGAAACCCGGGAAGATGCCGGCGGAAAATACCAACTCGCCGCAGCCGATGGCCTCAGGGCCTCGCGAGCCAGTTTCCGACGGCAGTCGCAGTGCATCGCCGGTGTACGCGGTGAGGTCGATCTCAATAATCGTCCCCGTCACAAGCAGTGAACCGATCCCCGTCACCGCGAGCGCGGGTTTGCGCGGGAAGGTCTCGCGCCAGGCACCGAGGAATTCGTCTTCGTTGCTGGTGTCGAGCAAAAGCGCCTGGCCCTTGATGACGTCCGTGGGCTTGGCGCCGGCGGCAGCCAGCGAACGCGTCATGTTCTGCAGGGTATAGACAGTCTGTTTGGCGAGGTCGACCTGCCCATCCGGTCCTGCAGCCTCGGGCGGCACACCCGCCACGGCATTGTGTGCCAGTTGACCCGAGGTGAATACAAAGTCGCCCGCTCGCATCGCTTCGACTTTCTTGGTCAGCGGACGGGGTGCATCGGAAACTGCGGGCCGAATCGGAATGTCGGCATCGGATGCAACGGCAATCAGCGCAATCTCCAGTCGCGCGCCGGGAATCAGCAGCCCAGCAGCCCCGACGGTGGTGCGTGTCGGCGGATTGGGAAAGTAGCGCTTCCACACCCGGTCGAAACCGGGAAAGTCCGTGCTGTCGAGCAGGAATACATGGGCCTTGATCACACGGTCGAGCGAGCTGCCGGCTTGCTGCAGCGTTTGCGAGAGCGTGCGCAAGATGTAGTCGGTCTGGCGTTCGGCCGCCGAATCGAAATATGGGAACTGGGCATCGATGGTGGCTTCAGGTGCGATCGCATGAATCCAGTCGGTGGCCAGCACGGCCGAGGTAAAAATGAAAGCGCCGGCCCGCACGGCTTCGGTTTGCCAGATGGGGGCCGGAGATTCATGGCTGCGGGTGTGCGCGAAGTTGCGGCTTTGAGGAAAGTTCATTCAAGGTTCCTGGAGTTGATGGAGAGAAGCAATTTGTTCGATCCAGTGCGCAGCTTCAAGCAGCTGCCGGTCACCATGCCGCGCACCGACGAGTTGGATGGACAGGGGCAGGCCAAGCGGCCCCCAGGCTACGGGCAGCGAAATACAAGGCAGTCCGATCAGCGACCAACTCAGATTGAAGGTCGCGTCGCCAGTCGACTCGAGTCCGTAGGGCGCCTCGCCTGGAGTGGCGAGCGTCAGCAGCACATCGTGATCGGCCATCAGCGCCTCGACACTGAGGGCCAGGTCGAGTCCGCAAGCCTTTGCAAGCAGGTAGCTTTCATCGTCCACATGCCGGCCGCCCTCGATCTCCGACAACAACGTCGGGCCGAGTTCCTCGGCTTGAGCGCTGCATCGCTCAGGCAGCAGCGATCGGCCCATTTCGTAGCGGGAGATGGTGCGATGCCAGCCGAGGGACTGCTCAAATCCAACCGGGCACCCGAAGCTGCGAACCGTCGCACCGGCGCGGCTGCATCGAGCGGCCACCTGGTCCAGCACCGCCGCAGCGGCAGGGTCCGCCCGGTTCGCAAACGGACCAGGGAAAAAGCCGATGCGGGGTGCGAGGCCAGCACATGACAGCGGTGCCGATTCCTTCCGTCCTCGCAGCACGTCGAAAAACAAGGCGACATCAGCCACACAGGTTGCAAAGGCGCCCACCGTATCGAGCGACCACGAATAGCCTTTGGTGCCCGCGGG
Organism: Variovorax sp. OV084; assembly: GCF_900111625.1. NCBI lineage: Bacteria > Pseudomonadati > Pseudomonadota > Betaproteobacteria > Burkholderiales > Comamonadaceae > Variovorax > Variovorax sp. OV084. Next base: position 55,730 of record NZ_FOII01000007.1, on the reverse strand, counting down.
CGAGAGCGAACCGAAGGTCGGTTTGAAACCGACCGCGCCGCAGAACGCCGCCGGACGGATGATCGACCCCCCTGTCTGCGTGCCAGTGGCCAGCAGAATCTGGCCGTCAGCAACAGCAGCCGCCGAACCGGCTGAAGACCCTCCGGGTGTGTGCAGCTTGTTGTGCGGATTTGTCGTCGCACAGGGGCGCGTCGCACCGAACTCCACGGTAGCCGTCTTGCCAAGAATCACTGCGCCCGCCGCGCGCGCCAGGGCCACGCACGCGGCGTCCATGAACGGACGATGGCCCGCATAGGCCGGCGATCCATACGCCGTTGGTAGCGCCTGGGTGTCCGACAAATCCTTGATGCCGATAGGAAGACCGTGCAACAGCCCGCGAGTCGGCTGCCGATCTCGTTGGCGCGCTTCCTCCATGGCCTCCTCCACACCGAGGCAGGCCCAGGCATGGAGCTCCTCTTCTCGAGCCATTGCTCTTTCAAGGCTTGCTCGCACGACCTGCTCGGAAGTCCACTGGCCGGACCTGATGCCGCGCACACAGTCAATGGCAGTGGAGGCAACGGCCCCAGAGGACGGAGAAGAGGCGGTGAACATGTGAGGAAGTCTAGAAATCTCGGCCTATATCCACAAATGATTTGTCGCCACACCTCTATTCGCATTTCACATACATTCGACGCATCGCCATCCCACCGGAGTTGTCATGGGCCGCCCTTTGAATTCCCGCCAGATCGAAGCCTTTCGCGCCGTCATGCTCAGCGGCACCACCACGGCCGCCGCGCAAATCTTGCACACCACACAGCCGGCGATCAGCCGCACCCTGGCTCAATTGCAGTCGGCCAGTGGGATTCGGTTGTTCGAGATCCAGCGCGGGCGGCTGCTGCCGACACCAGAAGCAAAGGAACTGTTCGACGCAGTGCAGCGGCACTTCCTCGGCCTTGAAAAGGTCGAACAGACCATTGCGTCGCTGAAGCACTCCGGCGTGGGGCTGCTGCGCATTGCGTGCACGCCGGTCCTGGGCTTGGCCGTGCTGCCTTCGGTGGTCTACGGTTTCAAACTCGACTACCCGAGCGTGCACGTCACACTGCACACCATCGGAACGCATCTCATGCGCGACGGCTTGCTCAGCGGCATGTACGACATCGCGCTGTCAACCAGTGACATCCGCACGACCGGCCTGGAGCCCGTGCTGATGCACCAGGATCGATCGGTCTGCGTCATGCACAAGAAGCACCCGCTGGCAGGCAAGTCGAACGTGCATGTGCGCGATCTAGCGCACTACCCTCTGCTCGCCCACCACGCGGACGACGCGCAACATCAGATGCTGCAGCAGCTCATGACAAAGCATGGCGTCGTGCCGCCATCGATCATCGAGACCAACTACTCAGCGACGATATGCACGCTCGCGGCAGAAAGCGCCGGCATTGGCTTGGTGAGCACCTATGCGGCTTCGGTATTCGCGAACCTCGTCCGTGCCGCGCCCTTCACGCCGGCCATCGCAGTGCAGACACACATGGCCTACGCGCCCAACGTGGCGCCGTCGAAGCTCACCACCGATTTCGTGGAGCGTCTGAAGGCTCACTTCAAGGCAATGAAAGGCTGAAGCACGCGCGGCGATTCCGCACCGCTGCTCGCGTATACCAACTTCACATGGAAGTGATGCAATAGATCATTTGTGGACATTCATCCTCACTCCTACACTTTCCTCAAGGAACAGGAGTCCACGAAATGATTGTCGATCTCTCTCATGTGTTTCACGACCAGATGCCCGGCGTGCGCTTCAAGAATGATGCCGGCGAGCCGGTGGAACTCACGGCTCGCATGCGCCCGTTCATGACCCACGCTCAGTCATGCGCGCATTACGAGGGCAAGGCATCCTTCGAGATCACCGATGTGGCTTTTCAGACCTCGGTGGGAACCAAGATGGATGCACCACGCCACCGCTTCGAGGGTGCGGCCGATATTGCCTCTATCGAGCTCGACCGCCTCGTTCTCGAAGGCGTCATGATCGATGCGCGCCATGCAGCTCCGGAACAGGCACTGGGCCTGGCAGACCTGCGGATCCCGGACGACATCGCAGGCAAAGCGGTTTTGTTCAATTTCGGATGGGACCGCCACTGGGGAAGCGATGCATACCGTGCGCACCCTTTCGTGTCGCGGGACGTGCTGACACGCCTGTGCGACGCAGGCATTGCACTGTTCGGCGTCGACTGCTCGAACGCCGATTCGACCAAGGACATGGAGCGCCCGGCCCACACATGGTTTCTTGAGAAGGACATCCTGATCGTGGAGAACCTGACTCAGCTTGAAAAGCTGCATGGCGCGTCTTTCGACTTCTTCTCGATTCCGCTGAAGGCGCGCGACGCGGCGGCCTTCCCTGTTCGCGCATTTGCTCAGCTACGTGGACAGCCGTCAGGCGACAACGCCGCGAGCGCCGGCGCGATGTTGTCATGAGCGCGTATTGGTCCACCGGCGTCGACCTGCCGAACCTGCAACAACCTGCCCTCGCGCGCTTGACCGACTTTGTCACCCCGCTGGAGCATGTCTTCTTTCTGCGCCACATGGCCATGCCCGAGATCGATAGGGCAAGCTGGCGACTTGCTATTGGCGGGTTGGTGGAGCATGAGTTGTTGCTCTCTCTGGCCGACCTCGAAGCCATGCCGCAGACCGAGATCTGTGCGGTTCATGAATGCGCGGGGCATCCGTTGCACCCCACGGTGCCGGTGCGCCGTGTGGCGAACGTTGTCTGGCGCGGCGTGCGTTTGTCCGAGGTGCTGAAACGGGCGCGCGTGGCGCCTGACGCGCGGTTCGTCTGGTCCTACGGCGCCGACAAGGGTGACTACCACGGCGTCGATATTCCTGCCTATGTCAAGGACATGCCGGTTTCGGAGCTGCATGGCGAGGCGATGCTCGCGACGCACATGAACTCGGAGCCGCTCAGCGGCAAGCATGGAGGGCCGGTGCGCCTCGTCGTGCCCGGCTTCTACGGAACGAACTCAACCAAATGGTTGGTACGACTCGCGCTGAGCGACACGAGATCTCCGGGTTACTTCACGACAGTCATGTACAACGACCGCGTCGTCAAAGACGGCCTGGAGCAGCTTTCTCCCGTCTGGAGGGTGGCACCTCACGCGGTGATGGTCCAGCCAGCTGAGCAGGCACGTCTGACCCCCGGCAAACAGAAGATCGTCGGTTGGGCGTGGGGCGCCGATGCGATCACGCGGGTCGAAGTCAGCACCGACGCGGGTGCAAGCTGGGCAGCCGCACAGCTTGATGCGCGCGAAGACCACGCATGGCAGCGGTTCGAGTTCGAGTGGACACCGCCATCTTTGGGTACTTACCAACTGCGTTGCCGTGCATTCGACAGTACCGGCGTCGGTCAGCCCGAGCATGGTGTGCGCAATGCGGTTTTCTCCATCTCCATCACCGTCGAGTAGCCGACATTCAACGCGTTCCACCCTCTAGGATTCAGAATGAAGAAACAACTATTGGCCGCCGCGCTCGCCGCGATGACAGCGGGCTGCGTGTTTGCGCAGACAGGCGACACAGTCGCAAAAATCAAAGCTTCCGGCACCGTTACGCTGGGCGTGCGCGACTCTTCGGGCGCCCTTTCGTACATGATTGGCGACGGAAAATACGCAGGCTTTCACGTGGACGTTTGCCACCGCGTTATCTCGAACCTGGAGCGCACAATTGGCAAGAAAATTGATGTTCGTTACCAGCCAGTGACCTCGCAAAACCGCATCCCGCTCGTACTTAACGGCACGGTAGACCTTGAGTGCGGCGCAACCACCAACAACCTCACTCGCCAAAAGGATGTCGCCTTTGCGCTCACTACTTACGTCGAAGAAGTACGCGTTGCAGTAAAGATCAACTCCGGCATTGACTCGCTCACGCAATTAGCGGGCAAGGTGATCGTCACTACGACAGGCACGACATCCGTTCAACTGCTGCGAAAGCACAACCGCACCGCAGAAATCAAGTTCAAGGACGTGTTGTCGGGCAAAGACATGGCGGATAGCTTCCTGCTCCTGGAGTCGGGCCGTGCGGACGCCTTCGTTATGGACCGCCAGGTGCTGGCCGGCAATATTGCAACCTCGAGAAACCCCGCCGACTACCGGATCGTCGGCGAGCCGATCAGCGTCGAGCCGATCGCGATCATGCTACGAAAGGACGATCCAGCATTCAAGATGATGGTCGACAACACCATTCGCGAATTGATCAAGACCGGAGAGTTGGCAAAGATGTATGACCGCTGGTTCATACAGCCCATTCCACCCAAAAACATCAGCTTGAACGTCGCAGCTAGTGCGGCGACACGGGCCGCATGGGCCGATCCCAACGACAAGCCGCTGGAATCATATGTGTGCAGCCCGCCTTCGTGCGTGGCCCCGGCGCCGGGCCAGTAACCCCGGCTTCCGAGCTTATGCAATGAGACGGCACGATTGAGAAACTACTTCTCGCGAGTACCTCGCCGGCCTACCCGCATTCGGACATGCTCGAAGCTTGCGGTCGGCTCAGCCAGAGGTACGATTGACTTCCCATCCGTAGGCCGTCCATGCTCCTCCACGTCGACGAAGAGATCACATTCCGCAAGCTCGAGATTCTCTTGGCATTCATGGAGACTGGCAATCTTGCCCGCGCGGCGGAAAAGCTCGAGACCAGCGCGGTGAGCGTGCACCGCGCCTTGCATTCGCTTGAGACGGGGCTGCGTTGTGCGTTGTTCCGGCACGAGGGCCGCAATCTGCACCCGACCGAGGCGGCACAAGCACTGGCGGAGGTGGCACGCGATGTCTTGCGCGCGATGTCCGAGGGCATCCGCGCAACGCGGGAAGTCGCCGGCTACTCGTCCGATCGAATCCGGATCGGCTCACTCTACTCCTTGACAAGCCGCACGGTGCCGCGGCTGATCATGGGATTGAAGCTGCGCATGCCGGACCTGCACACCGAGCTCGTGCTGGGGTCCAATGCCGACCTGCTGCAGAAGCTGCGCGATGGCGTGATCGATGTCGCCCTCATGGCGGTCCCCGAAGGGACCTCCGACGTCGAATCGGAGCCTCTGTTCGAGGACGACATCCAGTTCGCCGCACCAGTGGACTCCCCCTATTCAGCGCAAAAGGAGATCGATCTTGGGGCGTGCGCCAGCGAACGATTCGTCAGCCTGAGCGAAGGCTTCATCACGTACAGCGGTTTCGTGGAGTCGTTTCGCGTGGCCGGCTTCACGCCGAACGTTGTGATGAAGACAGGGGACATCTTCTCGCTCATGAACCTGGTCAGCGGTGGCGTCGGCTACACGCTGCTGCCGGGCAGAGTACGCGGCGTCATGCCGCAGAACGTGCGATTGATCCCATTACAGCCCAGGTACCTGATGCGCCAGACCATCGCGCTCAATTTCCTCCGCACGCGCGAACGCGACCCCAACCTGCTCGCGCTGCTGACGCTGTGCCGCACCTCGAAGGCCGAACTGTCTTAAGGGTTTACCCGCGACCGTTTCGCGCGCCGTAAGCATCGCCACCCTCGGTTAATTGATCACGAGGGACCCCGCCGATACCGTACGTCTCCAGAACGCCGCGCACCTTGCGCGGCACAAAAACAGGAGACGTACATGATCATCCTCGGAACCGCCCTGCTGGCCGTATGCCACCTGCTGGGTATTTTCCTTGGCGATCTGCTTGGGCAGGCGCTTGGCGTGAAGACTAACGTTGGCGGCGTGGGCATCGCCATGCTGCTGCTGATCTTCGCGCGGCTCTACATGCAAAAGCGCGACATCCTGCCGAAGCTCACGGAACTGGGCGTCGAGTATTGGGGCGCGATGTACATCCCCGTCGTCGTCGCCATGGCGGCGCAGCAGGACATGGTTTCGGCGCTGCGCGGCGGCCCGGTCGCGGTGCTTTCGGCCATCGCCGCCGTCGCGGTCTGCGCCTGCGTGATCGCGGTGATCAACCGCACGGAACGGCTCCCCGCTGAAACAGAGGGCCCGCCCCGGTTGCACGACAACCCTCTGCTGACCGAAGCGGAGTGAGCGACATGCTCGAAATCCTAAAAAAAGCCGCCATCGAGAATGGCCTCGTGACCGCCTTCGCGGTGGTCGGCCTGATCATCCTGCTGTCGGGCCAGATCTCGCGCCGACTGACCTTCGGCCGCGTGCACGGTTCGGCCATCGCGATCGTGATCGGCCTGGCGCTCGCCTACTGGGGCGGCACGCAGACCGGCGGCCACAAGGGGTTGGCCGACATGTCGCTGTTCGGCGGCATCGGGCTGATGGGCGGTGCAATGCTGCGCGACTTCGCGATCGTGGCCACCGCCTTCGAAGTCCAGGCCACCGAGGCGCGCAAGGCGGGGCTGGTCGGCGCGGTGTCGCTGCTGCTGGGCACCGTGCTGCCCTTCATCGTCGGCGCATGCATTGCACGCGCCTTCGGCTACTCGGACGCGGTGAGCATGACCACCATCGGTGCGGGCGCCGTCACCTACATCGTGGGCCCGGTGACGGGCGCGGCCATCGGCGCGAGCCCGGACGTGATGGCGCTGAGCATCGCCACGGGACTGGTCAAGGCCATCATCGTGATGGTGGGCACGCCGATCGCGGCGCGCTTCCTGGCGTTGAAGACGCCGCGCTCGGCCATGGTGTTCGGCGGGCTTGCGGGCACCGTGAGCGGCGTGTCCGCCGGACTCGCCGCCACCGACCGAAAGCTCGTGCCCTACGGCGCGCTCGTCGCGACCTTCCACACCGGCCTGGGCTGCCTGATGGGGCCGTCGGTGCTGTTTTTTGCCACCAAGGCATTGGTGGGTTGAGGATCTCCATGGACCACATGAACTGGAACACCAAGGCCGAGAACCGCGCGGCGCGTCTTGCGCGAGCGGCCAACGCGCTCGGGGCCGACCTGGCGGGCAAGCGTGTCGCCACCGAAGCCATCGGCAAGCTCCTGGAGGCTGTCCTGGCACCCGGCGACCGGGTCTGCCTCGAAGGCAACAACCAGAAGCAGGCCGACTTCCTCGCGCAGGCGCTGGTGAACGTGGATCCGCAGCGGGTGCACGGCCTGCACATGGTGCAGTCGGTGCTGGCGCTGCCCGAGCACCTGGACGTCTTCGAGAACGGCGTGGCGGCCCGCCTGGACTTCAGCTTTTCGGGCCCGCAGGGCGCCCGGCTGGCCAAGCTCGTGTCGGCCGGGCGCATCGAGATCGGGGCGATCCACACGTACCTTGAGCTGTTCGCACGCTATTTCGTCGACCTGACGCCCAAAGTCGCGCTGGTCGCGGCGCAGGCGGCCGACGCCGAGGGCAATCTCTACACCGGCCCCAACACGGAAGACACGCCGGCCATCGTCGAAGCCACGGCGTTCTCGGGCGGCATCGTGATTGCGCAGGTCAACGAAATGGTCGACGGCAAGACCACCACGCTGCCGCGCATCGACATTCCCGCCGACTGGGTGAGCTTCGTCGTCAAGGCGCCGCGCCCGAACTTCATCGAACCGCTGTTCACGCGCGACCCGGCGCAGATCAGCGAGGTCCAGATCCTGATGGCGATGATGGCGATCAAGGGCATCTATGCCGAATACGGCGTGCAGCGCCTGAACCACGGCATCGGCTTCGACACCGCGGCCATCGAGCTGCTGCTGCCGACCTATGCCGAGTCGCTCGGCCTCAAGGGCAAGATCGGCAAGCACTGGGCGCTGAACCCGCACCCGGCACTGATCCCCGCCATCGAGGCGGGCTGGGTGGAGTCCGTGCATTCCTTCGGATCCGAGCTGGGCATGGAAGACTACATCCGCGCGCGCTCCGACGTGTTCTTCACCGGCCCCGATGGCAGCCTGCGCAGCAACCGTGCGTTCTGCCAGGCGGCGGGCCACTACGCCTGCGACATGTTCATCGGCTCGACCTTGCAGATCGACCTCGACGGCAACAGCTCCACCGCCACGCTGGGCCGCATCGCCGGTTTTGGCGGCGCCCCCAACATGGGCGCCGATGCGCGCGGCCGCCGGCATGCGAGCCCGGCCTGGCTCAAGGCCGGGCGCGAGGCGCGCGCCGGGCGCACGGGTGCAGCCGGCACGCCGCGCGGGCAGAAGCTGGTGGTGCAGATGGTCGAGACTTTCCGCGAGCACATGCAACCGGCCTTCGTCGACAGGCTCGACGCCTGGACGCTGCAGGAGCAGGCCGGCATGGACCTGCCGCCGATCATGATCTACGGCGACGACGTCTCGCACATCCTCACCGAGGAAGGTATTGCCAACCTGCTGCTGTGCCGCAGCGATGCGGAGCGTGAGCAGGCGATCCGCGGCGTGGCCGGCTATACCGCGGTGGGCCTGGCGCGCGACAAGCGCGCGGTCGAGAACCTGCGCGACCGCGGCGTGATCCGCCGACCGCAGGACCTTGGCATCGACCCCCGCCAGGCCACGCGCAACCTGCTGGCCGCACGCAGCATGCGCGACCTGGTGCGTGCCTCCGGCGGCTTGTACCAGCCGCCCAGGCGCTTCAGAAACTGGTAGCAGGAGATTCAACGATGAGCGACGTTCCCGCAGGGCTCGAAACCCTGGACTTTTCCTTTTCCGGCGGCCGACCGGCCGGTGCCTTTGCGCCGGTGCTGGTCGGCGTGGTCGGCTCGGGCAACCTCGAGGTGCTGCTCGAGCCCGCTGGCGGCCATGACTGCGCCGTGCGTGTCGAAACCTCGGCACGCGGCTTCGGGCCGATCTGGCAGGCGGTGATGAACGACTTTCACGCGCGCCATCCGCTGGCCGGCGTGCGCGTGTCGATCAACGACATGGGTGCCACGCCCGCGGTCGTGAGCCTGCGCCTGGACCAGGCGGTGGCCGAGATCGCCGGAGGCCGGCCATGATCAGCTATGCGGAATGCTCGGCGCGCGAGCGGCTGGCCTTGCTGCTCGATCCCGGTAGTTTTCATGAATGGCTGCCTCCGGGCGAGCGGGTCATGAGCCCGCACCTGGCGCAGCTCGGCGTGCCCTGCGCGTTCGACGACGGTGTGGCAGTCGGGCGCGCGATGCTCGATGGCCGCAGCGTGTTCGTGGCCGCCCAGGAGGGCGCGTTCATGGGCGGCGGCGTGGGCGAGGTGCACGGCGCCAAGCTGGTCGGCCTGCTGCAGCGCGCCCTGCGCGACCGGCCGGCCGCCGTACTGCTGCTGGCCGAATCGGGCGGCGTGCGATTGCACGAGGCCAACGCCGGCCTTATCGCGGTGTCGGAAGTGATGCGCGCCCTGCTCGACGTGCGCGCCGCGGGCATCCCCGTCGTCGTGCTGATCGGCGGTGCCAACGGCTGCTTCGGCGGCATGGGCATCGTGGCGCGCTGTGCCGACTTCATCGTGATGAGCGATGTCGGGCGGCTGGCGATGTCGGGGCCCGAAGTGATCGAGGCCTCCCATGGCGTGGAGGAGTTCGATTCGCGCGACCGCGCGCTGGTCTGGCGCACGACCGGCGGCAAGCACCGCTGGCTGACGGGCGACTGCGACGCGCTGGTCGAAGACGATGTGGCGGAATTCCGCGCAGCGGCCATCGCAGCAATCGATGCGTCGAAGTCATTGACCCTGGCCGCGTTGGAAGAGGAGCACGCATTGCTCACGGCGCGCCTGCACGCCCTGCCGGAAGACACTGACGGCCGCGACGAGGCAACGCTGCTCTGGAGCGCACTGGGCATTGCCGATGCGCAGCGTATCCCGGACCTTCCGGTGGAAACCGTGCGCACCCTACGCACCAACTAGCCAAGGAACATCAGATGCAATGGAACTCCCTTGCCACCCAGCTCTTCGGCTCCTATCACGGCATGCGCGCGACCGGCGGCTTCCTGCAGGGCGATGTGATATTCGAAGGCGAGCCGCTCACGGTGATCGGCACCACCAACCATGCACCGATCGGCGTCCAGCTTGCCCTGGCGCAGGCCCGCGTGGTGCTCGACACCATCAAGCAGCACCCGGGCCGGCCGATCCTGCTGCTGATCGACACCCAGGGTCAGCAACTGCGTCGACGCGATGAATTGCTCGGCATCAATCGTGCGATGGCGCACCTGGGCACGAGCATCGATCTGGCGCGGCGCCGCGGCCACCGCGTGATTGGCCTGGTGTATGACCAAGCCTTGTCCGGCGGCTTCATCACCTCGGGGTTGATTGCCGACGCCTGCTTCGCATTGCCGGATGCCGAAATCCGCGTGATGCGCATCCCCGCCATGGCGCGCGTGACCAAGCTGCCGGAAGACAAGCTCACCGCCCTGTCGCGATCCAATCCGGTGTTCGCACCGGGCGTGGAGAACTATGTGGCCATGGGGGGCGTGCGCGCGCTGTGGCGGGACGACTTGCAGGCCTGCCTGCGCGACGCGCTCGCCAACACGCCGACCGACGACCTGCGCGCGCGCGATGGCGCCGAACGGGGCGGACGCCGGCTTGCCGCCGGGGTCGTGCAGCGCGTGCTGGACGCGGCCTGAACGCAAACACCGCCTCGCATCGCCGCCATGCTTCCCCTGCATCGCCATCAACTCGCCCGGCTTTCCGAGCCGGGCTGGACCGCCCTCCTCGATGGCGCATGGGACACCCAGGCGCGCGACTGCCTGACGCACTGGGCGACGCATCGGCTGCCGTTGGTGGTGACGCGCCAATCACCCGATGCCGCGGCCAACGGATGGGTTGCGCTCGGCTTGCCGTCACCCGCGCGCTGGGGCCGGCGCCGGCTGGCGCTGCAGGTACCGCACGCTGCGGTGCTGGGTCTTGACGAGTTCCCGCGCCTCACCGAAGTGCTGCAACTGCTGCCGCCGTCGACACGAGGCCCTGTGCGCGATCTGTTCGGCGCACTCGATGCGTGCCACGCAAAGCCGCGTGTGTTCGGCAGCTACGGCTGGCAAGCCATCAGCGGGCTCGACCACGTGCGGCCGGGCTCCGACCTTGATCTGTCGGTCTGCGTCGATGACATGGCGCATGCGGATGCGGTGGCCGGTTCGCTGCAGGCCTTTGGCACCGAGCGGCCGCGACTGGACGGCGAGCTCCTGTTCGGCGACGGCGCCGCGGTGGCCTGGCGCGAATGGTCCGCGTGGCGCGCCGGACGCGCGCGGGCGGTGATAGTCAAGCGCCTGGACGGCGTGTCCTTGCAGCGCGATACCGCGTGGTGCGAACACGCCAGGCTGGTGGAGGTGGCCGCGTGAGGAACTTCGCCCTTTCGCAGGCACCGTATCCACCGCCGACACCGGCAGCGATCGGACGCGCCGCCACGCTCGCGCTGTACGACGAGCTGTCGCTGGCACCCAAGCCTGGTCTGGTGACGTTGATCGACTCCGGCAGCCACGGCGACATGGACGCCCATACGTTCATGCGCAGCCTGTTCTCGTTGCGCCGCTACTTCGCCCAGATCGCCGAGGCCGGATTCGGCGGCGCGGATTTCCACGGGCTGGAGCGGCATGGCATCGCGGCGGAGGCACGCATGCTCGCCGCCACCGGCGGCGTCAACACGCACCGCGGCGCGATCTTCATGCTCGGCCTGTTGTGCGCCGCGGCGGGCGCCGCGCTGCGCGAGCACGCCGGTGCGTTGCACCCCGAGTTGCTGCGCGATGCCTTGCGCCGGCATTGGGGCGATGCGCTGGCCAGGCGCACGCGGCGTGCGCCCGTGCTGCCGGGCGGCATTGCCGCGCGGCAGCACGGCCTGCGCGGCGCATCCGAAGAAGCGGCACTGGCATTCCCGGTGTTGTTCGAGACCGCGCTGCCCGCCATAAGGCGAGCCATCGCCTGCGGCCTGACGCCTTCGCAGGCCCGGCTCGACACCCTGTTCCACATCGTCGCCGTGCTGGACGACAGCAATCTCGCGCACCGCGGCGGGCTCGCCGGCCTGCGCTGGGCACAGCGCGCTGCGCGGGAGTTTTTGGATCGAGGAGGCATCGCACAACCCGATGGGCTCCGGGAGGCGCAAGCCATTGCCGACGAATTCGTGCGGCGGCGCCTGTCGCCCGGCGGTGCGGCCGACACGCTCGCCGCCGCCTGCTGGATCGGGCGCGTGTGCCCCGCCCCATGAGCTTCGCACTGCTCTTTTCCGGGCAGGGCACCCAGCATCCGGCGATGCTGCCCTGGCTGGCCGACGACGGGTTCGTGCGCGATATGTGCGCGCGGCTCGGCGTCGACGACTGGCGGGCTGCCCTCGCCGACCCGGCCTGGGCCGAGCGCAACGACAACGCACAAACACTGCTGACCGGCCTCTCCCTGGCGGCATGGAGCCAGTTGGCGCCCATGGTTCCGGCGCCCGGCGCGATCGCCGGCTACAGCGTCGGCGAACTGGCAGCCTTCAGCGCGGCCGGCGCGATCGATCCCGCCACAGCGGCAGCGCTGGCGACTCAGCGCGCCGAGGCCATGGATCATTGCGCCGCCCATGCGCCCGGCGGCCTGCTGGCGGTGAGCGGTCTTTCCGAGCGGAAGCTCGAACAGTTGCGCGTCGAAGCCGGCCTCGAACTGGCCATTCGCAACGGCAACGCCAGCGTGATCCTCGGCGGCCCGATCGCCGCGTTGGATGACGCCGAACGCATTGCCGCAGCGCTGGGCGCGCAGTTCACGCGCTTGCGGGTCAACGTCGCCTCCCACACGCCCTGGATGCGCGAGGCTGCCGAGAGCTTCTCGCGCACGCTTGCCGCTGTGCCTTTTCACGGGCCACGGGTCGCGTTGTTCAGTAACGCGGCCGATCGCATCCGCGATGCACAGTCTGCCCGTGTTGCTTTGGCGGCCCAGATCGCGCGAACGGTTCGCTGGGACGAATGCATGGAAAACGTCCTGGCCCGACAGGTCCGTTGCGTGCTGGAAATCGGCCCGGGCCAGGCGCTGGCACGCATGTGGAATCAGCGCTACCCCACCGTTCCGGCTCGCGCTTGCGACGACTTCCGCAGTGCCGCAGCGATCGCGGCCTGGCTGAACAGCCATGCAGACCGATGAAGCCGGGCAGACCACTTGACAGCAATAGGAGATCCACCGTGAGCAAGAACGAAGCAAAGACCCCTCTGTTTCCAGTCCCGGACATGAAGGACGCCCATGTGGCCGGCATGGCCGCCTACGACAGGTTGGTGGCCGAGGCAGAGGCGGACTACAGCGGCTACTGGTCGCGCCTTGCGCGCGAATTCCTGAGCTGGAGAACGCCGTTCACCCAAGGGCTCGACGGCAGCCAGGCGCCTTTCTTCAAGTGGTTCGAGGATGGCACGCTGAACGTGTCCTACAACTGCCTCGACCACCAGGTCGAGCTTGGCCTGGGCGACAAGACCGCCATCATCTTCGAGGCCGACGACGGGCAGGTGACGCGGGTCAGCTACCGCGAACTGCTCGCGCGCACCTGTCGCCTGGCCAATGCGCTGAAGGCGCGCGGTGTCAGGAAGGGCGACCGCGTCGTCATCTACATGTCGATGAGCATCGAGGGCGTGGCCGCCATGCAGGCATGCGCGCGCATCGGTGCCACGCATTCGGTGGTGTTCGGCGGCTTCTCGGCGCAGAGCCTGCGCGATCGCATCCAAGATGCCGGCGCCGTGATGGTCATCACCGCCGACGAACAGGTGCGCGGCGGAAAGCAACTGCCGCTCAAGGCCATCGTCGACGATGCCATCGCACTGGGCGGCTGCGAGACCGTCAAGAACGTCATCGTCTACCGGCGCACCGGCGGCCCGATCGGTTGGGTTCCGTCGCGCGACCACTGGCTGCATGAAGAGACGCAAGGCCAGCCCGAAACCTGTGAACCCGAATGGGTGGGCGCCGAGCATCCCCTCTTCATCCTCTACACCTCGGGCTCGACCGGCAAGCCCAAGGGCGTGCAGCATTCCAGCGGCGGCTACCTGCTGCATGCGGCGCTGACGACGAAGTGGACTTTCGACCTGAAGCCGGACGACGTGTTCTGGTGCACCGCCGACATCGGCTGGGTCACGGGCCACACGTACATCGCCTATGGCCCGTTGGCGCTGGGAGCGACCGAGGTCGTGTTCGAAGGCGTGCCCACGTACCCCGACGCGGGCCGCTTCTGGCAAATGATCCAAGACCACCGGGTCAGCGTGTTCTACACCGCGCCGACGGCCGTTCGCTCGCTGATCAAGGCGGCCGAGGCCGACGAATCCGTGCACCCGAAGCGCTACGACCTGTCGAGCCTGCGCATCCTGGGTTCGGTGGGCGAGCCGATCAACCCCGCGGCCTGGGAGTGGTTCCACCAGCACATCGGCGGCGGGCGCTGCCCGATCGTCGACACGTTCTGGCAGACGGAAACGGGCGGCCACATGATCACGCCGCTGCCGGGCGCCACGCCGCTGGTGCCGGGCTCCTGCACCCTTCCCTTCCCCGGCATTGCGGCGGCCGTCGTGGACGAGACCGGTGCCGACGTGCCGAACGGCCAGGGCGGCATCCTCGTCGTGAAGAAGCCCTGGCCGAGCATGATCCGCACGATCTGGGGCGACCCCGAGCGCTTCAAGGCGAGCTACTACCCGCCCGAGCTCAGGGGCTACTACCTGGCCGGCGACGGCGCGATCCGCGATGCGGACACGGGCTACTTCACGATCACCGGGCGCATCGACGACGTGCTCAATGTCTCGGGCCATCGCATGGGAACGATGGAGATCGAGTCGGCGCTGGTGTCATGCACCGATCTCGTGGCCGAAGCCGCAGTGGTCGGGCGGCCCGACGACACCACGGGCGAGGCGATCTGCGCCTTCGTCGTCCTGAAGCGCGCGCGCCCCACCGGAGACGAAGCGAAGAAGATCGCCAATGAACTGCGCAACTGGGTCGCCAAGGAGATCGGCCCGATCGCAAAGCCCAAGGACATCCGCTTCGGCGACAACCTGCCCAAGACGCGCAGCGGCAAGATCATGCGCAGGCTGCTGCGGTCCGTGGCCAAGGGCGAGGCCATCACGCAGGACACCTCGACGCTGGAGAACCCGGCCATTCTGGAACAGTTGGCGCAGAGGAATTGAATCCGTCGATGCGGCCTTCGGCGCGACTGAGAATCTTCTCGCCCGTATGCCGCGTGTTCACCTCGATCCTGTATGGAAGTTCGCCAACCCATCCATCAACAACAACTCATGCCATTTGACAAGATATCCCCCGGCAAAAACGTTCCCGACGCCTTCAATGTCGTGATCGAAATCCCGATGAACGCCGACCCGATCAAGTACGAAGTCGACAAGGAATCGGGCGCGATCTTCGTGGACCGCTTCATGACCACGGCCATGTACTACCCGGCCAACTACGGCTATGTGCCGCAAACCCTCTCGGGCGACGGCGACCCGGTCGACGTGCTGGTGATCGCGCCTTATCCGCTGCTGCCCGGCGTGGTCGTGCCCTGCCGTCCCCTGGGCATCCTGCTGATGGAAGACGAAGCCGGCGTCGACGGCAAGGTGCTGGCCATGCCCACCGACAAGGTGCTGCCGATCTACAGCCACTGGAAGTCGGTCGACGACGTGAACCCGATGCGCCTGAAGGCCATCAGCCACTTCTTCGAGCACTACAAGGACCTGGAAGAAGGCAAGTGGGTCAAGGTGCTGGGCTGGGAAGGCATCGACGCGGCCAAGAAGGAAGTCGTCGACGGCATTTTCCGCAACATCCAATGCATGCCGGAGACGCCATGAAACTGATTTTGCTGGGCGCCCCCGGAGCAGGAAAAGGCACGCAGGCGGCCTTCATCTGCCAGAAATACGGCATCCCCCAAATCTCGACCGGCGACATGCTGCGTGCAGCCGTCAAGGCCGGCACGCCGCTGGGCCAGCAAGCCAAGGCGGTCATGGAATCGGGTGGCTTGGTGAGCGATAACCTGATCATCAACCTCGTGAAGGAACGCATCGCGCAACCCGATTGCGCCGGCGGCTTCCTGTTCGACGGCTTCCCGCGCACCATTCCCCAGGCCGACGCCATGAGGGCGGCGGGCGTCAAGCTCGACTACGTGCTCGAAATCGACGTGCCCTTCGGCGACATCATCGAACGCATGAGCGGCCGGCGCTCGCATCCGGCATCGAGCCGCATCTATCACGTGAAGTTCAATCCGCCGAAAGTCGAAGGCAAGGACGACATCACGGGCGAAGACCTGATCCAACGCCAGGACGACAAGGAAGAAACCGTGCGCAAGCGGCTCCAGGTCTACAGCCAGCAGACACGTCCGCTGGTCGACTACTACTCGGCCTGGGCCAAGGCCGATCCGGCTTCGGCTCCGAAGTACCGCGCCATCAGCGGTGTCGGCACGATCGACAGGACCATGTCCTTGGTTCGGGCAGCGCTCAATAACTGATTGCGCAGCAGCTCCCTCCGAACTTCACGCGCCTCGCGCTTGGATCACAACCGCCTCTTTTCGGAACTCCGCGGCAGGCGAAGGAGTGTTAGCTAGCGGCTCACCATGTATTGCGCAGCTCGCGAAGCTTGACGAACACGGTCTTCGGGTCCGGCTTCTCGGGCAGATCGGGAAAGGCCTTGCGAAGCGCCGCAATGACACTCGGGCTCGACAGGCGGAGGAAGGTGTTGATCTGCTTTTCCTCGCGCATCGTCGTGACGCGGGCCGTGACCGGGTCGTGTCCTGCCATGCCGGACAGCAGCGCCTTGGCGGCTGCGTTGTCGGGCTCGCGCGCGAGCGTGAAGCGCAGGTTGTTCTCGATGTAGTCGTGGCCGGGATAGACACGGGTGTCGTCGGGCAGCTTGGCGAGTTGCTTGTCGAAGGTGGCGTACATGTCTTCTGGATTGCCGCCGTTGTGGCAGTTGCCCGCGCCGGCGTTGAACAGCGTGTCGCCGGAGAACAGTGCCGGACGCTCGGTATGAGAGCGCAGGCAGATGTGGCACATCGTGTGGCCGGGCGTGTCCATGCATTCGAGTTCGACGGTCTTGCCGACCTTGATCACGTCGCCGGCTTTGACGCCGCGATCCACGCCGGCAATGCGAGAGCCCGACTGATGGTGCGCAATCACCTTGGCGCCGGTCGCCGCGACGACGGCGTCATTGCCGCCGGTGTGGTCGCGATGCTCGTGGGTATTGAGGATCTGCGTGATCTGCCAACCCTTCTCCTTGGCGGCCGCAAGGCATTTCTGGTGGTCCAGGGGATCGATGGCAAGAGCCTCGCCGCTCTCGGGGCAAACGATCAGGTAGTTGTAGTTGCGATAGGCGTTGCCGGTCCAGATGCGTTCGACGATCATGCGTTGCTCCAGGTGTCAGATACGAATGGCATTTGCTCAGGGCCCATGGGGTCGAGCAAGTCCCTGCAGTTGAAGAAGAAGGGAGGTGGCTGGCCAGGGGTTTGATGAATGGCTGCGTGGTGCCGCTCAGGATTTACAGTCTTCCGGACTGCGTGCGTATCCATGCAGGGACTTGCAACTCGAGCAGGATATCTCGTTGGGTTGGGCGCGATGAGCGCAGCACGTCCTGCGATAGGCCTTCGTTTCAACGCGTGCTTCGTTCAGCGGCTCTGCCAGGCTTCGAGTACACACGGAGCGGCTGCATCCAAGCAGCCTCTTCCATTGCGCCCGAGCGAACGACCAGTTGATGAACAAACGATCCAGCACGTTGCAAGAATCGACACAGCCGATCCTTCATACCGCCACCGGCCAGGGCGCTCTGCACACCCTTTTGGATTGCTGCCCGGTGCCAGGCAACAGCAGCTTGCCAAGCAGATAGCTCATCGTGGCTGAGCCTCGCGGCGCGAGGTTGATCGGCTTGACCTTGGATCCGGTCATCACGTCAGCAGTCGAGTTGAATGGCATGCCCCTGTGCAAACAGGACCGGAGGCGTCTCGACGGAGGCGAAATGCCTCGAAGCCTTGAAGAGGTCATAGACGCGTAGATGCTTCGTCCTGATGGCCAATGTAGCTTCATGAAGAAAAAATTCCTTGGCTATTGACTGGAACATTGATCAATGCTCGCCTATGACCTTGCAATGCACCCATAACGCCAATTCGCCCGTTTCACTACCAGGCAGATTTTCGGTCGATCAACAACGGAATTTTCACCCCAAGGTGGTGGCATTGATAGGCTCGCGAAGCCATGAAACATGAAAGTTCTGCCGCGCTAACTGACGATGTCGCAATCATCCAAATCCAGACGCAAATTTGTCCTATTGCACCGGTTGAGACCGCGATATCGTTCTAGGCTAACCGTTGGCTGAAAGTATCTTCATGCGTTTCCTAGCAAAGTCCATCAACTCCACTGACATGGGGGAGCCTATCAATGGGGTTAACCGCCCTCGGGAAGCGGCATGACACGCGACGCCGCCCTAGCCCAGGCTGCCGGTCATTTCGATAGCGGCGACTTCGTGCGCGATCTATCGCGCCGTGTCGCCTTCCGCACCGCCAGCCAGGAGTCAGATTCGGGGCCCGCCCTGGCTGCCTACCTGCAGGACGAGATCGGCCCTTCATTGGCCAGGCTGGGCTTCAGCTTCGGCATCCACCCCAACCCCGAGCCTGCCTACGGACCGTTCCTGGTGGCCAGCCGCCATGAAGGCGACGATCTGCCCACTGTGCTGATGTACGGCCACGGCGACGTCATCCGCGGCCAGGACAAGAGCTGGACCTGCGGACAGGGCCCCTGGACGCTGGCGGTGGATGGTGAGCGCCTTTATGGCCGGGGCACGGCCGACAACAAGGGGCAGCACAGCATCAACATCGCCGCGCTGGCCGCCGTGCTGGCGCTGCGCGGCCGACTGGGCTTCAACATCAAGTGGCTGCTGGAAACAGGCGAAGAGACCGGCTCGCCGGGCTTGGCCGCGTTCTGCTCCGCGCACCAGGAACTGCTGGCCGCGGACGTGCTGATCGCCAGCGACGGCCCGCGCGTGGGCCGGGACCAGCCCACCGTCTTCCTGGGCTCGCGCGGTGTGGCGAACTTCAGCCTGACGCTGAGCCTGCGCGGCGGTGGCGGCCACCACAGCGGCAACTGGGGCGGCCTGCTGCGCAACCCCGGCACGGTGCTGGCCAACGCCATTGCCAGCATGGTGGACGCCCATGGCGTGATCCGTGTCCAGGGCCTGCGCCCGCCGCCCATTCCGGCCAACGTGCGCGCTGCGCTGCAGGGCCTGCGCTTCGGCGGTGACGCCGGAGACCCGGAAGTCGACCCCGGCTGGGGCGAGCCCGGCCTGACTCCGGCCGAACGGGTGATCGCCTGGAACACACTGGAAGTGCTGGCCTACAAGACCGGCAATCCTGACTTCCCGGTCAACGCCATCCCGCCCGCCGCGCAGGCCTTCATGCACATGCGCTTCGTCGTCGGCACCGACGTGAGCCGGCTGCGTGAGGTCGTGCAGCAGCACCTCTCGATGCAAGGTTTCGAAGGCATCGAAGTCAGCGAACCCGAGATCATGCACGCCACCCGGCTGGACCCGGACAACGCATGGGTGCACTTCACGCTGGCCAGCATCGAGCAGAGCACCGGCAGGAAGCCCGTGCTGCTGCCCAACCTGGGCGGCAGCCTGCCCAACGATGTGTTTGCCGACATCCTGGGGCTGCCCACCGTGTGGGTGCCACACAGCTACGCGGCATGCCAGCAGCACGCACCAGACGAACACCTGCTGGCACCGGTGGCACGCGAGGCACTGCAGTTGATGACGGGCCTGTTCTGGGATCTGGAGTCAGCCGCGCCTGGACTCCCGCGACGCTGAACGCGCTGTTTTCCACAACCCGCCCCAGCGTAGGGCGTAGTTGTGCGCAGGCCGCGCTCGCCAACGAAGGGGCACGCATCAGGCATGCTTTATGCACAGGTGGCATGACCAATTCAAGTGTGCGCGAGCGCGCCTTGACGGCTACTATGTGACTACTTTATGGCAGGAGATTCACCATGATGCCAGTACCTGATTTGAAGGCCGAACCCGCCAAGCTGGCGCGCCGGCGAGTGAAGGTCGGCTTCATCCTCCTTCCGGGCTTCACGATGTTTTCGTACTCGGCCCTGGTTTATATTTTGAAGCACTGCACCGACCCGGCAGCCGCGGTTGGGATCGACTTCGAATATGTAGTCCTAGGACAAAAGCCGGCCCAAACGACCTGCGGTGTCCAAGTACCTCCCACAGCGCCACTGCACGCCGCCCGCGACTGCAACTACGTTTTCGTGATAGGTGGAAAGACCGCAGCCCCTGTCGAGGACCGCAGATCGATTCTGGAGGCGCTAACCAGCGCCGACATGAATGGCGCGACTCTCGTGGGAACAGGTTCGGGACTGTTTGCGTTGATCGAAGCTGGATTTTTCGATCGATTGCCCTGCGCGACGGATTGGTATCGCGGCGCCGACCGAGACACCCGTTTTGCGGAGGTGCAGCAGATCTCAGGCATGAACCTGGTGGTGAGCGGCAGGCGAGTGAGCTGTGCCGGCGGCCTGGCTGCACTGGAACTCGGTTCATGGCTATTGGAACGTCACTATTCCGCCATCGGCGCGGAGATTCCCGCACCGCAAGAGCTTTCGGCTTCTGCCATCGAAACTGGAGAGAACTCTGGAACGAGGGAGAATCCGCTCGACTCAAGAGTGGTTCGCGCACTCAAGATCATCGAAAACAATCTTGGACGGGAGCCGGTGAAGGTTGAATCTCTTGCTTCGTCCTTGGGAATTTCCAAGCGGCAGATAGAACGACTTTTCCAGCAGGAAATGAAGCAACCGGTCCAGCAATATTGCCGCAACTTTCGACTCGCTTATGGCTATTGGCTTCTTCTGAACAGCTCCAAGTCCATCACCGACATTGCGACGATCACCGGTTTCTCCGATAGCTCCCACTTCAATCGATGTTTCCGAGCTCAATTTGCAACGACTCCCTCGCTGGCCCGGCAATCGAAGGCAAGCTTGGATGACGTCATCTCGCCGCAATGGGCTTCTCTCTACGAAAGAATCGTAAAGAGCGATCAGGATTTGGAACTGTCGCGCTCGAGGAAGTCGGTTTACACGAATCTGGCCCACTCAGTGGTTGGTTCCTCCAACAGGATGAACCCCGATAGCGGCTTGGCCAAGGCAGAAATCCACTAGCGACAGTCCCTCTCCAACAGTTGCTCGGCGAAGCAGCTTGTTCAGGTTCGACCTCGAGTTTCTCCAGGCGCTTCGCTTCGAAGAACCTTGTTCTGTCGTCACGGCCTTCCACCCCTGCAGCGTGCCGCTTTCGGGAGTCGTGCAGGCTTGGCACGCTCCATCAGTCGGTCATTTTCCAAGCTGGCGGACTTCACCGCCATTGTGTGGGCAAGGCCGGAGAGAGAGCAGATCACTCGTCTCTCCCCTGCCGTCTTGAACGATACGCCCTCGCCCCGCATTGCCGCCTGTCGGGATCGACAGGCCGGCCTCCGGCTCACAATGAAGCGATCAGATCGCCGCTGTGACGATGAACTCGACCTTGTATTTCGGCAAGGTGAGTTTGGCTTCGCTGGTGGCGCGCGCCGGCGGATTGGCCGGATCGATCCAGGCTTCCCAGACGGCGTTCATTTCGCCGAAATACGCGATGTCCGAGAGATAGATGATCGTCTGCAGGATCTTCGACTTGTGGCTGCCGGTGGTAGCGAGCAGTTGGTCGACCTGGGCAAGCGCGCTCTTGCATTGGTCAGTGACGCTCTCGCCTTCGCCGACCCGGCCGGCGAGATAGACGATGTTGCCGTGAACGACGGCGTTGCTCATGCGGACGCCTGGTTCGATGCGTTGAATACTCATGGAATTCTCCTGGGAATTAAGTTGCGGGAAACGGGGCCCCCGCGCGAAAAGCGGGGCAAAAAAATCTTTGGCTGCGAAGAGCAGCTCTTCTGAATGCGACTGTGACGCCTAGGAAGATTTAGGCAGATCACCCTCGCCGCGCATGATGGACTGCGCGAATGTGACAAGGACAGCCGCGGCCTCGGAAACCTTTTCAGGAAGAAGTGCGTGGCCGGAGCCGTGAATGATCTCCATCGTCGTTCGATGGCCAACACGATCTCGCAAGAAGTCCTCCTCGGGCACGGGTGCAATCTTGTCAAATTCCGGTGCGACATACAGCACCGGCAGGTTCTTGCCTACTTCGGTCCAACTGCTATCGGACGTTGCATTTGTCGCCGCGAGCTGGAATTTGGAGACCTCTGTATGCCATCCCGCCAGCCAGACGGAAGCATCGTGCCCTGGAGCGAAGAAGTCGCGCTCCAAATAGAACAGGCGTTCCGCATCCGGCTTGGAATTGTCAGACACGACATTCACGGAAATCAACAGCTCGGGTGAAATTGTGCTGCCAATAATTGCCGCGAGAAGCGCGACAGATTTTGTCGTCGATGGCCAATGATGGGCGAGAACCCGTGCGACCCAGTTGCCAAACGCGTGCCCCACCACACACAAGACTTCAGGCTTATCCGGCGCGCAATCAGCCTCGATCGCAGCAACAACGTCGGCGGCGAGATCGATCAACGTGATGCCCTCGGTCGGCCCCGAACTCGCACCGATACCGCGTGGCTGCGGTCGCAAAACGCGAAATCCGGCGGCAGCAATTATTGGCGCAATTTCGTCGAAATCAGTGGCACCTCTCGCCAGCGATGGAAGCAGAACAATACGCGGGCCCTTACCTTCCACCAAAAGTTCGACCTGACCTTCAGATGTTGGAATCAGTTTGCGTTCAAGTGTTGACATTTTTATCTCCTAATTTAGCGATAGCTTGCCGAAATCGAAAACCGCAGTCCTTGCAAAAAACACCGATATGGACCATTTCATTGCCGTGGACAGAAATCTCGTATCAATCATCAAGGCCACTATAGCGCGGCTCATCGGCAACGATCCACACTTTTCCTCACTGAGGTTTCAAGCCATCGAAAAATTTGGAGGAAGTCAAAGACGGGCGTGACTGAATCGATTGGTGCCAGTCAGAGAGTGCCGGGAATTTCTCCCGCCAGCCGAGCCTCGGAAACCGAAAATCGGCGTATTCGGCAACGATGGCCAGCGTAATTGACGACAACCCGAAAGGCCGTTGCGAGACGCGTTCGACGGCCTGCTCCAGTTTTGCCCAGATCATGCCCGACTTCAAGTTGAATGCATTGATCAGTGCAATCTGCTTCGTATCTTTCATTGATTCGATGCGCCATTGCACCAACAAGTCGAGGAAGCCATTACACAGCGCGTGCAATCGAAGCTCTTCCATTCGCGCCTCGGGCGACGACGGAATGATCTTGCCGTCGCCTGCCATTCGATCGAGGTGCTCGATAATCACGAGACTGTCGTAAAGCGTGGTTCCGTCATCCAGAACGAGCGTCGGGAGTTGTCCAAGCGGGTTGTATTGCAACAAGGCCAGGTCGGGCCTGTTCGGTGCGACGCGGGTCGGAATCGTTTCCAACCTTGCGCTTAGCCCCAGCTCGTGGGCACTCACGATGACTTTCCTGACGAATGGGGATGTTGATGACCAATATAGTTTCATGGAGAAGAATTCCTGGCTATTTATCTGAACATTGGCCGATGCTCGCCTTTTGAACCGGACGCAGCTCGAACTCACCGTCGTCCAATCCGAACCGCAGGCAGCAGGGCCGACCAATGGCGCAATTTTCGCTAGGGCGTCGGGGCATCGATAGGATTGCGAAGCCGCCGAAACATGAAAACCTCGCCGCCGCGATTACTGATGTCGCAATCGTCCAAATTCAGGTGCATATTTGTTCTATCGCAGCGGGTTGAGTGAGCGATATCGTTCTACGCAGTCAATTTAAAGGGAAGCGTCTCATGCGCTTGCTAGGAAAGTGCATCACCGCAAGTCGCCGTATTCGAGCGTCGATAAATTGACCGACTTCTTGTTTCGGTATCTGCTCTCGTTTTGCACAACCATCATGAAAAACCTCGTACAAATTGCACTTTCCCTTGCCGTTGTTGCCTGTTCGCACAGCGTCGTTGCCCAGACTTTTCCTGCCAAGCCGGTGACCATCGTGGTTCCTTATGCCCCGGGCGGCCCGGTGGACAACCTCTCCCGGTCCTTGGGCATCAGGCTGACCAAGGAGTGGGGCCAGCCGGTGCTGGTTTTGAACAAAACGGGCGCCAACGAAATCATTGGTGCCGAATTCGTCGCCAAAAGCCCGCCCGACGGCTACACCTTGTTTGCGGCGACGGAGGCGGCCCTAACCATGAATCCGCACCTGTACAAGAAATTGCCCTACAACGCCGAAAAGGACTTCGCGCCCATCTCGCGGCTGATCACAGTGCCGATGGTGTTTTTGGTGCCGCAGAGCTCGAAGGCCAATACCCTTAAGGAGTTTGTGCAACTGGCACGGAACGCCAAAGACAAGCCCATGACCTACGGCTCTTCCGGCGCCGGCGGCATCGTCCATTTGCCCCTCGCAATGTTCGCCAAGCAGGAAAACCTGGAAATGGTGCACATACCCTACAAGGGCGCGGCACCTCTGATCCCCGACATCATTGCCGGTCAAGTGGACTCGGCGATCCTCGGCGTTTCAGTCGTCGAGCAACATGTCAAATCGGGCAAGATGAAGGCGCTGGCTATTTCCGGTGACAGTCGCAGTGTTGCCTTGCCGGAAGTGCCGACATTCAAGGAGGCGGGCGTCAAAGACATCAACGGAGCCTTCAACATTGGGCTCGTCGCGCCTGCAGGAACGCCTGCGGCTGTGGTGGACAAAATCGCCAGCGACGTTCGCAAGATTCTGATGGAGCCGGAGTTTCGTAAAACTCAAATCGACGCCTATTCCTATGTCGCTATTGGCTCCACGCCCGCGGAGTACAAGAGCTTTTTGGCACAAGACTTCAAGGTGCAGGCTGAACGGGTGAAGATATCCGGCGCCACGCTCGACTGACGCCAGCTTTCTTCAATCGGCGCGCGGGTCGCAAACTACGTGAAAACAATCTGAGCAAGGCGCCGGGGGTTCTTTCATGATCGCGTTTGCCTCGCCGCCGTTGCTCCGCCACCAGGCAGTGCGTAAGTCCGCACTTTGACCTGCCTTTGTCGGGCTAAGCAGTCGTTCTTTCGGTCAGATAGGTCCAGAGCACATCTGCGGCAGTTGCAGGCCGTGACGAAAGCGCATGGCCCCGGCTGAACCACCCGCTTCCAACTCCTCCTTCCCAGTGTCGGTTGCGATACACGCGCACTTCAAGGGGCTTTCCGATGCTGTCGCGCCTCACCCGGCCTTCAGGCAAGGTGCGTCCGGCTTTGCGTCTGCGTGGCTATGCAGCCAACGCCCAGGACAAGGCCTGTGCCAGATCTTCCCGCAGATCATCAACGCCCTCCAGGCCGATCGAGAACCGCAGCAGATGTCCGGCATAGCTCTGCTTGCCGCTTCGGATGCTTCCCATGTCATAGGGCATGACCAGACTCATGGGACCGCCCCAGGACAGACCAATGCCGAACAATTTGAGACGGTCGCAGAAGGCATCGACTTGTGCGGGGGTGCGGGACTCGTCGATAAGCACCGAGAAGAGGCCGGCGGCTGCACTGCAGTGTGTCGCCCAGCATTCGTGCCCCGCGCATGATTCCAGGGCTGGGTGCAGGACCCGGTGAACTCCCTCTTGCTTAGCCAACCATGAGGCGAGTGCTCGAGCCGTGGCGTCGTGCAGGTCGTAGCGAGCCTTGATGGATGCCAAGCCCCGCAGCACCAGTTCTGCATCGTTGGCGCCCACGCCCATGCCCAGGTCCAGGTATGCCACGCGAAGCTTGTCATGCAGCCTGTCGTCATTCGTGATGATCGAGCCCATCAAGACATCGGCACCGCCTGAAGGGTACTTTGTCAGCGCGTGGACGCTGATGTCCACGCCCGTTTCGAAGGGAGCGAAAGCTATGCCTGCACCCCAGGTGTTGTCGAGCGCGACGATCGCACCGGCGTTCTTGGCCGTCGCCACCAATGTGCGAAGGTCCGGAAATTCCATGGTGATCGAGCCTGGCGCCTCGACCCAGACGAGTTTGGTATGCACGCTGAGCTTGGCCTGCAGGTCAGCGACGTCCATGGGGTCGTAGCACTGATGCGTGATGCCCAACTGCGAGAGCGTCGCGCGTGCATGGCGCAGCGAGGGTCCATACACGTTGGTGGGCAGAAGCACCTCGTCACCGCTCGACAGCAAACCGAGGTTGACCGCGGCAATGGCGGCCTGCCCACTCGGACAGAGCAGGCAGTGCCGCCCGCCTTCGAGCGTGCACAGACGCTGTTCAAGGGTGTACGTCGTAGGCGTGCCGTAGAGGCCGTAGCTGTACCCGTCGCGGTGGCCGAATGCCTTGGCACGCTCGCGCACCGTTGCCGCGTTCGGAAACAAGACAGTGGACCCCTTGAACACCCCAGGGGGAACCGCCTGGTAGCCGGCGGGCGGGACGTAGTGGTGGTGGATCAGTTGGGTGCTGATGTCTTGAGACATGGCGAGAGCTCCTCTGCAGGTCAGGAGCTTCAATGTATCGGAACACGAGGCCGTTGCCGCTGCGGCCGCCCTGGGAAAAACCGCACACTGGGTTGCGCCGAAGTGGCATGGCAGCCTTGCGCAACTCTGCACGCGCCATTGCGCAGATTCACATTGCGCATGTCCCGGCCTGGTCCCCATACTGCAAACCCCGCCGGAATTCCGCTGTGCGGGGGGTGGGCCTCTCTTTGGCGGCATCGACAAAAAAAGACATGACAGCAAAGCTCATCCAGACCGCGCCGGCAGAAGCCTACGGCCCGTCAGAGCGCAGGTTTCCCTTGCGCAGGCGCGAAGGCTTCGTTCCCCAAGTGCAGCGCTGGTCATTCCAGCTGCCGCCCGACTGCATGCAGATGCGCGTGGGCTTCCTGGCGGTGCAGGGAGTGGACGACGCAGCGCTTGAGCGAAGTGCGTTCTTCCGGTGGGCGCAGGATGCACTGTCGCATGCCGCCGGTCCGACGACCTTCGATCACGCCCGCTTCACCGACATACAGGGATTGCGCAACCATGTCGTCGCCGCCTACTGGGTTGACGAGGGCCGGTTTGAACGCTGGCGATCCGACGACGTACTGCAATCGTGGTGGGCCTCCAAAGAGCGCCTGCACGACACGACGGGTGTGTGGCGCGAAATATTGCGGGTACCGCGAGAGCGCCAAGAGAGCATCTACTGGCCGGACTACCCCGCAGGCTTGACGTCGAGCGATGAGGTTGCGATCTACCCTACTCCCTACTGCGGCTACTACGGTGCAATGCGCGACCGGATCGCGCTGGCTGCGCGCGATCCCTTGGATGCACCGGAAGGCTCGGTACTGAACACGCAGTCCGGGCGTGCGGGCTACGGCGAGCGTTGGCGAATCACGCCGCCCCACAACCTCGCCGTGATCCGATCCGCCAATACGTGGGGACGCATGGACGAAGAGCAACTGGCCGACTACGAGAGGAATCTCCAGCAGCCGCTGCAAGACGGCATGGCGTATCTGCGCGAATCACCGTTACCCGCAGGCTGCGCTTCGCTGCGCATGCAGCGCAAGTCCGATGCGCAGGGGCGACAGTTGCCCGAAGATCATGCGCTCGGGCATTTTCTATCGCTGCGGCACATGGAGGCGTGGGCGGAGAACCACGCAACGCATGCGGCCATCTTCAATGCCGCGATCTCTCGCTACCAACGCTACGGCAAGGACAACCAGTTGCGCACCTGGCATGAAGTCTACGTACTCCCCGCCGGCGATCAGCTCTTCGAGTACGTCCATTGCGGCCCGCAGACCGGTCTGCTGCGATGGTTCGACGGCGAGCGTGTGGGCTGAGCAGGCCCTTCACGTTGGCAGCCCATTTCGAAGGGGGCCATTCTCTTCATATTCGCTGAGATCCACAGGTAGACGCGCAGCGCTGTGCCGCTACGAGACGGTATCGAACCACTTGGCGTCGCCGCCGAAAAGGTCGGTCAGCTTGCGTGCCCCAGTGAAAAGCGCCTGAAGCATCGGCGCCTGATCGACGTTCTCGAAGCGATAGCGCGGTCCGGAAATTGTCAGCGCGCCTACCAACTGTCGATTCACGCTCAGCACCGGCACCGACAAGGCCGCGATCTCCGCGTCGTATTCGCCGAACGAGGCACAGAACATTTCGGCGCGGACGCGGTCATATCTCTTTCCGGTCTTTTTCTCACCGAAAGCCAAAAGCACCTGCGGGGCGGCGCCCTTGTCGATTGGCAAGCGGTCGCCTTCACGGATGGCATCCCGAATCATGCGGGCCGAATCGACCCGATGGAGACACACCGCGTGCTCACCGTCCCGGATATAGAACGATGCGCACTCGTAGGTAGCCTCGACCACTTCGCGCAGTACCTCGGGGACGTGCTCCGAGGTGCGGCATTGTCGCTGGTAGATCGCACCGAGCCGCAATGGTGCGGCACCCAACTGAAAGGAACCATCGGCCAAGCGCTTGAGATAGCCCGTGCGTTGCAGAGACTCGGCCAACCGCAGGATCGTGCTCTTGTAGAGTCCGGTACGCCGGGCAAGATCGGCGAGCGTCAACGCATAGTCCAACTCGTTGAAGGCGTCGAGCAGGCTCAACGCTCGTTCCACCGCGCTCACCCCGGAATCATCAGCCATCGAATGCCACCCTGAAGAAGATCGATCAAGTTTAGCGCGACCCTCGCGGACATCGCGCGCACGTTGACCACTCTCAACGTGCGTCGACGTCCAGGCCCAGGAAGCGTTCGAGCAACGAGCCATCGGCATCGAGATCTTCGGTGCGGCCTTCGTAGACGACAACGCCTTCCTCGAGGATGTAGTGCCGTCGGCAGAGCGCGCGGCAGACCGCAAAACTCTGCTCCACCAGTACGATTGGAATGCCCGATGCACCGACGCCGCGAATCAGTTCAGTGAGCTCGCCCACGATCACAGGCGCCAGGCCTTCCGTCGGTTCGTCGAGCAGCAGCAGCCTGGGCCCCTGCACCAGTGCGCGCGCAATGGCGAGCATCTGCTGCTCGCCGCCGGAGAGCGCGCCGCCGAGGTTGCGGCGACGCTCACGCAGACGCGGAAACTCGTCGTAGACGCGCTCCAACGTCCATGCCGCGTGCCTTCTCTGCGCGATCTGCAGGTTTTCCTGCACCGACAGCAAGGTGAAGATGCCGCGGTGTGCGGGCACCAGCGAGATGCCGCGGCGCGCAATGTCGTCGACCGCCATGCCGGCGATATCGACGCCTTCAAAGCGCACCGAGCCCGCATGTGGACGCAACAGCCCGACGATCGTGCGCATCGTCGTCGTCTTGCCCATGCCGTTGCGCCCGAGAACGCTCACGATTTCGCCCGCATTCACGTGCATCGAGACGCCATGCAGCACATGGCTCTTGCCGTAGGACGCATTCACCCCCTCCAGCACCAGGACGGCTTCGCTCATGACTGACTCCCCAGATAGACCCGCCGCACCTGGGCGTTCTCGCGGATTGCCGCCGGTGCACCTTCGGCAATCACGTTGCCCTGGAACATGACGGTGATGCGATCGCTGATCCCCATGACCACGCGCATGTTGTGCTCGACCAGCAGCACCGAGTAGCGGGCCTTGAGTCGCTGCAGTAGTTCGGCAATGCGGGGCACGTCCGCCAAGCCGAGTCCGGCCAGCGGCTCATCCAGCAGCAGCAGGCGCGGTCGGGCGGCAAGGCACATGCCAATTTCCACCACGCGCTGCACGCCATGCGCGAGTGAGGCGACCGGTGTCGCAGCATGGCGCGTCAGTTCCAGCTCACGCAGAACGTCCATGGCAACGTCGAGCCTTTGCGTCTCGCGCGTCCAGTTGCTCCAGAACCTGTAGGACCGCGACGGGGCGACGCCCATTGCCGCCATCTGCAGGTTGTGCAGCACGCTGCCTTCACCGAACAGGCTCGTCACCTGGAAACTGCGCGCCATGCCGAGCCGGGCTCGCCGATGCGCTCCGGAGCGCGTGATGTTCCGCCCCTCGAAGATCAAGCTGCCGCGGCTGGCCGGCAGGCGGCCACTCACGATGTTGAAGAATGAGGTCTTGCCCGCGCCGTTCGGGCCGATCAGCGAGTGCAGACCGGTCGTGCCCAGCTCAAGGTCGATCTTTCCGACCGCCGTAAAGCGGCCGTAGTCGAGCCCAAGCCCGCGCGCACTGAGGAAGGGGTTGCCCGCGGTCATGCGTGGTCTCCCGCGCGCGCGCTTCGTCGAGTCCGCCAATGCACCCAGACACCGCCGAGCCCTCGGGGCGCGAACAGCACCACGGCAATCAGCACAAAGCCGACGATCATCTGCCAGCGCGGCCACCACTGAGACAGCTGCTCGGCCATCAAGGTCATGGCGAGCGCGCCGAAGGCCGCGCCAAGAAGCGATCGACGTCCGCCGAGGATTGCCATGATGAGGATAGTCTCGGACGTCATGAGGTCGATGTTGGAAAGCGGGGCCGAGCGCAGCTGCAGCGCATAGAGCGCGCCCGCCAGCGCGGTGATGCCTCCGGAGAGGCAGAAAGCCAGCAGCTTGAGCTTTTGGACGTCGTAGCCGGCGGTCTGCGCGCGCACCTCGTTCTCGCGCACTGCATCGAGTGCGCGGCCGAAGGGCGAGCGCACCACGAGGCGCAAGAACGCGATCGCAAGCACGAAAACCACGGCGATCAACCCATACTGGCCAGCGCCTTCGCCGACGATGCCCTCGAGGCCCGTGGCGGGGCGCGGGATGTCGAGCAATCCGTTCTCGCCACCGGTGAGCTGGGGGAAGGACAGCGCGGCAAAGTAAGCGAGCTGCGCCATCGCAAGCGTGATCATCACGAAATAGATGCCACGCTGGCGAATGCTCAGCATGCCGATCGCCAGGGCCACGATCATGCCGGCCCCCATGCACACCAGCAGCGCCGCCATGCCCATGCCCGGTGCCGCCTTCAGCACCATGCCGACGGCGTAGGAGCCCACGCCGAAGAAGCTGCCCTGCGCGAAGCTCAACAGGCCAGCGTAGCCCAGCAACAGGTTGCAGGCGGCCGCCGCAATCGCGAACACCAGCACCACGCCGGCCGTGGCCGTCGAGCCCATCACCAGCGGCATGGCCAGCGCAAAGGCAGCGAGCGCCAGGCAGAACAGGCCGGAAGAATGTTTTATTTTTTCAAGCACGGCCGAACAACCCCTTGGGCATGACGAGAAGAATAGCCGCCATGACGATGAAGATGGCGAGGCGTGCGCCCTCGGGCCAGATCGCACTCATCATGCTTTGCGTGACGCCGATGATCAGTCCGCCCACCAACGGCCCACTGAAGCTGCCGATGCCGCCGAGGACAACGACGACGAACGCGATCACGATCGCCTCCGCGCCCATTGAGGGATCGGCCCCGCGCAGCGGTGCGGCGAGGCCGCCCGCCAGCCCCGCCAGACCGGTTCCCAGTGCGAAGGTCAGGGCATACACCCTGCTGACCCTGATGCCGAGCAGGTTGAGCATCTCGGACGATTCGTTGCCTGCACGCACCCGCGCGCCGAACAGCGTGCGTTCGAAGAGAAACCACAGCCCCAACCCCACCACTGCGCAGACCCCGAAGATGAAGACGCGGTAGACCGGCACCGGATAGGCGCCGAGCATGAACACCCCGGCGAGCATGTCGGGCATGGGCACCTGCTGCGACTCGGGCCCGAAGATCATCACCACGCCTTCGGTGAGGATGAATGTCAGGCCGACTGTGATGAGGATCTGCGACTCGTGCGGCATGCGATAGGTGCGCCGCAGCAGCCAGCGCTCCGCCACCACCCCGATGACGGCCACAGCCGCGAACGACGCGGCAAGGCCGAGCAGGAAGCTGCCGGTCTGCGCAGTGACAAACATCGCGGTGTACGCCCCGATGAGGAACAGTGCACCATGCGCGAAGTTCACGAAGCCCAGCAGCCCGAAGATGATGCTCAGGCCCACGGACAGCAGGAAGTAAACCATGCCGACTCCGAGCCCATTGAGCGCCTGGAACAGGTAGATGTTCATGGCCCGCTCACACCAGCTTGCAGTCTGATTCGGCCTGGGGAACCAGCGCGCGCGACGAGGACAGGATGTCGGCGTAGTCATCCGCGTCTTTCATCGCCGCTTTCTTTTTGCCGCGCACCAGCAGGTAGTTCTTGGACACCTGGTGATCGAAGGGGCGGATCTGCTCGTCACCGGTGAGGCCCTGGTAGCTGTGGCCTTCCAGCGCCTTCACGATCGCAGCAGGCTCGTCGCTACCGGCACGCTTGGCGGCGTCGAACATCAGCGTGGCGACCTGGTAGTCGGCGGCCGAGTAGAAGCGCGGGTTCTCCTTGAACTCACCCTTGTAAACGCGCACGAAATCCTTGTTCGCGGGGGTGTCCAGCGTATGCCAGTACTGCAATCCGAAGTACATGCCGTCGGTCACGTCGGCGCCGAGCGCCTGGAAGGTGTCGAGTCCCGAGAACCACACGACCACCACAGCCATGCGCTGCTTCAGGCCGAAGGTCGCGGCCTGGCGCAGCAGGTCGAGCGTGTTGGCGCCGAAGTTCAGTACCACCAGCACGTCGGCCCCGGACCCCATGGCGTTGCCGAGGTAGCCCGAGAACTCCTTCTCGGCCAGCGAGTGATAGCTGTTGCCCACGTGTTCCAGCTTCGTTTCCTGCATCACCGCCCTCGCATTGCGCAGCAGCGCTTCGCCGAACACGTATTGCCCGGTGATGGTGTAGACCTTCTTCCACTTGGGGTTCTGCTGGATCAGAGGCCGCATCACCGTGTTGACCGCGCCGTAGGTCGGCAGGCCCCAGCGGAACGTGGAGCGGTTGCAGTCCTTGCCGGTGACTTCGTCTGCACCGACATAGGTGATGTAGACGCCCTTGCTCTTGTCGATCTCCTTCATGATCGCCAGGGCCTCGTTCGACAGCGCGGCACTGCCGAAGTGGCGCGCCTTGTCCTGGTCGATTGCCTGCTGCACCTTGCGTACGGCGATGGCGGGGTTTCCTTCGCTGTCGATCTTGCGGTAGTCGATGGGCCGGCCCAGCCCGTTGCCGAAGGCCGTGACAGCCGCGCGCACGCCAAGATCGCTGTACTTGCCGCTGGTGGCGAAGTTGCCCGAGAAGGCGTTGACGCTGTAGTAGCTGAAAGGTCTGGCCTGTGCGATGGCAAAGCGCGGCAGCATCAACGAGCCGGTCGCGGCGCTGCCCGCGACGGTGAGGAAGGAACGACGGTCCATGGTTTGTCTCTGTTGGGGTTTTTGTAGGGAATGTGCGTGCCACTGCGCGGCTCAGGCCGGTTGCCTGGCCGCGGCATGCTGGCCCGCGCGGCGGCCGAAGACCAAACCTCGCAGCACTGAGGTCGAGCCTGTGTAGACCTGGTGATAGATGCCCATGGTTTCGCCTGCGGCATACAGCCCTGCGATGACCCGACCGTCCTGGTCGAGCACCTGCGCGTCGCTGTTGACCTTGAGGCCACCGAAGGTGAAGCAGTTGGTGGAAATGATCGGATAGGCCTGAAACGGGCCCTTGTCGATCGGGCGCGACCAGTGGCTCTTGCACACCGCCAGACCGGTGGTGGCGCGGTGGTCGACGTGCAGCGGATCGAAGTCGCCCTGGTCTTTCGGACAGGCCGCATTGAACTCGTTGACGGTGCGCGCGAGGCTGTCCGCGGGCACGCCGATCTGGGCGGCCAGTGCCTCCAGTGTGGGGGCGCTGATGGAGGGCTGGTCGGAGCGGATGCTGGTTCGCCAGCGCGGGATGTCCTCGACCTTCGCGTCGAAAATCACGTAGCTGATGCCGTCGGGTTGGTCGGCAATGCAGCGTGAGATGTTGTCGTAGTGCGCATCCACCGTACCAGGAGCCTCGTCGGTGAAGCGGTGCCCGTCCTTGTCGACCAAGATGCCGTAGGGATAGATGAAGACCACCGCTTCGGCCATCTTCGAGCGTGGGTCCACCGGCTCCGCGTGGTACGAACCGTACTCGCCGGCGGGCGCCGCGCCGGCATCCAGTGCCATGCGAATGCCTTCGCCCTTGTTGTAGTAGCCGCCGATGGCCACAGGGCGGATGTGCTTGCTGCGAAGTCCTACGTAGCGGGTCATCATCTCAGGGTTACCCTGAAAGCCGCCGCTGGCGAGCAGCACCCTCTTGGCGCGCAGCACCTCGCGCACGCCGTCGGGACGGATCGCGACGACGCCATTCACTGCGCCCTCCTCCCCGCGCACCAGGTCGATCGCAGTGGTCCGATAGCGAATCTCGCCGCCCAGCGCGAGTGCCTTCGCGCGCAGGGTTTCTATCAGCGCCAATCCCCCGCCCATTGCCGCGATGCGCGTGGTGTTCTGGGTCAACAGATAGATTGGCTGGGGGCCGAACTTCATTCCCAGTTCTTTCAGCCACGCCAGCGTCGATGGCACCGACTGTGCGAAAGCCGAGATCACTTCCGGATCGGGCAGCGAATGCGCTTTTGCGAATGCCGGCTGAAGCGCCGCGTCGTCCGTCAATGCGTTGAGCACGTTGGGATCGATGTTCCAGCCAGCGTTGTGAGCGAAATGCTCCTCGAAGTCGTCCGAGACTTCCGAGTCGTTCTTCATGCGCATGTAGGCTTCGGTCCAGCGCGAGTTGCCGCCGAAGTGCTCTTCCTCCGAGCGCTCTAGGTTGACGACCTTGAGGCCCGCTTCCAGGGCAGTGACCGCGGCCGAGAGGCCCGCGACGCCGCAGCCGACGATCAGCAGGTCGGCTTCCATCTTTGAATTCATGTTGTCTCCGGTGTGGCGCACAGGCGCCGGGTTGTGGGTCAGCCGAGCACGAACGCGTTGGTGCGCGACGGTTGCGTGGTGATCCAGACGCTCTTGCTTTGCAGGTATTCCTTGATCGCATCGACGCCGCCCTCGCGCCCGATGCCGCTGCGCTTGTAGCCCCCGAAGGGCGTGGTGAAACTGGTGGCGCGGTAGTTGTTGACCCACACCGTGCCGGCCTTCAACCGGTCCGACATGTGGAACGCACGATGCAGGCTCTGCGTCCATACGCCGGCTGCGAGACCGAACTGGGTGTCGTTGGCAATGCGCAGCGCATCGGCCTCGTCGTCGAAAGGAATCACCGAAAGCACGGGTCCGAAGACTTCTTCCTGGGCAATGCGCATGTCGTTGCTGACGCCGGTGAAGATGGTGGGCGCCACGAACTGGCCTTGTCCGTAGCCTTCGCCGGTGAGCGCATGGCCGCCGAGCACGCACTTGGCGCCGCCGTCTTTGGCGATCTCAATGTAGTCCAGGATTTTCTGGAACTGCGCTTTTGTAGCGATGGGCCCGACCTGGGTTTCCATCTTTGCCGGATCGCCCACGATGGCTTTGCTTGCCACATCGATGAGCATCGCAACGAAGCGGTCGTGAATGCCGCGCTGTACCAGAAGCCGCGAGCCGGCCATGCAGGTCTGCCCGGCCGCACCGAAGATGCCGGCCACCGCCCCCATCACGGCCTGGTCCAGGTCCGCGTCGTCAAACACGATGTTGGCGGACTTGCCTCCGAGTTCGAGCGTGACTTTCTTGAAGTCCCTGGCGGCAATCTCGTTGATCTTCTGGCCGGCGGCGTCGCCGCCAGTGAAGGCCACCTTGGCCACCAGGGGGTGGCTCACGAGCGGCTCCCCGACTTCAGCGCCGAAACCGGTGATGACGTTGAAGACCCCCGGCGGGAAGCCCGCCAACTTCACCAAGGCCGCCAGTTCCAACAACGAGCTCGACGTGTACTCTGAAGGCTTGATCACCATGGTGTTGCCTGCGGCAAGCGCCGGGGCGATCTTCCATACCGTCAGGGCGAGCGGAGAGTTCCAAGGTGTGATCGCCGCGACCACACCCAGGGGTTCGTGCTTTACGTAGTTGAAGACGCCGGTCTTGTTGATTGGCACCACCGCGCCCTGAACCTTGTCTGCCAGGCCCGCGTAATAGTGGAACCACTGCGCAACGTTCTGGACTTGCCCGCTGACCTCTGCGATGAGCTTGCCGTTGTCGCGCTGCTCGGTCTCTGCCAGAACCTCTACGTTCTGGCTCACCAGGTCGGCGAGCTTGCGCAGCAAGGCGCCACGCTGCGTTGCCGTCAGATCGCGCCAAGCGGGTGCTTCAAGCGCGTCATGCGCAGCGCGTACCGCGAGTTCGACATCCGCCACCCCGCTTCTCGGAACCTCGGCCCAAGCTTTGCCAGAGTAGGGCTCGGTCGATTCGAACCAGGCGCCGGAGGCCGGGTCGATCCATTCGTTGTTGATGAACAGCTGGTATCGCTTCATGCGCTTGTCTCTCGTGTGTCGATGGCCGAAAGTCTAGGACAATTCTAAAATAACAGCAAGCATTCTGTACAGCAGAACACTAAGGCCGTGATAACCGTGGCTGCGCTTGACCTAGGCGTTGCCATTGATCGTCGTGTTCTCAAAGGAAAGCGCTTGGCTCACGCTGGCGCAACTTGCCAGACATGAGGATCAGCCGACGCTGCCACCGTGGCCGTCATTGGGGGATCTGCATTAGCGCCACCGCAGCGTTCGCTGAAGGCCGCCTTGCAAGCGAGGAACGCTTGTCAACAGGCTTCTATCTCACCACCTTAGCCGCGTGGCTCCGCGTCCGCAGGGCCGTTGAGCCATTCCTGCTTCGACTCGAAAAGCCGCCGAAGATACTCGGTGACGGCCCGGATCCGGGCCGAGTATTGGAGGTCATGGTGCACGCTCACCCAGAGCGTTCGCATCACCCTTGCCGTGTCGGCAAGCACGGGCACCAGCGTGTCCTCCTTCACCACGGAAAACTTGGGAAGCAGCACCAGGCCCAGCCCGGACGCAGAGGCCGTCATCTGCGCCAGCATGCTGTTGGACTGAAAGCTCATTTGAGGCCGGGTGATCAGTTCATCGAGCCAGCGTACGGCGTCGAGTTGGATCAGGTCGTCCAGATATCCCACGAACTGATGCTTGGGAAGGTCAGCCAGACTCGCAGGTGTTCCGTGCTTCTCCAGATAACTCCGGGAGGCATACAGATACAGCGCGAACGAGCCCGCTGTCTCGCATGCCAACCCTTGGCCGATCGGTTTAAAAAAGCTGACGAAGACATCGGCTTCTCTGCGGCTCACATTGACGATGGAAGAAGAAGTCACCAGTTCCACCCGCAGCTTGGGGTACTTGCACAGCAGCGATTCGAGATGCCGAGCTACAAAGGTGGTGCCGATCCCCTCCATCATGGCCACACGCACACTGCCTGAAGGCTCTCTGTCGGTTCCGCCGAGTTCCTCCTGCAGCGACAAGACCGCTCGCTCCATGTTCTCGGCCTGGAGGGCGAGGACATGCGCCAGCTCGGTGGGTTTGAGTCCGGCGCGGTGACGCTCGAAAAGTGGGCCGCCCAGACACAGCTCCAGCTGCGAGAGCCGGCGGCTGACCGTGGAATGATCGATGTGAAGCTGCCTGGCCGCCTGGGAGAGGCTCCCGGTACGGCTGATATGCAGGAACAGGCGCACATCGTCCCAATCAAGGTTGGCGAGGGGTACCTTCTTGGTCGTCATGCGGCCTTCTCGTGCGTTGTCGTATGCAATCCTCCATCGGCCTGGCCGGTCGGTGGCTCCTGGATAGCATTTCACATCGAGATGCGCAATACAAGGGAAAGCGCGGCCGAGCGTGGCCGCTTCTCAGTCCGGGCACAGTGCCTTGGCGATGGAAGATTGCCAAGTTGAATTCAGTCCGTCAGCTGCTCGACGTGCGCCTGGCGCCGGTACAGAAAGTCCATCAGTGCGCGCCGGCACTCTGCATAGGTCGAGTCGGTCGCCAGGCTGACGCGATCGCGCGGGCGCCCGATGGGGACGTCCAGGATCTCCCCGATCCGTGCCGCGGGACCGTTGGTCATCATGACGATGCGATCCGCAAGGAGCACCGCCTCGTCCACGTCGTGCGTGACCATGACGACGGTGCTTTCGGTTTTCTCGACGATGCCGAGCAGCTCGTCCTGCAACTTGGCGCGCGTGAGCGCGTCGAGCGCGCCGAAGGGCTCGTCCATCAGCAGGACCTGCGGTTCCATCGACAGTGCCCTGGCGATGCCGACGCGCTGCTTCATGCCGCCTGAGATTTCGCTGGGCTTCTTGTGCGCGGCATGCGCCAGGCCGACCATCTCGAGCGCCGCCTCGGTGCGGCGATCGACCGCGGAAGCAGACTCGGCACGAAACACACTGCACACGGCCATGCGCACGTTGTCGAAGCAGCTGAGCCACGGCAGGAGAGAATGGTTCTGGAACACCATCGCCCGCCGAGGTCCCGGTCCCCGGATGACCTCCCCGTCGCATGAGACGGTTCCCGCGGTCGGCGATGCCAGCCCGGCGAGCAGATTGAGCAGCGTGGATTTGCCGCAGCCGGAGTGGCCGATCAACGCGACGAACTCGCCTCTGCGGATCTCCAGATTGATCTCGCTGAGCGCAGGAAATTCGCCTTTGGGCGTGCTGAAGGTCTGCTGCACACCGCAAACCCGCAGGAACCCGGGCGTTGCGGTCGAGGCAGTCGAAACAGTTGAGAAAGCTGGCCGCAACATCGTCTGACCTTTCATTCACGGAAGCTCAGCTGCTTCATCAATGCGCCCAGCAACTGGTCGAGCACCAGGCCAACAATGCCGATCATCACGATGGCGACGATGATGCTGGAGATCTGCAGGTTGTTCCATTCGTTCCACACGAAGAAGCCGATCCCACTCTGGCCCACCACCATCTCCGCCGCCACGATCACTAGCCATGCGATGCCGATCGAGATGCGCATGCCCGTGAGGATCATGGGAACTGCTGCCGGAAAGACGATCTTGCGCGCGCGCTCCAGCGGCGTGAGTCCGATGACGCGGCCGACGTTGGTCCAGTCCTGGCGCACGCTCGCGGTGCTGTACAGGGTGTTGATCAGGATGGGCCAGATCGAACAGATAAAGATGATGAAGATCGCCGAGGCGCCGCTGTCCTTCAGCGTGTAGAGCGCGAGCGGCATCCAGGCCATCGGGGAGACGGGTCGCAGCAGTTGGATGAAAGGATTCAGCGCCTGGCCCAGCCATGGAACCAGCCCCAGCAAGAAGCCCAGGGGAACGCCGACCAGCACGGCCAGGGCGTAGCCGCTGAACACGCGCCTGAGCGAGTCGAGCAAGTGCCAGGCAATGCCCAGGTCGTTCTCGCCATTGCGGCGGAATGGATCCGCAAACAGTTCGCCGGCGCGCTTGAACACATCGATTGGCGTCGGAATGGCCGAACGCTCCACAGACGCACCCGGGCTCTTGCCCATCAGCTTGTCGTAGTCGGAAAGCTCCGCCGGCGCGCTGCTGCCCCCGCTGGAGGCGAGCGCCTGCCAGATCGCCAGCAAGAGCAAGCCGATCACCAAGGTAGCGAGCCAGGAGCGTGAGGTCGAGATCGCGCCCTGCATGGTCAGGCCCTGCCCAGCGATTTTAGGTACTCGGCGGGATGATCGGAGTCGAAGCTCTTGCCCAGAATCGTTTCCTTGCGGAACCCGACCTCCGGCGCCCTGCCGCCGCGCTCCTCGATGAGGCGCTTTGCATCGGTGGCCAGCATGACCTGGCGAGCAAGCCCCTTGTAGTCCAGGTCCTCCTTGATCATGTTCCATCGGCGCATCTGGGTCAGAAGCCAGACGGCGCTGGAGTAGTGGGGAAAGGGCTGAAAGTCGATGCGGCGCGGCAGCGTCTTCACGTTGCCCAGGCCATCGGCATACCGGCCGGTGAGGACCTGGTCCACCACCGTTTCGGGTTGGTTGAGGTACTGCGGCTGGGCAAGGATCTTGGCCATCCCCGCGCGATTGGCGGGCTCGGACACATGCAGGCTCGCGGCGATGATCGCGCGATAGGCGGCCATGAAGCTGTTCGGATGGGCCTTGATCCAGGCCTCGGTTGCGGTCACCGAGCAGCAAGGATGCTCCGGCCAGATCTCGCTCGAGACCAGGTGGATGAATCCAGCCCCTTCGTACACGGCGCGCTGGCCGCCCGGCTCGCCGCCGAAGAAGCCATCGATGTTGCCCACGCGGAGGTTGGAAACGTATTCGGACGGAGGAACAACGCGGTAGGACACGTCGCGGTCCGCATCCAGCCCTGCCGATGCGAGGTAGTGGCGCAGCTGAAGCATCTGGTGAGACTGCTCGAACGGCACGGCAAACTTGAAGCCCTTCCAGTTCTTCGGATCGCGGTTGCCCTTGTGCTTCATCGCAAGGACCAGCGAGTTGCCGTTCTGGTTGAGCACCGTCATCACGCGCGCCGGAATGGGAGCGCCGCCGATGCCGGCGGACATGGCCAGTGCAACGGGCATCACCTGCTGGGAGATGTCCAGTTCGCCGTTGACCATCTTGTCGCGGATCAGCGCGATTCCGGCGATCTTCTGCAGGCTCAGTTCCAGCCCCTCGCGCGGAAATAGTCCGAGCTGCTCCGCATAGATCAGCGGCGTTGCGCAGGTGATGGGCAAAAAGCCGACGGCGAGCCGCTTTTTCTCCGGCGCGCCCTTGCTGCTGCGCTCCTGCGCGACGGCGGCAAGCTGGGTCAGCGGCGTGAGCGCCGTGAGTGCGGCCAGCGCCCCTGCCCTCCCCAGCGTCTTGACGAATGCACGCCGCAGGCCGCGCTCGGGAAAGAGGCCGTGCAGCATGCCCTGGGCCATGGCGCCAGCCAGCGCATCGTCGGCATTCGCAGCCGTGTTCTCCGCGAGGCACTCCTCATCGTCACCGTGGGTACTGCCGCATGCGCAGGGGCCGGTGCGGGAAAGGCGAACATACTCGTGCGATGGGTCCATGGGCCCTCCAGGCTGGGTTGAACGGATCAGGTCCGCGACCCGGCAATGGTGAGCATGTTCCGCACAAATAGCCGCCGGGAAATTCACAACCCGCTGTGCGCAGATGCTCCATGGACCCGAGGAGCCCGCAAAAACGCACCCCTTGTTGCGTTTTTCGAGCATCTGTGCGGCTGTACCGGCAACTATCCTGTGGCCCTCAGCAACGCACAGCGAGTACCTGACATGAGTTCATTGCCCCGGGTGAAGGTTGCCGCCGCCCACGCAGCGCCGGTGCTGCTCGACAAGACCGCCACGGCCGAAAAGGCCGTGTCCATCATCAAGGAAGCCGCCCTTCATGGCGCGCAGGTGATCGCGTTTCCGGAGACGTACATTCCGGCGTTCCCCGTGTGGGCGGCCCTGTGGGCGCCCATCTACAACCACGATCTGTTCGAGGCCATGGTCGAGAACAGCGTCTACGTGCCCGGGCCCGAGGTGGCGCTGATTGCCGCGGCCGCCAAGCGCTTTGGCGTGTGCGTGTCGATGGGCATCAGCGAACGCAGCACTGTGAGCGCAGGCTGCATCTGGAACTCCAACATCCTGATCGGCGAGACGGGCGAGTTGCTCAACCACCATCGCAAGCTGGTGCCGACCTTCTACGAGAAGCTGGTCTGGGCTGCGGGAGACGGACAGGGGCTGCGCGTCGCGCAGACGCGATTCGGGCGCATCGGCGGCTTGATATGCGGCGAGAACACCAACCCGCTCGCGCGCTTCTCGCTCATGGCGCAGGCAGAGCAGATCCATGTCTCCAGCTGGCCGCCGATGTGGCCCACGCGGAAGCCCTCGGGCGGTGGAAACTTCGACAACGTTGCGGCAAACCGCATCCGGGCGTCCGCCCACTCGTTCGAAGCCAAGGCGTTCGGAATCATCTGCGCGAGCTTCATGGACAAGGCAATGCGTGACTTCCTGGTAGACCGCGATCCGGCGGTGGCGGAAGTGATCGACGGCACCTCGCGCGCCGCGTCGATGTTCGTGGACCCTACCGGCACGCAGATCGGCGACACGCTCCAGAACGAAGAAGGGATCGCATATGCCGAGTTCGACCTGAACAAGTGCATCGAGCCAAAGCAGTTCCATGACGTGGTGGGCTACTACAACCGATTCGACGTCTTCTCGCTCGGTGTTGAACGCCGCCGCCACGAGCCGGTCGCATGGTCGGGGCCGTCAGATCCGAAGTTTCCGCGGCTGCTCGACGATGAGATGACCGCTAGGGTTCTGGATGAATAGCTCCGCGTTCCTGCCACCGCTGCCTGAAGGAGCGGGGCGCTCGGTCGTCATTGGCCGGTCTCCAGGATTCCATCTGAAGCCGCCACCCGCCCCTGCGGCGCTGCGCGACTTCATCACGTCCGATGCGCAGCTCTTCGAGACCATCCACATGGGCGCCGTCGAAGTCGATGCCAAGCGCTGGCGACTGCAAGTGGACGGGCTCGTCCGAAGGTCTTTCTCGATCGACCTGGACGGTCTCAAGCGGCTGCCTTCTGTCACCCTCACCGCCTTTCACGAGTGCTTTGGCAGCCCCCTGATACCGGCCGATAGCAATCTCTGGCGGGTGGGCAACGTCCAGTGGACGGGTGTGCCGCTGGCTGTGCTGCTCGAGCAAGCGCAGCTCGAGCCGAATGCCACCCATGTCTGGTCGGACGGTTTGGACAGCGGCGAGTTCGGCGGCCGAAGGATGAACCGGTATCGCAAGGATCTGCCGATTTCGAAAGCGCTGTCGCACGAGGTGCTCGTTGCTTACGAGATGAATGGCGCACCACTGACCCGCGAGCGGGGCGGGCCTGTTCGCCTGGTGGTTCCAGGCTGGTTCGGCACCAACATGACCAAGTGGCTCTGTCGGCTGTCGGTCCAAGGCAGGCGTGCGGACTCCCCCTTCACGACCCTTTGGTACAACCGCGACAGCGAGCATGAAGGCAAAGTCGATCGAGAGCCGGTGTGGGCTGTCGAGCCCAATTCGATGATCACCCATCCGGCACCCGGCGACACCGTCTCCACAGATGCTGTGGAAGTCAAGGGCTGGGCCTGGAGCAACAACGGCATCGGCGGCGTGGCGCTCAGCGCCGATGGCGGGGCAACCTGGCAAGAGGCCGAGGTCCGGCCCCGCCGAGAATTCGAATGGCAGCAGTTCGCGGCGACGCTTCCGCTGCCGCGAACGCCCGGCCCGATGAGCCTTGTCGCAAGAGCCCGTGACGCCGATGGATCTATTCAGCCATTGAGCGGGACACGAAACACGGCCCATTCGGTCCA
Organism: Variovorax sp. OV084; assembly: GCF_900111625.1. NCBI lineage: Bacteria > Pseudomonadati > Pseudomonadota > Betaproteobacteria > Burkholderiales > Comamonadaceae > Variovorax > Variovorax sp. OV084. Next base: position 13,028 of record NZ_FOII01000007.1, on the reverse strand, counting down.
GATTAACCGGCTGCTACCGGGCCCTGGAACAGCGGACACTGGAACCTAGGCTCCGGATCGGCATTTGCGCAATGCGGCGACGTCGGCCCCGTCGTCTCCAAGATCCCACCAAATTCCGGCCATCACGGCCAAGGCCTCACGCGCCACGGAGCCCAATAGGTGTTCATTCGGCGCGTGCTGCGAGCACGCGGCATAGGAATGGGGAACCCATACCGTAGGCAGGCCAAGGGTTTCAGCGAAGATCGCATTGGGAACGGTGCCGCCGATATTCGGCAGCAGTGCAGGCTTCTTCCCCGTACTCGCTTCGATGGAGCGAAGTGTCCATTCGACCCAGGGATCCTTCAGATCCAGGCGCGTTGCGGTTCCGGCGGGCTGCACCGTGACCTTCACGGATGCAATCCCCTTGGCGGCAAGGTGCTCTTCGAGGTGCCGGTGCGCGCTTTCCCAGTCCGTGCCGACGACGTACCTCAATTGGCAGTGCGCCCGTGCCGTTGGTGGGATCGCACCGACGGGTGCGTCAGGGTTGCCCGCCTTGAACCCGATCACCTCCAGCGCGTTCCATGCCCAGACCCTTTCGGCGGGGGTCAACCCAGGCTCGCCCCAAGATGGATCTACCGCGGGGGCATGCTCGTCGCCTCCGAGCACGAGATCCGAAATTGCGGCGCGTACAGCGGGAGAGAGGGGCGGAGGAAGGAGCCCTTTCACAAGAATGCGGCCATCCTTGTCGATCAGCGTCGCAATCGCATGCGACAGAACGACGGCGGGGTTGCGTAGCGCGCCTCCCCAGTTGCCGGAGTGATGTGCGCCGTCCCGAAGATCGACCTCGAGCTGGAAGTTGAGCTCGCCGCGTGAGCCGAGAAAAACGGTCGGCCTGTCCGCGGCAACGCGGGGTCCGTCGGACGCCAGGAAGAGATCCCCCGCCAGAAAGTCCTTCTCGGCTGCGCAAAGGGCACCGAGCCCGGGCGAGTCGATCTCCTCGCCGGTTTCGAATATCAGCTTGATGTTGTAACCGATCCGTCCGCTTCGGGCCGCGATCACCGATTCAAGCGCGGCGATGTTGATCGAATGCTGCCCCTTGTTGTCGGCGGTGCCGCGTCCATACCAGCGATCTCCTTCGACGACCACCTTCCAAGGCTCGAGACCCTTTCGCCATTGATCGTCATAGCCACGGACAACGTCTCCGTGCGCATAAGTGACGACCGTCGGCAGGCTCTCCTCTTCGATCCGTTCTGCCAGAAGAATTGGAGCGTCGACACCCGCCGGGTTGGCGACGATCCGGAATCTGAAGCCAAGGCGACCGAGAGTCGGCGCGATCTCGTCCCGTAGGTACGCATGAAGTTGCGAGGCGCTGCTTTCGACCTGGCTTTCGGTGCGGTACGAGACACGGCGATTCAAGTCGGCGAGGAATCGGCCCGAGTCGAACGTTTCCAGCGCCGCTGAAATCGCCGATTCCCGCGTGGAGTGGTTGGGATGATGCATATCAGGTCAGCCCCTATTCGATCGGATAGACCATCGCGTGCGCCGTGTCGAGATCGACTTCAACGCGCTGGCCGGCATGAAACAACTGCCTGTCCGGTGTCATCTGCGAGCGGGAGAGAAGCCGAACGTCACCAACCTCGACGAGCACCACCTGGGTCGTTCCGGCGTACGCGGATTCAACAACGCGAGCAGGACCATCCTCCGACAGTCGCAGTTGCACGTTCTCCGGGCGAATTGCAAGGCGGCCAGAGGTTGAACGGGTGAGGACTCGTTCAACGGGTATCGACCTGCGAATTCGCAGAGAGGCGATTTCTGCGTTGATTTCCGCTCCAGCCGGCGACAACACCACGGGCAGAAAGCTGGTTTCCCCGATGAAGTCCGCCACGAACGCGCTCGCGGGGCTCTCATAAAGATCTCGAGGCGATCCAAACTGCTGTAAGCGGCCTCCTTCGAGAACCGCGACCCGGTCTGCCATCGACAGCGCTTCTTCCTGGTCATGGGTCACGAAAATGATCGTGCTTCCGATCTGCCTGTGGATCTGCTTGATCTCCAGCTGCAATTGCTGGCGCAGCTTGCGGTCCAGCGCTCCCAAGGGCTCGTCCATGAGCAAGAGGGGCGGCTTGAATACCAGGGCGCGCGCGAGAGCCACCCGCTGCTGCTGGCCACCGGACAGTTGGGCTGGAAGCCTGTTCCTCAAGGTCCCAAGTGCCACCAGGTCCAACGCCTTGGCGACCTCTGCCTCAACCTCCTTGCCCCTCAATCCGCGACGAAAGAGTGGGTACGCCACATTTTCAGAGACCGTCATGTGTGGAAACAGTGCATAGCGCTGGAACACCACTCCGAAGCCGCGTTTGTACGCGGGCTGATCGTTGACGCGTATCCCCTTCACCAGAAGGTCGCCCGAGCTCGGGGTTTCGAAACCCGCGATCATCATGAGCAAGGTCGACTTGCCGGAACCACTGGGGCCCAGAAGCGCGACGAACTCCCCCGGTTCGACAGTGAGCGAGACGTCGTCGAGCGCCTTGAACGCTCCATAGGACTTCGAGACATTCGCAACGCTGACCCCAGCGCTTCGCCTCCCCACCTGGGCCTCGGGAATGTCCCGAACCGATTCCATGCGGCCAGTCATCATGCTTTCACCCCAGTTTCAAAAATCTTGCGGGGCGTGCGAGTCAATCGCTCGGCGCCGGATTCGGTCACCAGGACCGTCTCGCTGACGGCCAGGCCTCGAGCGGAGGTGTACATGTGGAACACCATGCCTTTCTCAAGTCGCCAACTGGCTGTCGGTACAAAAGACCTGTAGAGATCGCTCACGCGCTGGGACGAGGGTGCCGAAAAGCCCAAGGTGTAACCCGTGATGTTTTCGTAATCGGGTCTCAGGCCCGCCGATAACACGCCCTGCCGCACGATGGCGTCGACATCGGCTGCTATTGCGCCGGGGCGCATGGCTCTGAACTGCTCATCCTGGAGCGCGCAGAGCGTCGCATACGCCGACTTTTGGTCTTCTGTCGCTTGCCCCACAGCCACGGTGCGCATGATCCGGGCAGAGTAGCCCTTGAGCTTCGGCAGCAACTCGACGTGAACCAGCGCACCGTCTCCGATCGGCTCGTCACTCAGCGAGCTATGCAGACAATCCCAGTCGGAAGCAGCCGTCACGTAGCCGACGAAACCATCGTCGAACCCTAGCCGGTAATACTCGGCAGCGGCCACGCCTGCGACAAGTCGCTGAGAGGCTTCTGGCCGAATGGCATCGACCACTTTCAAGACTGCGCGATCCAGCAGTCTCGCAGCCGCGCGAAGGTGTTCAACCTCCTCGTCCGATTTGCATCGACGCGCGTCCCAGACCGCCCGTTCCAGGTCGCAGAAACTCGATTGAGGAAGGGCGTGCGCGAGGAGGCCTTGCCGCTGACGAGTAAAGGAGTGGGACTGGAAGTCGACACCGATTCGCGCATGTGCTCCCCGGGACCTCAGCGCAGCGGCCAGAACCGAGACAGGCTCCTCCCAGTCAGAGAAGGCAACGATGTCTTGCAGCCAGCTCTTCGCACGCGCAGGCGCCACGTCGAGTTTTCGGATCAGGAGGAAAGGTTCACCGACCACCGGGACGAGGCACGCGCGCCACAGGTTCTCTCCGACTGCGTAGCCGGAGAGCCAGCCCATGGTCTCGGGCTCGTCAAGGATCGCCCAGTCGAGATGACGAGCGCGCATCACGTCTTGCACCATGCAGAGGCGGCGACGGTACTCCTCAATGGAGAAAGCAAGGGGTCCAATGCTGCTCATCTTCAGGTGTCCTTCAAGTGCGAGCGATGGTGGAGTGCCGCCGACACAAACGTCTTGACCGCGACGAGCGCCGCCAGGCTCGCCAGAAAGAGCACGGCGACGACGGCGATCTGCGGACTGATTTCGAGGCGGATGTCGTCCCACATGCGGATCGGCAAAGGCGTTGCGGACGGACCGCTCACAAACAGGCCGTAGACCACGTCGTCGAATCCCGTGATGAACGCGAACACGAGCGCACTGGCCAGCGAGGGAAGCAGCAGCGGAAGCGTCACGGTACGCAGCGCAGTGAGGGGATGCCCGCCGAGGCTGATTGCGGCCTGTTCCAGGCGCCGATCGAATTTCTTGAGGCCTGCGATCAGGATGACGACCACGTAGGGGGTTGCAATGATGGTGTAGGCGAGCACGAATGCAGTCGCCGTGCCGATGAGCGGGGTCTTTGCAAAACTGAAGAAGAAGGCCACCGCCATGACTACATGGGGAACGATCATGGGAGAAATCAGCAGAAGATAGAGCGGAACCCGGCCAACGAAGCGAAAGCGTACGAGCGCAAAGGCGATGGGTACGCCGATCGTGATGGCCAGAAGCGAGGCCAGAAGCGCCGTACGGCCGCTGAACGAAAGCGCGCTCAGCCATTGCGAGTTGCTGAAGAACTTGCTGAACCAGCGCAGCGAGTACCCGGGCGGAGGAAAGCTCAAGTAGGCGGCGTCGCTGAACGCAAGCGGAATCACCACGACAAACGGAAGGACGAGCAGGGCCAGCGTGAATGCTGACAGCAGCACGAGCAGCGGTGAGCGAACCGAAGAAATCACTTCCAGCGCGCGTTGAAGCCCCTTTGCAAGAGGTGCAGGTATACGCGTAGTTGCGGAAAGATCTCGAACCTTCTTCGCCGATTGGCTGGACTGCGATTCGTCCTCCAGCTCCGTCGCAACCTTGGTGCGAAAGATCACGAAGACCGTTGCAACCATGGCGAGCAAGACTGTCGCCTGAGCGGCAGCAGCCTCGAACTCACCGAGGGTCAGGACTCGGATGGTGATGCCCTGCGCAATCATGTAATCGTTCGGACCGCCAAGAAGTGCGGGCGTGATGTAAAAGCCCAGGCAGGAGAGAAACACGAGGGTGCAGCCGCTGACAATACCGGGCATCGAACTGGGGAGCGTGATGCGCAGGAAGGCATCTGCCGGAGAACTTCCCAAGCTTTGCGCGGCGATGCTCAGTTTTCGATCGAAACGAGCGAGTGCGGCATACAGCGGAAACACCATCAGTGGCAGTTGCACCTGGATCATTCCGATATACACGCCGATCTTGTTGAAGACCAGTCGCAGCGGCTCCGAAACGATCCCAAGGTACAGCAGCAACTGGTTGATCAGGCCGGCAGGACTTAGCAGGACGGTCCATGCGTATGTCCGGATCAAGATACTGGTCAGGTATGGGAGAGTGACCAGCACCAAGAGGAGGCTTGCGAGCCATGGAGGGCACCGAGAGATTGAATATGCGAGCGGATAGGCCAGGATCAGGCAGGCTAGCGTCACCACGACCGCCAGCAGCAGCGTCTGGAACAGGACCCAGACAAAAACCCCTGAGCTCGCGATCTCCTGGTAGTGCAGCAGCGACCAAGTGCTCTCGTTGCGAAAGCTCTTGAGTACCAGTTGGGCCACTGGGAAGAGATATCCCGCCGCGAATATCGCCAATGCAGGCACGACCAAGAGCAGGATCATTGGCGCACGGCTATGGCGTGCGCTTTTCCAACCAAGCTTCATGAGAACTTCCGAATGGCTCTAGAGCCGTGTGCAACCGACGATTCGATGCGCCAGATGGACCGTTCAGCGCGCACCGACCAGCCACCGCTCCCATTCCGCCACCGCGGTGAGGTTGTTGGGGCGACCGTTCTTGCCCAGCGCGTTCCAGAAGGCGTAGTCCTGAACGATCTGCTGCTTTTTGAATTCGGCGTACGTCGGCAGCATCTTTGCGCGTTCCGCAGGGATGAAGTCGTAGGCGCGCGAGTTCGGCGGCGCGTACAGAATGTGCTTGGAGAAGGTCGCCTGCACCTCTGCGCGCGACATGAAAGCGAGCAGCTTGTTCGCGTTGTCGACGTTCTTGGAACCCTTGAGCACCACCCAGCTGTCGTATTGCAGGACGCCTTGGTTCCAGGTGAAGCCGATCTTCTGGCTCTTCTCGTTTGCAGCGTAGATTCGCCCATTCCATCCGCTGCCGGCGGTCACCTGTTTGTCAATTAGCAGCTGTGGTCCCTCGGCACCGCTGTTCCACCATTTCACGATCTCGGGCTTGATGCGGGAAAGACTCTTGAATGCGCGATCCCAATCGATCGGATAGATCTTGGCGGGGTCCACGCCGTCTGCCAGCAGAGCCGCCTCGAAGACAGCACCGTCCGGCCCGCGTGTGCCCGTACACAGGGTGCGGCCGCCCGGAAACTTCTTCGTGTCCCACACGTCGGCCCAGGAAGAGATCGAGTTGCTGCCGAACTTTGCGGGATCGTAGGCAATCAGCAGGGAATAGATGATGTGCGGAACGGTGAACTTGCCTGTAGCAACAGGATTGAAGGCATCCAGATCGGCCCTGTTGAAGTACCCGTAGTCGATCGGAACCAGGAGGTTCTCGCGCTCGAAGGCCGTGGTATTGCCGCCCGTCAAAATGGTTACGTCGTACCGCGGGGAGCCAGCCAACGCGCTGGCGCGAACAGCGCCCAGGTCAGTACGCGGTTGCGCGATGACCTTGATCCCGGTCTCCTTCTCGAAGGGGTCGAAAAGTGCCACTCGCTTTGCCTCTCCCCACGATCCACCGCCGTCGTACACGACGACCTCGCCGCTGCCCTTGAGACTTTGGGCCAGTGCCGGTACTGCGAGGAACGACGGTGCAATGGCTGCACCCCCGGCTCCTGCCACACCCTTCAAAATTTGGCGGCGATTGATGGTCATGAGCTTGTTCCTCTAAATGGTCAGTCTGCTGAACTTTGTGAGCCCCGGTGTGATGAAGTAGGTTTTACGCCCATCGCCGCCATCGGTGAGGAGAATTCTGGTGCGCACGGGGCGGAGAAAATCACCGATCCCGCTTGTGGTTGCGGAGGATCGGCGCGTTGTGGCCCGGTTTTTTGCACGTATGGTGCAAGGCACTGTCCTGGAGCGGCATGCCCTCTTTAGAAGCGGCTCAGTGCCCTCTTCTGGTCACTTTTCGGCGAGGGGAACGTTCAGTGTGACCTTGACCCGCTGCATGGCGACATAGGTCCTGAACCCCTTGACGTTCCCAGAGCTGAAGAAGAGGTCGCGGGTGAGTTGCTCGTACTCCGTCATGTCCTTGACGACCATCACAAGAACGAAGTCGTACTCCCCCGTGACGTAGTAAACCTGCTGCACCTGTGGACAGGCGGCAAAACGTGTCTTCACCTCGTCGAGTAGGTCAAGCCTCTCGCTCTCTAGCTTGACCTCGACGAGGATCGTGATGAGGTGACCTACTGACATCGGATCGACGATGCACACGGTGGCGGCGATCACCCCCGCAGATTCCAGAGCAGCAATCCGACGATTGACCGCGGATGGAGACAGATTGACGGCCTCCGACAATTCGCGCTGGGAGATTTTGCTGTCCCTCTGGAGCAAGCCCAAGATCTTGACGTCGTAGTTATCGAGATGCATGCCAGCCATTATCTGCGCCGCAATGGCCAAGGAGAGGCGCGCCCGAGCACGCAACAGCCTTCCATTGTCTCCCCTGAATGTGGTTCGTTCTCCTGTTTTTGGCATCCAGATCGCGCCAAGCAACACCAGAAGCGGTCCTAGGATTCATGAACTCCTGGCGTTCAAGCCAAGGGGGCGAAAACAACCAACGGAATCCAAGATGCTGATTGCCAATGAGCGCGTCACGCGCAGTGCCTATCCCAGTGAACTCCAGTCGGTGATGTCCATCGCCAAGGCCCAGGAAAGCCGCGACTGGATCTCGTCATGGAACAGTTTGAATCCGGGGTCCACGCCGTTGTACGAACTCAATGGCCTGGCTCGCAGCCTCGGGATCGGAAAGCTTTATCTGAAGGATGAGTCCGTCCGATCCGATCTCGGGAGTTTCAAGGCGCTTGGGGCGCCGATCGCTTTGGCTCGGCTGATTCTTCGCCTGTGGCCGGATCACAACCTGGATCCGAAGCTGCTTTTCAAGGGCGGCTACAGATCGTTGCTGGAAGCCTTCACGGTGATCAGCGCGACAGATGGCAATCACGGCAAAGGCCTTGCGGCGGCAGCGCAGACCATGGGCTGCCGTTGCGTGATCGTCCTCCATGCGAATGTGAGCGAGGAACGGGAGCAGGCGATCGCCAAGTTTGGCGCCAAGGTGATGCGCGTCCAGGGGAACTACGACGCTTCTGTCGAGGAAGCCGCTCGTCTCGCCAAGGCCAACGATTGGCATGTTGTTTCAGACACTTCATACGACGGCTACGAAGAGGTCCCGCGGGATGTCATGCAAGGGTACGGGACTGTCGCTGCCGAAATTGTTGAAGCCTCGGGTAGCGACCAATCGGTGCCGTTCACGCATGTCTTTCTTCAGGGTGGGGTTGGCGGCCTCGCGGCAGGAATCCTGAGCTACTTTTGGGAGTGCTATGGGGAGCGTCGCCCCACGGTGGTAATCGTCGAGCCGGTACAGGCTGACTGTCTTTTTCAAAGTGCGTTGCGCGGCGTTGCGTCCAAGGCAACGGGCTCGGTCGACTCGGTCATGGCTGGCCTGGCCTGCGGCGAAGCATCTCCACTTGCATGGAGATTTCTTGTGTCCGGGGCTGACTACTTCATGACCATCACCGACGACGATGCGGTCGCTGCGATGCGGCTCCTGGCGATCGGCAATGCACTGGATCTCCCTGTGGTTTCTGGCGAGTCAGGCGCAGCCGGCCTCGCAGGCCTCGTTGAACTCCGAAGCCACGCGGCACAAGCTGCCACGGTTGGGCTGGGGCCCGATGCGCGCGTGCTGCTGATCAGTACCGAAGGTGCCACTGCCCCCGCCGCCTATCAGGCCCTAGTCGGACAGTCTGAAGCGCAGGTGCTGGCACGCCAAAGAAGTAGCGTGATGCTCAGCCGCAGCACCTGATCAAGTACCGTATTCGCCCGGCGGAGGGCGCATTTCAGCACTCGGCCATCATGGCCGCCAACACACGCACCTCGGCCGCAGGGATGCATCGCGGTGGACGGCCGCTGATACGCTTCGATGAGTATGCCGGGTTTGCCTTCGGCCTTCTCGCAACCCCCCAAAGGTGACCGGCGAGTTGTCTGCGACTTTCAAGGCCGCTTTGCAGCCGGTCGGTGTCCAGACGCGCGCTGGGGCTGGGTTTTTATGCAAGCCACCGTGCAAGTTTACGGGTGCCGGCTTGCATGCTTCTCGCATGCAGCGATGGGAATCTCAACCCGTTCTGCTTTAGGAGTTTTCATGTCCATCCCCCGGAGAACCGTTCTCAAAACGGCATGCGCATCGGCCATCGGCTGCATGAGCGCCACACCCTGGATCTTGGCGCGCGCCAACCAAGCGCTCAAGATCGTTTCGCCTTTTAACGCGGGCGGGGTTAATGACGTATTGGCACGAGGCTTGGCTAAACCACTGGGCGACCTGCTGCACCAAAACGTCATTGTGGAGAACAGACCTGGTGCGGGCGGCAGCATCGGTGCCGGCTATGTCGCTCGGTCGGCACCTGACGGCAACACCTTGCTTCTGGGCATCGTCGATACGCAGTCGATTATTCAGTTCATCTACCGCAAGCTGCCCTACAACCCCGAAACCGATTTGCGCCCGGTGAGTTTGGTCTCCCATATTCCCATCGTGCTGACAGTGGGCCAATCACTGGACCAGATCCGCAATGTCGCGGATCTGACCCGGCTGGCCAAGAGCCGGCCCGGCGCGATCACCTATGCAAGCTGGGGCGTGGGCAGCATCGTCCATCTCGCCATGGAACGGCTGGCAACGGCCTTGGGCCTTGAACTGCTCCACGTGCCTTTTTCGGGCCAAGCACCCGCCGTGCAAGCTGTGCTCAGCAAACAGGTGGACATGATGTTCGTCCCTGCCGGCGCCGCCGACGCCGCATCCAAGGATGGCCGGGCCAGGATTCTGGCGAGTGCAACGGCCACTCGCCTGGACCTGTTGCCGCAGGTTCCTACACTCAAGGAGCTGGGCATCGACCTGTCGATGGCGCTCTGGCAAGCGCTGTATGCGCCGGCCGGCACATCTGCTGCAAAGGTGAACGAACTGACGAGTGCCGTGCACAAGGCCATGCAGGACAAAGCGTTTGTCGACGTACTGCGTGTGCAAGGCGCTAAGCCTGATCCCACTTCCGCCGACGGATTGCGCAAGCTGCAGAGCGAAGAGCGACAGGTGTACGGCGCACTGGTCAAGCGACTCGACATCCGGATCGACTAGGTGTGATGCCTCAATAGGTTGTTCACCCCGAAAGGTTCGGGAGACGGGCGAGTTTGCCAAAACTTGCCCATCCTTGGGCATCAAGCACTCATTCACCAGGCCCGCGTGCGCTGATTCTCGGCCTGCTGTGAGTGCGATTTAAGGATGGCCTTTAACCTGCGGCGTGGACCCGGTCGCCGCCGCTAGCAGTGGCACTAGGTCCAACACCATCGCATTCGAGCCACCTTCATCAAGCGCTTGAGAAAAGGTTTGATGGACAGCCTCAGCGATGAGGCTTACTGCCCCGGTGTCGTTGGCCATTGTGTTGTAGTACCCCAGGTCCTTTTTGGCGTTCGACATGGCGAAACGCAATGCTGACGAATCGCCAGAGGCGAGGTATGGCCTCAGGCGTTCCAATGCCGCCCCTCCCCCTCCGCCCTTCGCCAAGATGTCCACGAATACTTCGGATGCGATACCGGAGCGCTGAGCACAAGCGGCGGCTTCGCACAGGAGAGCAACGAATCCGAGAGAAACGTAGTTATGAAGCAGCTTCATGCGATGACCCGCGCCGATCGGCCCTGCATGGTTGATGTTTTCGGCGAACGTCGCCAGCAGTGGACGGCACTGATTGAACAAATCCTCATCTCCGCCGACCAGCAGATTGAGCCGACCCTCGGCAGCCTCCTTCGGTGTTCGGGTCATTGGCGCGTCAAGGAATAGACCCCCGGCGGCCTTCACCGCCTCCGCAATCCGCTCGGTGGACGAAGGCACGGCCGTCGAACAGTCAATGATTACCGTTTCTTGGCGAAGCCCCTGCAACACGCCCCCGTCGCCTAGCAATACCGCTTCCACCTGCGGCGTACCCGTCACGCAGAGGATGACGACTTCCGAGGCCGCTGCCAGTTTCGCGGCGCTGGTCTGCGTCGTCGCCCCCGCCGCCTTCAGCTGGTCCAAAGGCTGGTTGCCGGAGTGTTCGAGCACCGTCAGGGCATAACCGTGCTTGAGGATGTTCTGGGCGACGCCATGCCCCATCAAACCGATGCCGATCATTCCAATGTTCTTCATGTCAGTTTCCTAGTGCTAAAAAAACGATGCGGGGCTGTTGCCACATTTGTGCGAGGACCTTGCTCGGGAAGTGTTGTTGAACACCGTCGAGAAGCATTGAAGTTCGTGTTACTCAACAGCCTTGCCCATGTCCTCAACGATCTTCCTGGCATCCCCAAAGACCATCATCGTCTTGTCCATGTAGAACAGCTCGTTGTCCAGGCCCGCATAGCCCGCCGCCATGGAGCGCTTGTTCACGATCACCGTCTTGGCCTTGTAGGCCTCCAGGATGGGCATGCCGTAGATCGGGCTGCCCTTGGTGTGCGCGGCCGGGTTCACCACGTCGTTGGCGCCCAGGATGATCGCCACGTCGGCCTGGCCGAACTCGCCGTTGATGTCTTCCATCTCGAACACCTGGTCGTAGGGCACCTCGGCCTCGGCCAGCAGCACGTTCATGTGGCCCGGCATGCGGCCCGCCACCGGGTGGATCGCGTACTTGACGGTGATGCCCTTGTCGGTAAGCTTCTGCGCGAGTTCCTTCACGGCGTGCTGTGCGCGTGCCACGGCCAGGCCGTAGCCCGGCACGATCACCACCGTCTCGGCATTGCCCAGCACGAAGGCCGCGTCGTCGGCGCTGCCGGTCTTGACCGGGCGCTGCTCCTTCGCGCCGCTGGCCGCGCTGACCGCCTCGCCGCCGAAGCCGCCCAGGATCACGTTGAAGAACGAGCGGTTCATGGCCTTGCACATGATGTAGCTCAGGATCGCACCCGAAGAGCCCACCAGCGAACCGGCCACGATCAGCATCGCGTTGTTCAGGCTGAAGCCGATGCCCGCGGCCGCCCAGCCGGAGTAGCTGTTGAGCATCGACACCACCACCGGCATGTCGGCACCGCCGATCGGGATGATGATGAGCACGCCCATCACGAAGGCCAGCGCCAGCATCGCGAAGAAGGCCGGCCAGCTTTCGGTGAAGACGAACACCAGGCCCAGCCCGATCATGGCCAGGCCGAGCACGAGGTTCAGCAGATGCTGGCCCGCGAACTGCACCGGCGCGCCCTGGAACAGCCGGAACTTGTAGGTGCCCGAGAGCTTGCCGAAGGCGATGACCGAGCCGCTGAAGGTGATGGCGCCGATGGCCGCACCCAGGAACAGCTCGAGCCGGTTGCCCGCCGGAATGGGCGCACCCTTGGCGATGCCTTCGAGCATGGCTGCGGGTTCGACCACGGCCGCGATCGCGATGAACACCGCCGCCAGGCCGATCATGCTGTGGAAGAAGGCCACCAGCTCGGGCATCTTGGTCATCTCGACCGTCTTGGCGCGGTAGGCACCGTAGCCGCCGCCGACCACCAGCCCCAGCAGCACCCAGGCCAGGCCCCTGAGGTTGCCGCCGGCGATGTTGTAGATCAGCGCACCGGTGGTGACCACCGCGATGGCCATGCCGGCCATGCCGAAGGCGTTGCCGCGGATCGAGGTGGTGGGATGGGAGAGGCCCTTCAAGGCCTGGATGAAGCAGACGCTGGCGATCAGGTAGAGCAGCGTGACGACGTTCATGCTCATGGGGTGGCTCCTGCGTCGGCCTTGGGTGCTGCTGCCTTCTTTTCCTTCTTCTTGAACATCTCGAGCATGCGCCGCGTGACGAGGAAGCCGCCGAAGATGTTCACCGCCGCCAGCGCGACGGCCAGCACGCCCATGGTCTTGCCCAGGGTGGTTTCGGTGAGCGCGGCCGCCAGCATGGCGCCCACGACCACGATGGCCGAGATGGCGTTGGTCACGGCCATCAGCGGCGTGTGCAGCGCGGGCGTGACGGTCCACACCACGTGGTAGCCCACGTAGATGGCCAGCACGAAGATGATGAG
>NZ_FOII01000046.1:0-3229 GCF_900111625.1 Variovorax sp. OV084 | reverse complement strand
TGTCAATGCCGGCCGCGGCGGATTGCGTGGCCACGGGTGCGGCCATCGCCTGCAGTTCGGCGGGAGGAACGCAAGGCACGACCGTCGGGACGGGACCGGCCACGGCTGACAACACCTCGGTGGATGTCCAGTCGGGTGCATTGGTCAGCACGGGCAACAGCTCCGCGATCAGCCTTGGCAACAATGCCACCATCACGGTTCGCAGCGGCGCCACGGTCCAGAACAGCTCCACCAACGGAAACAGTCCGTACCCAGGCGGCATCGGCGCCAACACCGTCGAGTTCAACAGCAACAGCACCATCACCATCGAGCAAGGCGCCAACGTCCTCGCGGATGGAAGCGCCGGCAATTCGGAGGCCATCAATCCCGTCGGCAGCGGCAATACGATCATCAATCACGGAACCGTGCGATCGACCCATGCGGCGATCTGGTTCCAGGCGAACTCCGGCAACAACACCATCGTGAACACCGGCACGATGGAAGCGGGCTATGTGGCGGGCAGCAGCAACCCCGGCACCGCCACGGTGTTCGGTGCCAATGGCACCTCTGCCGTCGATTTCACCAACAAGGGCAGCGTCATCGGGTCGCTCAACTTCGCAAACGGCAACGATGCGCTGCATGCCTACACGGGCTCTTCGATCACCGGCAACATCAGCGGCGGAGGCGGCGCCAACCTTCTCACGCTCGAAAGCGAAGACGGCGGCGCCTCGACGTTTGCACCGCTTTCCCTGGCCGGGTTCCAGACGCTGCAGAGCAATGCCGGGGTCTGGACTTTCAACGTGGCGCTGCCGTCATCGGGCATTACCAGCGCGACTGTCAATGGCGGCACCCTGATCCTGGGCGCCAATGCCAGCACATATACGGGCAGCATGACCGTCGGTTCGGGCGGTGTGCTGCAAAGCAGCGCGCAATTCGCGCCGGCAGCAATCACCGACAACGGGCTGGTGCGTTTCGCCCAGCCCGACAACGCAACCTACGCCGGCCTCGTGAGCGGCACGGGCGGCATCGAGAAGACCGGCGCGGGCACGCTCACGCTGACGCAGGACCAGGCCTTCACCGGCACCACCACGATCAGCGCCGGTGTGCTGCAGCTTGGCAGCGGCGGCACCACCGGCTCGGTGAAAGGCAACATCGTCGACAACGCGACGTTGACCGTCCAGCGCTCGAACGCGCTGACGCTGTCGGGCACCATCAGCGGCTCCGGCGCGCTTGTGCAGGCCGGCACGGGCACGACGGTCCTCACCGCCGACAACACCTACGCCGGCGGCACCGTCATCAGTGCCGGCACGCTGCAACTCGGCAGCGGCGGCACCACGGGCAGCATCGTGGGCAACGTCCTGAACAACGCGACGCTGGTCATCAACCGCTCGAACGCGCTCACGCTGTCGGGCACCATCAGCGGCACAGGCTCGCTCGTCAAGGAAGGCGCCGGCACCACGACGCTCACCGCGGCCAACAGCTACGGCGGCGGCACCGCGCTCAAGCAAGGCCGGCTGAACGTCGGCAACAACCTGGCGCTGGGCACCGGCACGCTGGCGATGGACGACGGCACCACGCTCGGCTTCGCGGCCGACAGCCTGAACCTCGCCAACGCCGTGGTGCTGACCGGCAACAACGACCCGGTGATCGACACCGGCAGCTTCAGCGCCACGCTCAGCGGCAACATCACCGGCGGCGGCTTCATCACCAAGATCGGCAGCGGCACCCTCACACTCTCGGGCTCCAACAGCTATACCGGCGCGACCGATGTGGCCGAAGGCACCCTGAAGGCCGGCGTCGCCGGCACCTTCAGCGCAGCCTCGGCGCACACCGTGCAAAGCGGCGCCACGCTCGACCTTGCAGGCTTCAGCCAGACGGTTGCCTCGCTCGCCAACAGCGGCACTGTCACCTTGGTAGGCACCACACCAGGCACCACCCTCACCGTCAACGGCGCCTATGTGGGCAACAACGGCGTGCTGCGGCTGGGCACCTTCCTGGGCGACAGCACCAGCGTGAGCGACCGGCTGGTGCTCAACGGTGCAAGCGCCTCGGCCAGCGGCAGGACCAGCGTGCAGATCACCCAGCTCGGTGGCCTGGGCGCGCTGACCACGGGCAACGGCATCGAAGTGGTCTCGGCGCTCAACGGCGCCACCACCACCGCGCAGACCACCAAGGATGCGTTCTCGCTCGCGGGCGGCCACGTGGATGCGGGCGCCTACGAGTACCGCCTGTATGCCGCCGACGCCAGCGGCGCCGGCGAGAACTGGTACCTGCGATCGACCACCACGGCAACGACGGGCACGGGCGGATCGACGGGCGGCACAACGGGCGGTACCGGCACGAACGCCGTGCAAGTGCCGGCCTACCGAGCCGAAGTCCCGTTGCTCTCCGCGCTGCCCAGCCAGGTACGCCAGGCGGACCTGGCCATGATCGGCAACCTGCACCAACGCATCGGCGACGATGATGTCAAGGCAGGCGCTGCAGCATCGACCGACACCGAGCGCCGCGCCTGGGGCCGCGTGATCGCCACCGACATCGACATCCGCCAGCAAGGCACCGTCGATCCGCACAGCAAGGGCAACGTCAAGGGCTTCCAGGCTGGCACCGATCTGTTCGCCACATCGAACTGGCGTGCCGGCGTGTACGTCGGCCAACTCGACGGCAGCGTCAGGGTCAGCGGCTTTGCCAGTGGCATCGCCAACCTGGCCGTTGGTTCCAACGACCTGCGCAGCCAGTACCTGGGCGCCTACGGCACCTGGACTGCCGATTCGGGCTTCTACGCCGACGCCGTGCTGCAGGCCGGGCGGCACGGTTACACCGTCGAGCCGCTGTCCACTCAGCGCAGCTCGGGCAAGGGCGACAGCCTGACGGCATCCATCGAAGTGGGCCAGGCATTCGCAATGGGCGACAGCGGCTGGAAGATCGAGCCGCAACTGCAGCTGATTCGCCAGCACCTCAGCCTGGACGACATCGCAATCTCCGGTGCGACCGTGCGGCAGGACAGCGACGACGGCTGGATCGCGCGCGTCGGCGTGCGCGTGAAGGGCGAGCTCTCCACGAGCCTCGGCACGCTGCAGCCGTACGGCCGCTTCAACATCTACAAGGCGAGCGGCGGCGCCGACGTCGCCCGCTTCATCGGACCTGCCGCCACGACCGACATCACGAGCCGCACCGGCTCCACTGTCAGCGAACTGGCCGGCGGCCTCACCCTGGCGCTGAACCAGACCACCAGCATTTACGGCGAAGTCGG
>NZ_FOII01000052.1:0-1853 GCF_900111625.1 Variovorax sp. OV084 | reverse complement strand
CGCAAAGTGCCAATCCAAAATTGACCAGGGTGTTCCACTGACCTGCTGAGAATTTCAGCAGGGGATTCAAGGTGATCACCATGGACATGATTGGCAAGGTCAGGCGCATGAGACTGCGCGACCAACTATCCCTCAGCGAGATCGCAAAGCGCACAGGCCTGTCGCGCAACACGGTCAAGAAGTGGCTCAAGGCGCCCGGCGATGTTGTGCCGAAGTACGAGCGGGTGAAGCTCGACGGCAAGCTCACGGCGTTCGAGCCGGCCCTGCACCAAGCGCTTACGACCGACAGCCATCGCCCGAAGCAGGGACGGCGCAGCGGCCGTGCCTTGTTTGCTCAGATACAGGCCCAGGGCTACCGCGGCGGCTACAGCGCCGTCACCGACTACATCCGGCGCTGGCGGGTGGAGTCGGCAGCCAGTCCGGCCAAGGCGTTCGTTCCGATGAGCTTCGAACTGGGCGAGGCCTTCCAGTTCGACTGGAGCGTCGAAGCCATGGTCGTCGGTGGCGTGTTCTACAACGTGCAGGTGGCGCACCTGAAGCTGTGCGCCAGTCGAGCCTTCTGGCTGGTGGCCTACCCCAGCCAGGGCCACGAGATGCTGTTCGACGCCCACACCCGCTCGTTCCAGGCACTCGGCGGCGTCACCCGGCGCGGCATCTACGACAACATGCGCACCGCCGTGGACAAGGTGCAACGCGGCAAGCAGCGCACCGTCAACGCGCGCTTCGCTGCCATGTGCAGCCACTACCTGTTCGACCCCGACTTCTGCAACGTCGCCTCCGGCTGGGAGAAGGGTGTGGTCGAGAAGAACGTGCAGGACAGTCGCCGGCGCATCTGGATCGAAGCCGCAACCCGGCGCTTCGGCTCGTTCATCGAACTCAATGCCTGGCTGAGTGAGCGGTGTCGTTCGGTGTGGAGTGACACCACGCACCCGATCCACCGGCAGTTCACCGTGGCCGAGATGTGGGAGCTGGAGAAGCCTCACCTCATGTCCATGCCGGCCACCTTCGACGGCTACGTCGAGCGGCTGGCCCGGGTCAGCAGCACCTGCCTGGTGGCCGCCGCGCGCAACCGTTACTCCGTGCCGTGCGAGTGGGCCGGCCACATCGTCAGCACCCGCGTCTATCCAGAGCGAATCGATGTGGCGGCCGCGGACGCCGTCGTGGCCAGCCATGCCCGGCTGCCGGGCAGCGGCCAGACCAGCTACGACTGGCAGCACTACATCGAGCTGGTGCAGCGCAAGCCGGGCGCATTGCGCAACGGCACGCCGTTCCTGGACCTGCCGGCGCCGTTGCTGCGCTTGCGCCAGTCGCTGCTCAGGCACCCTGGAGGAGACCGGGTCATGGCACAGGTGCTGGCCGTGGTGCCGCAGGCCGGGCTGGAGGCGGTGCTGGTGGCCATCGAGCTGGTGCTCGAAGGCAGAGCGCCCAGCGGCAGCATCAGCGTGGAGCACGTGCGCAACGTGCTGGCCCGCCTGAACAGCCCGGCCACGCCGGACCAGGCGCAGACATCCCTGCGACTCACCCAGGCGCCCAAGGCCGACACCGCGCGCTACGACCGGCTGCGCCCCACCCACCAGGATCATCTGGACGGACAGGAGGTCGGCCATGCGTGAGCCCTCCATCGATGTACAGGCCCAACTGAAGGCGCTGCGGCTCAACGGCATGGCCACCGCCTGGGCCGATCTGACGGAGCAAGGCGGCGATACGACCCTGGCTGCATCACGCTGGCTGGTGGAGCACCTGCTGCAGGCCGAAGACGCTGACCGGGCAATGCGCTCCATTGCTCACCAGATGAAGTCGGCGCGCTTCCCCATGCACCGCGACCTGGCCGGGTTCGACTTCTCCGTCTCACA
>NZ_FOII01000016.1:0-132512 GCF_900111625.1 Variovorax sp. OV084 | reverse complement strand
CGCGCGCTCACGCACCTCGGGTGAGAACTTGTTCGATTTCTTCATGGCTCAATCCTCTCAGAGTGTTGAGCCTCCACAAAAGCCGGGGCGATTCAAAACTGCCTTGACAATGCATCGATGGAAAGCTTCTTCGGAACCTTGAAATCTGAGTTCTTCTATCTCAATGAGTTCGACAGTCTCGAAGAGCTAGAGACCGGCCTGGACGACTACATCCGCTACTACAACTACGATCGGATCAAGCTAAAACTGAAGGGCCTCAGTCCCGTTGGCTACCGTGAGAAATTCGTCTCAATCTGAGAATCAACCGTCCAACCTTCGGGGGTCAGTTCAAAAAATAGGTGGACGCCATCCTCGAAGAGTGTCGCGACGGGCGCAAGGTGGTACTGCTAGACGCTCGCTGCGAGGGGGTGCAAAAGGGGTAGAAAGAAGAGCAAACGGGCCGCGAAGGCCCGTTCTTCTTAAAGCTTGGCGGAGTGGATGGACTCGAACTCGCGCCCCCGACGTGACAGACAGCTGGTCACTGTCCTAGATCATCTGAAACGTTTCCAACTTGCCAAACCAGTGCACATGCGCTGCACACGGATGCACCTAAGTAGTTGATTTATTTCAGGTTTCCGATTTATCCATCATCGGGGCGACCGAGATGGTTTTCTCTTTTAAATTCAATGGCTTAGCGTTGTCACTCATACACTTGGAACCCCGCCAACCGTTCGAAGACCAGGGATCCGACCTCGCTCGCCGGTCCTGTCAGCATCTGCACGGGCATCGGCTACATCAAGCCGGTAGTTTCTCACGCGGCAACGATTCAGGGGATTCGTGCGCGACAGGAGATCGCTGCCCTCGGGCAGGCGGATGAAGTAGTCCGCCTGCCCGCCGACCGGCTAGAAGTTCTTCACCGTGTCCAGTTGAGCCTGGGTCAGGCCCCGCTGGTACGCGAAGTTGGTCCGGAAATTATTGGCAATGTCCGCAAGCTGCGTATCCACTTCGGTCGCCCTTGCCGTGATGTCCGTGGCAACGAGGCCCGTGTCCGTGCCCGACATCACCAGGAAGTTCATCAGCGTGACGCTGCCGCCTGCCGGGACCGAAATGTTGAACTGGAATAGCACGTCATCGGTCCCGGCTCCAACGCCAAGTGCCGTGTCGGACCTGTAGTTGACGACATCCGCAGTGCCGAATGCAAAACCGACATCCCGATCTCCGACATTTCCACTGTTCGACTTGTAGTCCCACGTGCTCAGCGCTTTCTGGGTTGCGCCCGGCGTGGGGTAGATGATGCCCAAGCTGTCGGAGCCGAGGTTGGTCGCGTAGGACACCACGGCATCGATAGGCGCGGCGGTGGTATTGCGGAAGACATCGGTCATGCGCGCCCACAGCAGGTTGGGTTGCGTATAGAACGTGCGCTGCACCTCGAGTCCGTTGAAGGTTCTCACGCCAGTGCGCACGTTCTGCACGATCTTCGAGGCCGAAACCGTCCAGCCCGTGCCTGCGGCTTCGAAGTCGCCATTGACGACGAATTCCGTGTTGGCACCGTCCTTGACGGACACGTTGTCAATGGCCGAACCGCTAACCCATACCCGCTGCTCGAACGACAGCACCACGGTCTGGCCGACAAACGCTGCCAGCGAGGCCGAGCCCCACGTTCCGGAAACCCCATTGAGATCGACCTTGAAGAGCGTCGCCAACAGCGCGCCCGCCGTATCGCGCACAACCACCTGGCCGAACTGGCCCGGATCCGACATCGGAGCAGCGGCATTGCCTGGACTGGGAACTCCATCCCAGACCAGCGAGATCCCGGGTCCGACGGCACTGCCAAGGTTCAAGGTCTGCTGGAGACGAACCTCGGCGCCCGCGTGCAGATAGGCGTACCCACCTGTGGTTTGCAGGAAATTGGTATCCGAGGTGAAGGTCACCGCCTTGACGCCGTCCGAAGGCCCCATCTCCGGGCCCAGTGCGGTCAGTTCCGCGTAGGTCTGGTCTGAAGGGAATCCGGCCTGCACGCCGCCGACGTCCACGAGCAGATGCAAGGTCCCGTCGAACTGGTCGTCACCTCCATCCTCGATCGAGAAGTCCTCATTCAGGTCCCAGATATTGGCCTGTCCGGGCGCGATGGAACGATCACCATCGGTCGCGGCAACGGTTTGCAGGAACGCCGTGCCGGCCGGCAGGGACGTCGGCGTTGCAAGCTCGGGTGCCGTAGGTACGACAGGGCCGGGATCGGGCACCGGCGCTGGCACAGGAGGCGCCACCTCGGGTGCAGGAGCGGGCGGCGCACTCGCAATCGGGGGAAACGCAAACCCACCACTGCTTCCCCCGCCTCCTCCGCACCCGGCCAACACTGCCGCGCCCACCATCGTGAGCGAAAACTTTCTACGGTCCATTACTTTTCCTAGGTGATTTTTTGGAATGTCCCAAGCAGTCCTCGGCTTCCGGATTTCGGGCCTTGCCGATCAGACGTGATCACGCGAGCCCGGAAATGCAACAGCAATCAGGCCTCACGTAATCAAAGACATCTGGGCGAAAAGCATTCGTCCCGACACCGCCAGATGGAGGAGATCGACGTCGGTCGATCAGCTACGGCAGCTTGGCTGTGCACGCAAAAGTGCACAGATTTGATTGAATCGATTTACTTCTCTCTAGGCATCACCCGAAATAGTGATATCGGTGACATGTAAATGCGGTAGGCCACCGGCGCTGCCAAGTTGATGGCGCGAGGCGAGTCAGGGCTGGCTCTCCGGCCGCACAGTGTGGGGCTCCGACTGGCCGCACACGAGCTTCGCGCCTGACGCCTTGCCGGACTATGCGAGCGTCTGGGAGCCGGTCGCTCGCGTCATCGACGCCGCCCAGCAGGTGCAGATCATGCGTATTTCTCCCGCGGCGCTGTACGGCTGAAGACAGCCCATGGCATCCATCGCAGTGCGTCGTCCAGGCGAATAGCCCCCTCCCCGACCGACAGCGACTCTCCAGTCAGCAGGTTCTCGAGCATCACTGAGCGAACGCCTGCGGGAAGACACACCGTCGTGCCCTTCCATCTCGTCGCCTCAGGAAGCGCCGGAATCGCATCCTCATCCGCGCTGCGGCGCGAGAGATCGACGAACAACCGCCCCGCCACAACCACGAGCACCTGATCCTCATGCCTGCGCGCAAAGGCCACGACGTGCCTCGACAGCGGCCCCTCGACCGCCAGCGGCTCGTAGCTTCCTTCGCTGAACAGCAAAGGCTGCTCCCGCCGCAACGACAGCAGGCGCCAGATGAACCAGAGCTTGGCGCGGCCGTCGTGCGGCGCCTCGACCATCGAGCGCACCCGCGATGCCAGGCCAACCCCTTCCTGGCCAACCATTGCCCTCAGCGCGGCCAGCCGCCGCTGGCGCAGGGCGTAGTCCACCGGGCGCCGGTTGTCCGGATCGACCAGGCTCAGCTCGATGAGCTCGCTGCCCTGGTAGAGATCGGGCACACCGGGCGAGCTGTATTTCAGCAGCGTGAGCGTGAGGCTGTTCCATGCGCCGAACCATGACAGCGTGTCAGCCAGCCGCTGGATGTCCGCAAGGCACTCGCCCTTTTCCGGATCGGCCAGCAGCTCGCGCACGAAACGCTCGAGCGCGGCCTCGTAGTCCGCATCGGGCTGGGACCATCGCGTGCGCAACTTGGCCTCGCGGGCGGCCTTCTGCATGTATTGCCAGATGCGGCCGCTGTAGCCCGGCGCGGTGCCGGCGTCGAGCCCACCCAGAGGCAGGGTGCCGAGCAGCGTCTGGTACAGCAGGTATTCGTCGGCACGCGACGGCGCCTCGCCGCCGGCCAGCTTCTTCCGCGTGCCGCGGCACAGGCCATGCCAGCGCGTCAGCGCCAGCACCCACTCGTTGGGCATTTCGGACAGCACGTCGATCCGGTTGCGAACGTCTTCCGACCGCTTGTTGTCGTGCGTCGAAGTCGCCAGCATGGTGTGGGGCCAGCGCAGCGCGCGGTCGGCGCTCGCCGCGTGGAATGCGTCGACCTCGATGCCGAACAGGTCCGGCTCGCCGCCCACCTCGTTGAGCGAGCTGAGCGGAAAGTAGCGGTAGAAAGCCGTGTCTTCCACGCCCTTCGCCGCCACCGGCGCGCTGAACTGCTGGAAGCGCAATGCGAAGCGGCGCACCCGTTCGCCCAGCGCCGGCGAAGCGGAGGCAACCGCCTCCCCCCGCAGCGCACACCGCACGAAATCGAAGATCGACCGGTCGGCATCCCCGCTCTGCCGGGCGGCTTCGTCGACGGCCTCGTCGATGAAGCGCGCGTCCTGTTCCGACGGCCGTTCGACGATGTAGGTCCGGTAGACCGGCATGCACGCACCGACATCCGCCAGCGCGCGGCGCAGCGCATTGAGCGTGTAGTCGCGCGTGCTGCGGTGGGCCCTTGCGATGCGCAGCAGCTCGGTCGACAGCACGTTCAGCTCCGACGCGAGCGCATTGCGCATCACCTCGCGCCGGCCGGCACGCGACACCGAGGCGAAGTCTTCCATCTCGCCGGTGAAGCGTTGCCACGCGTGCACCACGCTCGCCTCGGCCGCGGTGTCGACCAGCACGCCGTTTGCCACGTTCGCAAAGCGATAGCCGGTGGTGCCGTGCACATGCCAGCTCTCGGGCACTTCCTCGTGCGCGCCGGCGATCTTCTCGGCCACCACGTACAGGGGCCGCGCGGGCCGCCCCTGCGCGTCGTGCGTGGGCAGCACCAGTCCGGCGCGTCGCGCATAGCCTTCCTGCAGCTTGCGGAAGTACTCGGCCGGGTCGTAGAGCCCGTCGGGGTGGTCGATGCGCAGGCCGTCCACCACGCCGGATGCGGCGAGGTCCAGCGCGAACGACTGCGTGGCCTCGAACACCTCCTCGCGCTCCATGCGCACGGCCGCGAGATCGTTGATGTCGAAGAAGCGCCGATAGTTGATCTCGTCCGCCGCCACCCGCCAGTGCGCGAGCCGGTACGCCTGCAGCTCGATGAGCTTGTGCAGTGCGTCGCGCGCTTCCGGCAATGCGAGGTTCAGTTCCGCCACCGACGCCACGAGCGCCTGTGCCACCGAAGGATGGCGCTGTGCCAGCCGCGCCAGCCGGGCCTTGAGCAATTCCTTGTCGCGTACGCGTTCTGCCTGTTCTTGCGCAGAGGCCGTGCCGCGCCCCGGCAGATGACCGAAAGCCGTCGACAGGCTCGCCAGCCGCCCCGACGCCGCTGCATCGCCCAGCCGCGCCAGCGCCCGTTCGAGCACCATGGGATAGCTCTCGGGCGCCAGCGGAAACCGGTGGTCGTAGTAGCCGATGGCAAAGCTGCCGCTCGCGTCCTCGAAGCGCAAGATCAGTTCGCCGTTCTCCAGCGCCTCGCCGTAGTGCACGCCCAGCACGGGCAGCAGCACCTTGCCGGTCAGCTCGACGTTGAGTGGCTGCCAGTCGATGTCGAAGTGCTGCGCGAACAGCGATGCGGGTCCGTTCTCCAGCACGTCCATCCACCACGCGTTGTCGGCGCCGAACACGCCCATGTGGTTGGGCACCATGTCCAGCAGCTGCCCGAGGCCGTTGGCCTTCAGCGCCGCGACGAAGCGCGCAAAGCCTTCCTCGCCACCGAGTTCGGGGTTGATCTCCGCATGCGCCACCACGTCGTAGCCGTGCATGCTGCCCGCGCGGGCGCGCTGGATCGGCGAGCAGTACACATGGCTCACGCCGAGCTTCGCGAGATACGGCAGCACACGGATCGCGTCGTCGAAGCCGAAGTCCTTGTGGAACTGCAGCCGGTAGGTGGCGCGAGGCACGCGAGTCGTCAGACCCGGCGATGCACTCCGCCCGGCCGATTCGACCTGGCGCGGCCGCGCCGCACGCAGGGCCTCGCCCAGCCCGCGCATGCGCTCGCCGCCGGCCAGCGCCGCAACCGGCTCAGGCAGCTTGCGCCGCCAGTTCGGATGCTCGTCCACCGTGCCGGGCATGTTGGCCTGCGCCACCACGCCCGCCACGTCCTCCAGCTGCACCATCATCAGCGCCGACGGTGCAGCCGCCAGAAAGGCGTGCGCCGCCTCCACGATGCGCGCGGACGGCATTGCGAGCCCGGCCGCCTGCGCCACTTCCTCGCGCAACAGCAGGCCCGCCTGCTGCAAGGCCTGCATCAACTCGATGCGCTCCTGCGCCCGGTCCATCAGCTGCTTGTCGAAAATCGCCGGATCGGGAAACAGGCCCAGCGCGAGCCGCTCGCGCAGGTCGTCGGCCGTCCACCAGCCAGCGAAGGTCGCGAGGTCGTGCGTGCTGATCGCGACCAGGGCGGCCGGCGGATAGGCTGCGGGCTGCGTGAAACGGCCATCGCGCTGCTTCTCGAAATACAGCAGCCGGTAAGACAGCACGTCGGCCTGCGCCAGCGCATCGCGCACCGTATCTTCGACCGTGCCGAGATCCTCGCCCACGACCATGCAGCGGTGGCGGTGGCTCTCGATCGCCACGATGGCGAGCATCTCGTCGAGCGGGTAGTAGACGTACGCACCCTCGCGCGCACCGCGGCCCTGCGGAATCCAGAACAGGCGCATGAGGCCCATCACGTG
This sequence comes from Variovorax sp. OV084, assembly GCF_900111625.1. NCBI lineage: Bacteria > Pseudomonadati > Pseudomonadota > Betaproteobacteria > Burkholderiales > Comamonadaceae > Variovorax > Variovorax sp. OV084. Next base: position 125,977 of record NZ_FOII01000016.1, on the reverse strand, counting down.
GTCGATGCGCAGCGCACCGGCGCCGCGCATGCCCGCGCGCAGCGTTTCGATGAAGAAGCGATAGCCATCGGTGCGCAGGCGGTCAGGGCGCAGCGGCGGCAGGCCCCAGCCTTGCCCGGCGGGGTTGAACTCGTCCGGCGGCGCGCCGACGCTGGCGCCTTCCGCAAACACCTCCTGCGCGCCCCAGGTGTCGGAGCCGGCGCGGTCGACCGACACCGCCAGGTCCACGTACAGGCCGACACCCATGCCGAGCGCATCGCAGCGCGCGGCCGCCCGTGCCAGTTGCCGGGTGGCCAGCCACTGGAGGTACTGGTGGAACTGCACGCGCTGCGCGTGCGCCACGGCGAATGCGGTCACCTCGGCGGAATCCGGATTCCTGTAGGCGACCGGCCATGCATGCCAGTCCCACGCGCCGCCTTCGGCTGCAAGAAAGTGCGCCTGCAGTGCTTCGAAAAGAGCGTGCTGCCGCAACGCCTCGCCGCGCTCCGCGACGAAGGCCAGAAACTCCCTGCCCGCCTCGTCGGGCGCGCCCTCCGGAGGCAGGTGCCGCGCGCAGAAGTGGCCGAAGAGCAATTCGAGCACTTCGAACTTCGCCGCGGCCACGCCCGCGTAATCCACCAGCTGCGTTGCACGCAGCGCGGCGAGCCGCGCCTGGAAGTCGGGCGAATGCACCCGCTCGCGGGCCGGGTCGCAGTCTGCAAAGCCATCCACCGCTTCCACGTCGATGTAGAGCACGTCGAGCTGCTGGCGCGACGACGGGCTGTACGGGCTCGCATTCGACGGCGTGCTCGCGAACAGCGCGTGTAGTGGGTTCAGGCCGATGATGTCCGCGCCCTGCGCTGCCATGCGCACGGCGAGTTCTTCCAGATCGCTGAAGTCGCCGATGCCCCAGTTTCGCGGCGAGCGCAGGCTGTAGAGCTGCACTGCCGCGCCCCAGACGCGACCGCCATCGCGCACTGCGGGCGGCCGGTAGCAGCGGCCGGGCGTTGCAAGAACCAGCGTCTCGCCACGCAGGCCTTCGATGCGCAACCGGTGGTAGCCCGCTTCGAGCGCCAGCGGCATTGGCAGAACGCGCTCGCACAGCCAGATGCCGTCGATGTCGATGCGGCCGGTCTCGGGCAACTCCTCGGCATCGGCCTCGCCTTGCAGTTCACGCCCCTGCTCTTCACCGAGCTGCCAGCGCAGCCGCCGCATGGACGCCGGCAGCCGCAACGACACAGACCACGCAGCGCTGCCGGCCTGCACGACCCGCACCGGCGGCAGCGCCTGTGCCCAGCGCGCGCGGTGTGCGGCCTCCAATGCGCGCCCCGCGTCGGCCGCGCCATCGAGCCGCACGCCGAACTCGGCCAGCAGCGCGATCAGGCTTTCAGCGGAAGCCTCGCGCCGCGCGCCGAAGGCATCGAAATAACCGGTGGCGATGCCGAAGTGCGCGCACAGCCGCCCGAGATCGCCCGTCACAGGGCCGCGGCCTGCTTCATCCGCCATGCAGCGCTTCCAGCGTCACGCGCACTGCGCCGCGCGCCAGGTGGTGCAACGCGCCCTCACGGCCGGTCGTCGCCCCGTCGCTGTAGACCACCTCGCCGGGTGGCGCCGTAGCGCCCTCCACAGGCTGCGCCCCGAAATGAGCGAGCAGATGCAAGCGCGCCGACTCCATGTCCCACTGCACCTGGAGCATGTCGTTCTCGCACCGGTAGACACCCGCGCCCGCCATGCCGGCCAGGCGCGGCACGATCAGGCGATGACGCAGGTCCAGCAGCTGCTGCACCTCGCTGAGCCTCGAAAAATGCGCGCGTGTCCCGCGCTCGCGCCAGCGCAGCTTCGACGCCAGGAAGGTCGCTTCGTCATTCGGGTCCGGAATGCGCGCGCGAGCGGCTTCGTCCGCGAACATCGCGAACCCGCCGAATTCCGCTCGCCGCCCTTCGGACACCGCCGCCGCAAGCTCCGGCCCGAAGTCGCAGAAATACTGGAAAGGCGTGGAGGCCGCGAACTCGTCGCCCATGAACAGCATCGGCACGTGCGGCGACAGCAGCAGGCAGGCCAGCGCCGCGCGCACCAGCACCGGATCGCCGAGCGCGTGAATGCGCTCGCCGAAGGCGCGGTTGCCGACCTGGTCGTGCGTCTGCAGGAAGGACACGAACGCCTGCGGCGGCAACCGCGTGCTCGGCTCGCCGCGCCGCTCGCCATGCCTGAAAGCCGACGGCTGCCCCTGGTAGATGAAGCCCTCGGCCAGCGCGCAGGCGAAGCGGCACACCGGGTCGTCGGCATAGTCGGCGTAGTAGCCATCGCGCTCGCCGGTGGCCAGCACGTGCACCGCGTGGTGCAGGTCGTCGTTCCACTGCGCCGTGCCGGCCACGGGCATGCCGCGGCCGTCGCGCATCAGCATCGAGGCCTGGTTGGCGTCGTTCTCCAGCACCAGGTGAACGTGGCGCTCGCGGGCCGGCCCGGCATCGAGCGCCTCGCGGATCTCGTTCACGATGTGCGGCCGCGTCTCGTCGTGAATGGCATGAATCGCATCCATGCGCAGGCCGTCGAAGCGAAACTCCCCCACCCAGTAGAGCGCGTTGTGAATGAAAAAGTCGCGCACCGCGCGCGAGCCCGGCCCGTCGAAGTTGATCGCAGCGCCCCACGGCGTCTGGTGTCCGGGGTTGAAGAACTCGGGGCAGTACGCATGCAGGTAGTTGCCTTCCGGCCCGAAGTGGTTGTAGACCACGTCGATCAGCACCATCAGCCCCAGCGAATGCGCCGCGTCGACCAGCGCCTTGAGTTCGTCGGGTGCGCCGTACGAGGCGTCGGGCGCAAACGGCAGCACGCCGTCGTAGCCCCAGTTGCGCTGCCCGGGAAAGTCTGCGAGCGGCATGAGTTCGATGGCGGTGATGCCGAGCTCGGCAAGTTCGCCCAGCCGTTCGCGCGCGGCGCTGAAGCTCCCCTCTTCGGTGAAGGTGCCGACGTGCAGCTCGTAGACCACCGCTTCTTCCCAGGGGCGGCCGCGCCATGCGCCGTCGGTCCACTCGAAGCGCTGCGGGTCGATGACCACGCTCGGGCCGTGCACGTCCTCGGGGTTGAAGCGCGACGCCGGGTCGGGCACGCGCGTGCCGTCGGGCAGCCGGTAGCGGTAGCTGTCGCCATGCCCCACCCCGGGCACGGCCAGGCGATGCCAGCCCTTGCCGTCGCGCGTCATCGGCTGCGACGAGGTTTCGCCGGCCACCGCGTGGTGTTCGAGCATGACGATTTCCGCCGACGGGGCCCAGAGCGCGAAGTCCGCGCCATCGGCATGCACCGTGGCGCCGAACGGCATGCGATGTACATGCGTGCTCATTGGCGAACCTCCGTGCTTCGCACTGCGGTGCGAGCTTGCTTGGGGCGGCCCGGCGCTGCGCTCATGGCCGCACATCCGGCCGGCTCAGCACCACGAGCGAGCGGCATTGAAGTGGATAGCTGGGCTGCGCCCATGCCGGGGCGAGCGCGGCTGCGTCCTCGGTGGCGAGCGGCGGCGTGCTGCTGGCCGTATCGACCAGCAACCGCCACGCGCCGTGCGGCATCGGCGGCAGCGTGAAGGCGATCTCGTCGTGGTGTGCATTGAGCAGCACGAGAAAGTCGTCGTCGTGCTGCACCTCGCCACGCGGCCCGCGGTCGGCAATGCCGCCACCGGGGATATACATCGCAATGCAGCGTGCGTTCGCGTCGTTCCAGTCTTCCGGCCGCATCTCCTGGCCGTCGGGCTTGAGCCAGTGAACGTCGGTCACGGTCTCGCCTTCGGCGGGCCTGCCGGCGAAGAAGGTGCGGCGCCGGAACGAAGGGTGCGCACGGCGCAACGCCACCATGCGCTCGACGAAAGTCGCGAGCGCCAGCCGCTCGGGCGTGGAGGTCCAGTCGATCCAGCCGAGCTCGTTGTCCTGGCAGTAGACGTTGTTGTTGCCCTGCTGCGTGTGGCCGCGCTCGTCGCCCGCCAGCAGCATCGGAACGCCCTGCGACAGCAGCAGCGTGGCCAGCAGGTTGCGCTTCTGGCGCTCGCGCAGGGCCACAACTTCAGGGTCGTCGGTGGGGCCCTCGACGCCGCAGTTCCATGAGACGTTGTGGCTGTTGCCGTCGCGGTTGTCCTCGCCGTTGGCTTCGTTGTGCTTGTCGTTGTAGGAGACCAGGTCGTGCAGCGTGAAGCCGTCGTGCGCCGTGATGAAGTTGATGCTGGCGCTGGGCCGCTTGCCCGACCAGCCGTACAGGTCCTCGGAACCGGTGACGCGCTTGGCCACTTCGCCAATGAGCCCGCCGTCGCCTTTCCAGAAGCCGCGCAGGCCGTCGCGGTACTGGTCATTCCACTCCGCCCAGCCCAGCGGAAAGTTGCCGACCTGATAGCCGCCGTGGCCCAGGTCCCAGGGCTCGGCGATGAGCTTCACGCGGTTGAGCGTGGGGTCCTGGCGGATCGCATCGAAGAAGCCGCCGAGGTTCTCGACCTTGCCGGCCTCGCGCGCCAGCGCCGAGGCCAGGTCGAAGCGGAAGCCGTCGACGTGCATCTCCTCGGCCCAGTAGCGCAGCGAGTCCATCACCAGCTGCAGCGCGTGCGGATGCTCCAGGTTCACGGTGTTGCCGCAGCCCGTGAAGTCGTCGTAGTAGCGGCGGTTCTCGGCGTTGGCGATGTAGTACGAGGCGTTGTCCACGCCGCGCATCGACAGCGTGGGCCCGAGCTGGTTGCCTTCGCAGGTGTGGTTGTAGACCACGTCGAGGATCACCTCGATGCCCGCCGAGTGCAGCGTCTTCACCATGGTCTTGAACTCCTTCACTTTGCCCGAGGCGCTGTAGCGCATCTCGGGAGCAAAGTAGGCCAGCGTGTTGTAGCCCCAGTAGTTCTGCAGGCCCTTCTCGGCCAGGTGCCGGTCGTTGAGGAAGCTGTGCACGGGCAGCAGCTCGACCGTGGTCACGCCCAGGCGCTTGAGGTAGTCGACCACCGGCGCGCAGCCGAGTGCGGCATAAGTGCCGCGCAGCCCGGGCGGCACGTCGGGGTGCGTCATGGTGAAGCCGCGCACGTGCATCTCGTAGATCACCATGTCCTGCCACGGCACCGAGGGGCGGCGGTCGTCGCCCCAGGTGAACGCGGTTTCGAGCACGCGGCCCTTGGGCATCAGCGGTGCGCTGTCGCGTCGGTCGAAGGAGAGGTCTTCACGCTTGCTGCCCACGGTGTAGCCGTAGAGCGCATCGCCCCAGCGCAGGTCGCCCACCAGGTCCTTGGCGTACGGGTCGACCAGCAGCTTGTGGGCGTTGAAGCGATGCCCCTCCTCGGGCTTGTAGGGCCCATGCACGCGGTAGCCGTAGGCCTGCCCGGGGCGCGCCTCGGGCAGGTAGCAGTGCCATACGCCGTCCGTGCGCTCGCGCATCAGGATGCGCTGCAGCTCCTGGCGGCCGCGCTCGTCGAACAGGCAGAGCTCGACCTTGTCCGAGTGCTGCGAGAACAAGGCGAAGTTGACGCCCTCCCCGTCCCAGGTCGCACCACGGGGATAGGGCCGGCCGGGCCACACGGCGTTGATCGTCGGATTGGTTTTTCGTGTCATTCGGGTGCGTTCAGCGGGGTTCAGCGGGGTGGACGGTCGTTGTCGAAACGCGTGGGACTGCTGCTGCCGACGGTGGTCACGCTCGGCGGTGCCTTGGCGTCCTTGATCTGCCGCGGCCACCAGCGCTCGATCTGGGCCTTTGCCCAATCCTTGCCGGCCAGCCCGAATGCCAGGGCCAACGCAAAAACCACGCCCGCCAGAATCACGAGGAAGCTCTCGCGCACGATGTCGCCGCCCACCTTGATCTGGTCGAGTGCGATGAGAATCACGAAGGCCATCACCGCGTACTGCGCGACCTTGCCGAAGAGCACCGCGTCCTGCATCTTCACGCCGCGGAAGTAGCTGCCCACCGCTTCGCCAACGAAGCGCGCGAAGTAGGAGCCGAAGGCCAGCACCAGCAGCGCCACGAACACGTTCGGCACGAACCAGACGATGCGCCCCAGCAGATCGGCGATGTAGCTCAGCCCCATGCCATTGAAGGCGATGAGCAGCGAAGCCAGGATCACCAGCCAGTACGTCAGGATGCCGAACAGGCTGCTGGTGTCCCCCGCCAGCCCGCCCTGGCGCAGGAAGTTGTCGAGGCCGGCGCGTTCGGTGAGCACGTTGAAGTTGATTGCGCGCAGCGCCTTCGTCACCGCGAAGCGGGCCGCCTTGGCGACCAGCCAGCCGACGAATACCACCACCAGCCCGATCAGCAGGCGCGGAATGAAGGCGCCGACCTGGTAGAGGATGGCGCGCAGCGGCTCCAGGTGAATGCCGAAATTTTCCATGGTGTGTCTTCCGTTGAAGGGGTGGCGTCGGTGGTGTCAGGCGCGGGCCGGCTGGATCAGCGCGAGCACGCCGTGCAGCGGAACCTGCGCCCATTCGATGCGGTTGCCGAGCTCGTAGCGCAGCTCGTAGAGGGCCTTGTCGAGCTCGAACAGCGAGAGCAGTTCGGCATCGAGCGGCGCGCCGTCGGGTGGCGCCAATGTGGCGCCGTAGCCGGACAGGAAGGCGGCGCGCGTCGCCCGCTCCCAGGCGATGGCCGGCGCGGCCAGCCGCTCGGCTTCGTCAGTGCTCTGCGCCACCCGGCGCAGCGCCGACCAGCGGGCGTAGTTGAACGAGCGCAGCATGCTCGCCACGTCGCGCAGGGGCGAGCTCTTGGCGCGGCGCTCCTCGAAGCTGCGGGCAGGCTCGCCCTCGAAGTCGATGATGACGAAGTCGTTGTCCTTCACCAGCACCTGGCCCAGGTGGTAGTCGCCGTGGTAGCGGCTCTTGATGCCGCCGCCTTCCACCGGGTGGCGCGCCTGGATGCCGGCGTGCAGCGCATCGGCCGCTTCCAGCAGGTTGCGCGCATCGGCCTGCGCGGTGGACGGCAGCAGTTCGAGCCGTTCGCGCAACAGCGCGAGCGTGGTCGTGGCGTCGTTCGCAGCGTGCGTCTTGAAGCTGGCGAAGTCGGCTGCGGCCAGCGGCTCGGGGTCGAAGGCGGCCGAGCCGGTGCGCATCGCGAGCGCGCGGTGCAGCTCGGCAGTGCGCCGCCCCAGCGTGGCCATGAGTGCGAGGAAACCGCCGTGCACCGCGGACACGTCGGGCATGTCACCGTCGGTGGTGGCCACATCGCGCAGGAAGCGTTCCAGGTAGCCGAGCGTGTAGTCCCAGCCGTCGCCCTGGTTGGCCATGTAGCTCTGCACCATCGCGAGCGTCATCGTGCGCCCGTCGTTGGTCATGTACTCGAGCGCGCCGAGCACCGGCACGCAGTGCGGGTAGCGCGCCACCTCGGTCAGGAAGCGGCCCATCTCCAGCTCGGGGTTGATGCCTTCGCGCACGTGGCGGTAGCCCTTGAGGAACAGGGTCTCGTCCAGCGTGACCACGGTGTTGCTGCTCACGCCGCTCGGACGGCCGACGGGCAGCGCGTCTATGTCGATGTCGGCGGCGATCTCCGCGAAGGCGGCCGTCGGCCTGAAGACCAGCTTGCCGTTCAGCGTCGGCAGCTCGGTGCCGCTTGCGATGGCGTGCACCAGCGCGCGACAGAAGGCCTCGTCGTAGAAGGCATCGCCCATCAGGCCCACCTGCGCCTGCTGCCGCACCTTGGCGAGCGCGGCCTGCGCCACGCCGGCCATGCGCTCCTCGTCACGCTCTTCCCAGGCCAGCGCAAGCGGCATGAAGTAGGTGGCGCCCCCGGCCGGGCCTTCGAGGTCGAGCAGCGACAGCATCCAGCTCAGGCCATTCACGTCCCACACGGCGTGGTCGAACAGCCGTGCGCGCTGGATGGCTGTTCCCTTGGAGGCGTACCAGCGCTGGATCTCGATGTGGCGCGGCAGCGTCTCCAGCTCGAACTGGTTGCGCATGCGCTCGGACATGCCGATGCGCCACGGCATCACGCGGTCGCGGAAGAAGCTGGTCCAGCCGTCGAAGAGCACCAGCGTGGGCCACTCCTGCAGCGCCACGCCCTGCTCGTGCCAGCTCGGCGCGTCGGCCTCTGCTGTGAGCTTGAACCAGTAGAAGCCGTACGAGGCCAGCGTGAGCAGGTATGGCAGCTCGCCGATGGGCGGGAACGGCGCGCGGCCCAGCATCTCGATCGGCACGAAGCCCTTGAACTCCGACAGGTCGAGTTCCACCGGCTGCGCGGCGCGCGACAGGTTGAACACCGTGAGGATCACGTCGCCGTCGTACTCGCTCAGGTAGGCCAGGATCTTTCGGTTGCCCGGCTTCAGGAAGCGCCGCCTGCCGCGCCCGAATGCGTGGCTGGTCTTGCGCACGGCGAGCATGCGCTTGGTCCAGTTCAGCAGCGAGCTGCTGTCGCGCGCCTGCGTCTCGACGTTGAGCGCCTCGTAGCCGAACATCGGGTCCATGATCGGCTGCAGGTACAGGCGCTGCGGGTCGGCACGCGAGAAGCCGGCGTTGCGGTCGGGACTCCATTGCATGGGCGTGCGCACGCCGTTGCGGTCGCCCACGAACACGTTGTCGCCCATGCCGATCTCGTCGCCGTAGTAGATGATCGGCGAGCCCGGCATCGACAGCAGCATGCCGTTCATGAGCTTCACGCGGTCGAGGTCGTTCTCCATCAGCGGCGCCAGGCGCCGGCGAATGCCCAGGTTGATGCGCGCGCGCATGTCGGCCGCGTACATGGTGTACATGTAGTCGCGCTCCTTGCTGGTCACCATCTCGAGCGTGAGCTCGTCGTGGTTGCGCAGGAAGATGGCCCACTGGCAGCCCTCGGGAATGTCGGGCGTCTGCGCCATGATCTCGACGATGGGGTGCCGGTCTTCCTGCGCGATGGCCATGTACATGCGCGGCATCAACGGGAAGTGATACGCCATGTGGCACTCGTCGCCATCGCCGAAATACTCGCGCACGTCTTCCGGCCACATGTTGGCTTCGGCCAGCAGGAAGCGGTTCTTGTACTCGGCGTCGATGGCCGCGCGCAGCTGCTTGATCACCGCGTGGGTCTCGGGCAGGTTCTCGTTGCTGGTGCCGTCGCGCTCGACCAGGTAGGGAATGGCGTCGAGCCGGAAGCCGTCCACGCCCATGTCGAGCCAGAAGCGCATGGTCTTCAGGATCGCCTCCATCAGCTTCGGGTTGTCGAAGTTCAGGTCGGGCTGGTGGCTGAAGAAGCGGTGCCAGAAGTACTGCTTGGCCACCGGGTCCCAGGTCCAGTTCGAGGTCTCGGTGTCGGTGAAGATGATCCGCGTGCCCTGGTAGAGCTGGTCGGTGTCGCTCCACACATAGAAGTCACGCTCGGGCGAACCGGGCGGCGCAAGACGCGCGGCCTTGAACCACGGGTGCTCGTTCGATGTGTGGTTGATGACCAGTTCGGTGATCACGCGCAGGCCCCGCTTGTGCGCCTCGGCCAGCATCTCGCGGAAGTCGTCGAGCGTGCCGTACTGCGGGTGCACATCTTCGTAGCCGGAGATGTCGTAGCCGTCGTCGCGCAGCGGCGAGGGATAGAACGGCATCAGCCAGATGGTGTTGACGCCCAGCTCCTTCACGTAGTCGAGCTTGGCGGTGACACCCTTGAAGTCGCCCATGCCGTCGTTGTTGGAGTCGAAGAAGGCCTTGACGTTGAGCTGGTAGATCACCGCGTCGCGATACCACAGCGGATCGTCGCTGGTGTCGATCTCGACGGTCTCTAGTGCGATGTGGGAGACGGGTGCGTTCATGGGCAGGCGACCTCACAGGAAGTAATCGAAGTCGCGCTCGTCGCCGTGGCGGCGACGGACCACGAAGATGTGCGCGGGCACGCTGTGGGGATCGAGCCGCACGTAGTGCCAGTCGCCCTGCCAGGTGAAGCGCTGGCCGCTGAGCAGGTCGTGCATCTGGAAGCTGCGCCCGGCCGGCACGCCCACGCTGCCGGGTTCCAGCCCGAGCCAGCCCGACTGCATGTTGTGCGGATCGAGGTTGACCACGGTGACGATCACGTTGTCGCCGTCGGGCGATTCCTTGGCATAGGCCAGCAACTGGTCGTTGTCGATGTGCAGGAAGCGCAGGCCCCTGTCCCGGTGCAGCGCCGGGTTCTCGCGGCGGATGTGGTTCACCCGCGCGATGAAGGGGGCGAGGCTTGCGGGGTCGTCGTGGTTCCAGTGGCGCAGCTGGTATTTCTCGGAATCAAGGTATTCCTCGCTGCCGGGTCCGCGCGGCAGGTGCTCGAGCAGCTCATAGGCCGGCCCGTACATGCCGTAGTTGGCTGCGAGCGTGGCGGCCAGCACCAGCCGCGACATGAACATGGCGGGCTCGCCGGCCTGCAGCTGCTCGTGCAGGATGTCGGGCGTGTTGGGCCACGCGTTGGGTCGGAAGTAGTCGACGCCGGGGCCGCTCGAGAGTTCGGTGAAGTACTCCTGCAACTCCTCCTTCGTGTTGCGCCAGGTGAAGTAGGTGTACGACTGCGAGAAGCCCAGCTTCGCGAGCCGGTGCATCACTTTCGGCCGCGTGAAGGCCTCGGCCAGGAAGATCACGTCGGGGTGCACGCGCTTCACCTCGCCGATGGCCCACTCCCAGAACGGAAAGGCCTTGGTGTGGGGGTTGTCCACGCGGAAGATGCGCACGCCCTGCGCGATCCAGTGGTCGAACACGCTCTTGAGTTCGGCCCAGAGGCCGCGCCAGTCTTCGCACTCGAAGTTGAAGGGATAGATGTCCTGGTACTTCTTGGGCGGGTTCTCGGCGTACTGCACGCTGCCGTCGGGGCGCCAGCGGAACCAGTCGGGGTGCGCCTTCACGTAGGGGTGGTCGGGCGCGCACTGGAAGGCGATGTCCAGCGCGATCTCCAGGCCGTGCTCCGCCGCGCGTGCGAGCAGGTGCCTGAAGTCTTCTTCGGTGCCAAGCTCCGGAAGGATCGACTTGTGCCCGCCTTCGGCCGCACCGATGGCCCACGGGCTTCCCACGTCGCCGGGAGCGGCTTCGAGCGCGTTGTTGGGGCCCTTGCGCTGCTCGCGGCCGACGGGGTGGATCGGCGGAAAGTACAGCACGTCGAAGCCCATCGCGGCAATGGCCGGCAGGCGCGCCTCCACGTCCCTGAAGGTGCCGTGCACGCCGGGCGCGGGGCCGGTCGAGCGCGGGAACAGCTCGTACCAGGTACTGAAGCGCGCGCGCTCGCGGTCGGCGACCAGCGGCAGCTCGACCGGGTGGCGCACCTGATGTCGGCGGTCGGGATGGCGGCGCGCCAGCTCGGCGTACTCGTCGTCGAGCGCCAGCGCCTTCAGCGAGACGACGTCGTACGCGGGGCTGGCCGCCACGGCATCGAGCTCGGTGGCCCAGCGGTTCAACGCGGTGCGGTCGGCGCCTTCGGCGCGCGCGGCGGCGGCAGCGATTTCCAGCGCACCGACCTGCGCGGCAATGCGCACGTCATCGGGGTCGACGCGCCGCGTCATCTCGCTGCGCCACGACTCGAACGGGTCCACCCAGGCGACTGCGGTGTAGACGTAGCGCCCGATCGATGGCGGCGAGAACACGGCCTCCCACACGTCGTTGCCGAGCGACTTCATCGGCACTTCGCGGAATGCGGCCTGGGCTTGGTCGTGCGCGCGCCAGCACAGCTGCACGCGCAGCACATCGTGCCCGTCGGTGAAGCAATGGGCGCGAACCCGCACCCGCTCGCCGGCCACGCATTTCACCGGGAAGCGGCCGTTGTCCACGCACGGCAGCACGGCGTCGATGACCGCGCGGACCGCGCCGTCGTCGAAGCCGATGTCGGTTCCGGCCGCTGTGGGGGCGGGCTTGGTCGAGAAAATGTTCTTCATCAGGGACGGTGCTCCAGGATCAGCGTGGACAGCGGCGGCAAGGTGATGCACACCGATTGCCTGCGGCCATGGGAACGCACGGGCGCCGCTTCGACGCCCCCGAAATTGCCCCAGCCCGCCCCGCCGAACTCCGCCGCGTCGGTGTTGATCAGCTCGCGCCAGTGGCCGCCCAGCGGCACGCCGAGCAGGTAGTTGGTGCGCGGCACCGGGGTCATGTTGCTCACCGCCAGCAAGGGCGGACTGCCGTCGCTCGCCTTGCGCAGGAAGGCGAACACGCTCGTGTCGGTGTCGTCGGCCGCGACCCACTCGAACCCCGAGGACGAAAAGTCGACCTGGTGGAGCGCGGGCGCACCGCGGTAGACGCGGTTGAGCTGGGCCACAAGGCGCTGCAGGCCGCGGTGCCCTTCCTGCTCGCAGACCCACCATTCGAGTTCGCCGTCGTGTGTCCACTCGCGTCGCTGGCCGAACTCGCCGCCCATGAAGAGCAGCTTCTTGCCCGGATGCGCCCACATGAAGCCGTACAACGCGCGCAGGTTGGCGAACTGCTGCCAGGCGTCCCCGGGCATCTTGTTGAGCAGCGAGCCCTTGCCATGCACCACCTCGTCGTGCGAGAGCGGCAGCACGAAGTTCTCGTGGAAGGCGTACACCAGCGCAAAGGTCAGCTTGTGATGGTGGTACTTGCGGTGGACCGGCTCCTGCTTCATGTAGGCCAGCACGTCGTGCATCCAGCCCATGTTCCATTTCTCGCCGAAGCCCAGGCCGTCCATGTCGGTGGGCCGTGACACGCGCGGCCACGCGGTCGATTCCTCGGCCACCGTGATCGTGTCGGGGTGCTCGCGGTACACGGCACGGTTCAGCGTCTGGAGGAAGTCGATGGCCTCCAGGTTCTCGCGGCCGCCGTGGCGGTTGGGAATCCACTCGCCGTGCTCTCGCGCGTAGTCGAGGTACAGCATCGACGCGACGGCGTCCACGCGCAGCCCGTCGAGGTGGTACACGTTCAGCCAGAACAGCCCCGACGACACCAGGAAGCTGCGCACCTCGGGCCGGCCGTAGTTGAAGATGCTGGAGTTCCACTCCGGGTGAAAGCCCTGGCGCGGATCGGCGTGTTCGTAGAGGTGCGTGCCGTCGAAGTACCCGAGCCCGTGCTCGTCGGTCGGAAAGTGCGAAGGCACCCAGTCGAGCAACACGCCAATGCCCTGCTGGTGCAGGTGGTCGACGAGGTACATGAAGTCCTGCGGCGACCCGAAACGCGCGGTGGGCGCGAAGTAGCCGGTGGTCTGGTAGCCCCACGAACCGTAGAAGGGATGCTCGGTCACGGGCATGAGCTCCACGTGCGTGAAGCCCATCTCGTTCACGTAGGCGGCAAGCTGGTGCGCCATCTCGCGATAGTCGAGAAACAGGCCATCGCGGCGCCGCCACGAGCCCAGGTGCACCTCGTAGACCGACATGGGGGCGTCCAGCGCATTGCGCGGCCCGCGCGTGGCCATCCACTCGGCGTCACCCCATTCGTAAGAAAGTTCGCAGATGCGCGATGCAGTGGCGGGCGGCGGCTCCGCGCTGAAGGCGACAGGGTCGGCCTTGTCGACCGTGTAGCTGCCATGGCGGGAACGGATGCGGTACTTGTACGCCTGGCCGATCGCGGCATGGGAAACCTGCCCTTGCCATATGCCCGTGCCGTCGGGACTCGGTGCCAGCGGGTCGGCGTCGCCGGACCAGTAGTTCCAGTCGCCGACCACCGAGACGGACTCCGCGTTCGGCGCCCACACCGCGAACCGGGCGCCGCCCTCTTCCAGAGGGTGGCAACCCAGCAGGTCGTACAGGCGGGAGTGGGTTCCCTCGCGGAAAAGATAAGCGTCTCGCTCGCTCTGGAGTGAATGGTTCGACTGCACCGGCGCTCCTGTTGAAGGCCTGCGGAACTGTTGTTCGAAGACCGACTTCGGTTCTCGCATGGCCTGTGCCAATTTGCAGGCGTGCGGCACGCCGCGGTTACGGTCTGCGCCGCCTCGCCGTGTCGGAGAGTTGCCCGAGTCGCCCGCCGGTGCGCACGCCGGCGGGTGATAAAAAGACAGCCCCAGGCCACGATGTGTGTTCATGACCGACCTTGATGCCCCCGCGCTCGCATTGCTCGACACCTGCTCGCAGGCTTCTCTCGCGCTTCTCGAACGAAACCTGACGCCGCACGGCATCCTCGCGGCGCTTCGGACCGAGGCCGCCGAGGCCCGGCGCTACACGCGAATCTTCGGACGCGACGCTGCGATATGCGTGATCGCGATGTGCGGCAGCGGCGTGCCCGCGCTGGAACAAGGTGCGGTGGCCAGCCTCGACGCGCTCGCGGCGCAACAGGCGGCCAACGGGCAGATTCCCAAATACGTCGACCCCGAAGGGCGCGATGCCGACTTCTGGTACCTGGGCTGCATCGACGCCACCCTGTGGTGGCTGATTGCCGTGGACCACGTGCGCCGCCATGGGCAGGTCGGCCCGTCGCACTGGGCCCGCGAGGTGAGCCGCGCGGTCGACTGGCTGCTGGCGCAGGAGCACCAGCACTTCCGGCTGCTGCAGCAGAACGAAGCCAGCGACTGGGCCGACATCATGCCGCGCTCGGGCTACGTGCTGTACAGCAACGCGCTCTGGTATGAGGTCAAGCGCCGCTATGCGCTCGATCATGCCGAGGAGACGCAGCACCATTTCAACCACCTGTTCAATCCGTTCCAGCGCGACCTGCCCGAATACCACCGGGCCCGGCTGCTGCAGCACTATGCGCGCCGCGGCCGGCGCGACCCGGGCCTGTACCTCAGCTTCGTCAACCTGGCCGTGGTCGGCGACGAAGGGGACGTGTTCGGCAACGTGCTGGCCATTCAAAGCGGGCTGGCCGATCCGGCCATGGCACATCGCATCGTCGACACCATCACGCAGGCGCATGCCGGCGAGCCCTACCCCGTGCGCGTGGTGCTGCATCCGCTGTCGCGCCAGCACCCGCTGTGGCGGGCCTACATGGGGCGCCATCAGCAGAACATCGTGCACCAGTACCACAACGGTGGCATCTGGCCCTTCGTGGGCGGCTTCTGGGTGATGGCGCTCGCCAGGCTGGGCTTGCATGAACAGGCCTGGTCCGAGCTCGTTCAGCTGGCGCAGGTCAACGCGCTCGACGACTGGCGTTTCACCGAGTGGTTCCACGGCCGGACGCTGGCGCCCATGGGCATGGCCGGGCAGAGCTGGAATGCCGCGACCTTCCTGCTCGCCCGGCGAGCCTTGCTGGGCGGCGGGGCGGCTTACTGACGCCCCCGGCCAAGCCCCCGCCTAAGCAGCACTGCCCCATCCGCCTCCAAGGGCCTTGTACAGATTGACCGTGTTCACGGCCGCCTTGAGTTGCAGTTCGATCAGCTGCTGCTGCTCGGCATAGAGTTCGCGCTGCGCGTCCTGGCTGGAGAAGTAGTCCTCCATGCCGCTGCGAAAGCGCGTGCGCGAAATGCTGGCCACCTTCTCGAGCGCCTGCACGCGTGCCTGCTGCGCCTCGAGTTGCGGGAGCAGATGGTCGTCGGCAATCAGGGCGTTGGCAGTTTCGCGAAAAGCCACTTGCGCCGCGGATTCGTAAGAGGCCATTGCTGCCGCGAGCCGCGCTTCGTTGCCCTTGACGTTGGCCGACCGGCTCCCCCAGTCGAACAGGGGCAACGACACGCCCAGCACACCGGCCCAGCTGCTGTTGCTGCCATTCAGCAGCGTCGACAGCTCCCGGCTGACGCCGCCCGTGAGGGCCGTCAGCGAGATGGTCGGCAGCATGGCGGCCTTGGCCGCGCCCACGCCCGAATTGGCGGCTTCGACGCGCGCATAGGCCGCCAGCAGGTCGGGCCGACGCTGCAGCAGGCTGGAGGGCAACCCGGGCGCGACCTGCGCGGTGGAACGCTGCGGCCAGGGCCGGGCGGCGCCCGTGTCCGGCGGCACGGGTTGGCCTACCAGCACGTTCAGCCCCTGCAGATCCTGGGCGACGCGCATGCGGAACTCTTCCTGCCGCACGCGGGCGTTCTGCAACAGCGATTGCGCACGATAGACGTCCAGCTGCGCAGCACCGCCGACCGCCTTGGCGCGTCCGATCATGTCGGCATTGGCGTTCAGCGCGGCCTCGTTGGTATCGGCCAGACTCAGCAAGGCGCGGTCTGCGCGCAACGTGAGGTAGGCATTCGACACCTCGCCCACCAGGTTCATGCGCGCTGCCGCGTAGTCCTTGTCGCCGGCCTCGGCCAGGGAGCCGCTTTGCTGCGCGCTGCTCTGCTGGCGGCCGAAGAAGTCGAGCTCGTACGAGGTCACGCCGGCCTGGATGTCGAAGCTGTTGGAAACGCTCCCGTCGGACGGCAGGTTGCCGACCGGGCTGAGCGAGCCCTGCGGCGTGGTCTGCGCCCGCTGGGCATGGGCCGACAGTCCCAGTGGCGGGAACAGCGAGGCGCGGCTTCCGGCATACACGGCCCGCGCTTCGCGTGCCTTCGCGGCATAGACGCGCAGGTCGCGGTTGCGATCCAGCGCGGTTGCTATCAGCCCCCGCAGCTCGTCGTCCTGCACGAAGCCGCGCCAGTCCACGGGATCCGCGGCCGGCCGCGTCGCGCCGGCCGGCCATTGCGAAGGCATCGACAGGTCGGGCTGCTTGAGCGGCGGCGTGAAATTGCATCCGCTCACCACCAGCAGGATGCACACCGCCAGCACCAGCAGGAACAGCCGCAGGCTCAGGCGCACGAACCCTGCTTCGGGCGACCGGAAGCCCGCGCTCGCGAGCAGCGCCGACGCGGCCCGCCATGGCCGCACCTGAACGGCAACGTGGCTCGGAGGCACATTGAACACGTGGCTCACCAGGTGCTCGCGCTGCGCCTCGGTGCCGGCAAACCGCAGTTCGGCGCCGGCACGGCTGCGGCCAGCAAGGCGGGCCGGTAGCCAGCCGACGGGGTCGATGTAGACCTCCAGCAGCTGTCCGATGTGCAGGCGCTTGAACAAGCCCCCCCCCTCCATCAGTGCGCCGTCCGAAGCGATGTTGACGAAGCGCGAATCGCCCTCTCCCGCCGCGGTGCGGATACGGGTGCGAGCGCGCCAGGGGAAGCGCTCCTCCTGCTCCGGCCGGGGCAGGTCGATGCAGGCGATGAGCGCACCCAGGCAGAGGATCAGCGCAATGCCGGTCCACACGAGATTGAGCTCGTCGCCGGGCGTGAGCGCCGCACCGCGCATCACAGCCGATGCGCCCCCGCCCTGCAGCGCAACCAGCAGCCCGCCGAACACGGCGACCAGCTTCCAGTGCACGACGGTCCTGGTGCGATCGAGCCCCTTGGCCGTCACCTTGAACGGGCGACCGAAGGGCCGCAGCATCGCGCTGGCCAGCGTGCCGGTGACGGCCATCGCCGCCACGAGCTGGCTCACCTCGCTGAACACGGGCAGACAGCGCCGCTGGCTGATCCAGTAGCTGTAGGCCCAGAACATCATGAGCGGCGGCAGCCCGTAGGCGGCGAAGGCCTGCGGCGTGGCGTGAAAGACCGAGACGCCGGCATACCAGTACAGCACCGGCGCCAGCACGATCAACGCCATGAAAGGCTTGCCGAGCCAATGCAGCACCCCGTGCAGAAAATGCAGCCGCGCCGAGAGGCTGTAGCCGCTGCCGCGCAACGGCCCTTCGGGCAGCAACGCGAGCTGCACCGTGCCCAGGCACCAGCGGCTGCGCTGGTTGATGTAGTCGACGATGCTCTCGGCCGACAACCCGTTCGACAGCCGCTCGCCCAGCCAGCGCGTGACGTGGCCGTGCCGCAGCAGCAGGTAGGTGGTGTGGATGTCTTCGCACACGCTGCCGACCGGAAAGCCGCCCGCGGCAGTGATCAGGTCGCGCCGCACGATGAACGACGTGCCCACGCAGAAGGCGGAATCCGCCGCGTCCTTCGCCGGCTGCAGCACGTCGAAGAACACGCGCTGCTCGTCGACCCAGCTGTCGGTGGCGCGCAGGTTGTGCTGGATGGGATCGGCGTTGTAGTAGAACTGCGGCGTCTGCACCAGCCCGACACGGCGGTCCCCGAACAGCCCGAGCATGCGGTAGACGATCTCGCGCTGCGGCGCGAAGTCTGCGTCGAGCACAAGGATGTAGGGCGCATTGGTCACGTCCGCCGACAGGCGCAGCCCGTTGTTCAGGTTGCCGGCCTTGGCGTGGCTGTTGTCGGGCCGCCGCGCATAGTGCACGCCGCGGCGCTCGCAATAGTCGCGCAGCCAGTCGCGCCGGGTGTCGTCGAGCACCCAGACCTTCAGCTGCGGGTAGTCGATGGCCTGGGCGGCAATGATGGTCTTCTCCAGCACGGCCAGCTCTTCGTTGTACGTGCAGATGAAGACGTCCACCGCTGGCACCTGCCCGCCGCGAGCACGCAGCAGGGCCTCTCCCCGGTCGGCCAATGACTGGTTGTCGCGACGCTTCACCAGCATGTGGATGGACATCAGCGTGTAGACGATGGCGGTCATCTCGAAGCAAAGGAACACCCAGGCGAACAGTGTTTCGAAGCCGAGGTCCGAAGGCGGCATGGTGGCGACCACGCGCCAGGCTGCGTACCGCAGCAGCAGCAGCGCGGTCAGCGCGCCGAACAGCGCGCGATGGGTGATGCGATCGACCCTGGCCCAGGTCATCAGGAGCAACGCGAGCCCCGCGACGAGTGCGTTGAGCTGGAATTCCGGTGTGGCGATCAGGCTGGACATGATGGAATGACTCCCGGTGCGGCGGTCTTGCCGGTGAAGGGGTTGAAACCCGTGGCAGCCAGGGCGATCCACGCAGTGGCCCCCAGGTGCGGCCAGCGGTAGTAGTAGAAGTCCGCGCCGGCCGAGTCGGGGCCGATGGCCAGGCCGGTGGAAATGCGCGAACTCGGCGTTGCGTAGTACAGGCCGTTGCCGGCGCGTTGCGATGCGAGCAATTGCCACAGCGCCTCGGGCGCCGAGCCTGTGCGCGCCACCAGCGTGGCGGCGGCCTGCGCGCTGCCTTCGGTCCAGATGCCGTCGGGATTGCGCGAGAAGCCGTAGCCCACCTCGAAGCGATGGTGCTTCTCCATCCATTCGAGCCCGCGGGCCCAGGCACAGGAACCCTCGGGCGCTGCCAGCAGTGGCCACAGTTGCGCATCCAGGCCCGAGCTCTCGGTGGAGATGGTCGCGCCGTCTTCCTTGGTGCCGATGTTGAAACGCTGCTCCGACGGATTCCACATGCGTCCCACGAAGTCGAGCGCTGTGCGCGCCTGTCGTTGCTCCGGCCCGCCCTGCTGGCCGGCGGCACGCGCAGCCCAGGCGGCCGCCATGGCGATGTCGATGTTGTGCTCGGTGGACTTCCAGGTCTGGGCGCGCTGCGCGTTGTCCCAACCGTAACGCCCGCCGTTGTAGCCATCCACGCCGTTCGTGGCGCGCGTGTTCTGCTCGGTCCAGGCCAGCAGCTTGCGTGCGGTCGCCAGATAGGCCGGCGACGGCTCGACCTGGAACAGGTTCAGCATGAGCAACGCGGCCCAGGCCACGTTGCCGGTGGCGGTGCTCACCTGGTAGGCGTCGGCAATCCACTGCTTGCGGCCTGCGTCCCAGCGGCCGGGCAGCGCGGGCTTTTCTTCGGTGACAGGCCCGGCGCGATAGGCGTTGCGCACGCGCCCGTCGGTGAAGTTCTGGTCGTGCGCAACGGCGCGCACCACGGCATCGCCGATGCGCCTGGCGGCGGCACGGTCGCCGCAGGCCAGCAGTGCGATGCCGGCCAATGCGTTGTCGTAGGTGAAGGCAGCGCCCGCCAGCGCGGACTCGAACGGCGGCTCGCCCTGTCCGGCGTCCGTCGGCCTGTAGCTGTTGAGGAACAACGGCCCCGACGCGACGCCCGCCTGGTCGTGCGCGACCGCGCGCCGCAACCCGTCGCAGCTGTCACGTGCGAGCGCCTGCTGCGTGGCGCCGGGCTGGGCCGCCGAAGTCGCCGCTGCCGCGCAGGCCAGCGCCATCGATGCGACGGCGCACCGCATGCACCGCATCCATGCGCGGGAAAAAACAGAGATCGGCATGTCGTTCTCTTGAAGAAGAAGCGCAACGTGCCCGTGCTCAGGTCTTGAGGCTTGCGGAGACCACCTTGCCCGGCACGCAGAGACTCTGCCTGCGGGATTCGGCCTGTTGCACCCCGCTGTCCTCGATGCGTGCCACGGCATAGATGGAGCCCTGCTCGGCATAGGGGAAGGGCACGCTGTACGTGCTCTGCAGCGCCTCGGAAGCCTCGGGCAGCAATTGCTCGACACGTGCAGGCAACGCGGTGCTGTTCTCGCCGATCTTCACGTCGAGCATGGAGCCGATGCTCAACCGCTTGGCCAGCCGCGCGGGAAACACCGCGACGACGCCGATCCGGCTGCAATCGGTGACGCGCACCAGCGAGGCACCGGCAGTGACGTACGCGCCCTCGGGCGCCAGCACGGTGTGCACCAGGCCAGGCTGGGTGGCCGTGACCTGGTACGCGGCGAGCTTCTCGACGCGGCGGCGCTCATCGTCTTCAAGCTGTGTGATCTGCTTGAGCTGCTTGAAGATGGCAGTGCCGTCCTGCTGGGCGCGGTCGATGCTGTTGCGCAATGCTTCGCGCCGGCTCGAGAGCGTCTGGAACAGGTTGCTGCCCCCGGTGCCCACGAAGGCGCCCTGCCCCGCGCTCACCACGGTCTGCGCCTGCCCGGCAAAGGCCTGCTCGGCCACCGCCGCGTTGGCGCGCGCTGTGCTCAGCTGGGCCTCGGCCGCGTTCATCACCTGCTCGCTGATGGCGCCCTCTTTCAGCAATGCCTCGTTGGTGCGGACCTTGTTCTCCTGCTCGGCCACCACGCTGTGCGCCACGTCGCGCTGCCGCTGGGCGATCTGCCATGCGTCCCATGTCTGGGCTAGGGAAGCCTGGCGGTGAACCTGGGCCTCTTGCCCGACGGACCTCATCTCCTGGCTGTCGGCCTTGAACTGATTGCCCAGCTGCGACAGCTGGCTTTGCAAGGCAAGACGCTGCGTTGTCAGCGTGGTGAGGATCTCCTGGCTGACCGTGGGATTGCGCACCGTGGCCACCAGGGAGCCCGGCACCACCGCGTCGCGCGTATGCACCGCCATCTGCGTCACCACGCCGTTGATCGGCGAGGTGACCAGTCCCACGGGCGCCTCCAGGACGGCCCGCGTCGCCTGCGCGGACAGCAGCGGCTGGATCAAGGTCGCGATCATGAGCCACAGCACGAAAGCCAGCAGCGCGTAGGCCGCCAGCTTGGGAACGAATGAACCCCTCTGCCGACTTCGACCGGGCCGCGATCGGGCGCGGCGGTCGATGGTGCCGGCAATGCGCGCCGGGCGACGAAAGAGCAGATACGAAATCGGTTTGGACGCACGCATAGCCACCTCTTGAAACGTCGACGGCGCGCACCGGCAACCGTGCCGGCACATCGCCCATTGATGAAAGGGACTTGACCGAAGAACCCTGTCGAACCACGAGCCCGGAGGCCCGTTTTTTTGATGCTGCAGTGCAATAAAAGTACGTCTAAACCGCAATCCGTTCTGCTTCCGTGAGAAACAAGATGTGCGAACTTCCCATTCAGTTCGGCCGCTGAATCGGGGCAGATTCCTACATTGGTTCTAGAGTGAAGGAGATTGACAACGCAGGGCCGATCCGGCTGACCGGCGCAGTGCGTTGTTCAGGTTCTCAGGAGATTCGAGGGCGGCGCCATTTCGAGCGCCCGGCTTGCGCCGATGCCCACAGGCAGGTCTCAAGATGTGTTCGACAGGCTCACGAACAACAGCTGGTAACGATGCTGCTGTTTTCGGGCGCGTTTATCGATCCGCAGCGTTGCTTGCCTGCCGATTGAAATCGGTGCCGGTGTTGGTTTTTTATTGGCACTCGCGGGCGGGTTGCGCTGCCAACGCGAGCGTCCGATGTCAGGTCAACGCCTCGGCCAGCGCCACGGCGTCTGCGCCGGCGGGAATCCGGATCGGGCACGACGGGTCATTCGCCGCGCGCCATACAGCTTGCGCCACATCCAGCGCGTGCGTGACCGGCCCTGGCGATTGCCCCATTGCCGTGAATACGCCCTGCGCAAACTCGGCGTACGCCTGCGGAATTCCCGCCTGCATCCGGGGCTGTGCGTTCTTGCTGAAGGGAGTCTCGGGAGACCGCCCGGGCAGGACCAGGTTCACCCGCACATTGAACTGCCGGAGTTCAAGCGCGAGCGACTCGCTGAATGCGTTGACCGCCGCCTTGCTCGCGGTGTACACGGAAAGCATCGGGAGCGGCTTCAGCGTGGTGCTCGACGATACATTCACGATGACACCTGCCCTGCGTTGCCTGAACTGAGGCAGCACCGCCTGGGTCAACATCAGCGTGCCCATCGTGTTCGTCTCGAAGATTTCGCGGGCAAGCTCCATCGAGCTGCCTTCGAGAACGCCCAGCAATCCGATGCCTGCGTTGTTGACCAGCACGTCGATTGGCCCCGCGGCCTCCACGGCCTGGCGAATGCTTTCAGGGTCGGTGACGTCGAGCGCGAGCACGCGCAGGCGATCGGAACGGGGCAAAACGTCTTCGCGTGGCGTGCGCATCGTGGCGACGACATTCCAGTCGCGCTCGAGGAAGTACTTGGCGGTCTCGAGGCCGAAGCCGGACGAGCATCCGGTGATCAGAACGGTCTTCAATGGGGACTCCATCAGTGGTTGCAATACCGAGAAGATTAGGCTTCGCAGGCCGGACTTTCTACAATCCATCGTCCGCATTTATCGTTCAATAGTCCGACCATGATCGATCCGCTCACTGAGGTGGTCTCGCTGCTTCAACCGGGTGCCCAGCTCTCCAAGATCGTCAGCGGCGCGGGCTCCTGGACCGTCCGGCGTTCGGAAGCCGGGCGGCCCTTCTACTGCGTGATCGTCGAGGGGTCGTGCCGCCTCGAGGTCGACGGCCAGGAGCCGATCACCCTCCAGGAGAAAGACTTTGTACTGATCCCCTCGGCGCATGGCTTCACGATGTCGAGCCTCGAGGCGCCGACGACATCCGAAGGGATCGATCCGTCGACCGTCTCCTTCCTCGAGGGTGAAACGCGCCATGGCAATCCAGGCGGTCCGCCCGACGTTCGCTTGCTGGTGGGCTATTGCGTCTTCGGCTCGCCGGATGCGGCCCTGCTGGTAACGCTCCTGCCGGAACTCATCCATGTTCGCGACGAGAGCCGGCTGGCTGCCCTCGTGCAATTGGTGGTGGGAGAGTCCCGCGAGCAGCGGCCCGCGCGCGACGTCATCCTGTCGCGCCTTCTCGAAGTGCTTTTCATCGAAGCCCTCCGGTCCACTGCGGGAACTGCGGCATCGCCAGGCCTCGTTCGCGGGCTTGCCGATCCGCGCCTCGCGGTTGCAATCCGGCAGATGCACGAAAGCCCGACCCGGCCCTGGACAGTTGCGCAGCTGGCGAAAGAGGCGGCCCTCTCGCGCTCGACGTTCTTCGAGCGCTTCAGCCGCACAGTGGGTGTCGCGCCGATGGAATACCTCCTTGCCTGGCGAATGGCCATGGCAAAGAACCTGCTGCGGCGCAAGGAAGCTGGCATTGCCGAAGTTGCGCAGCGCGTGGGGTACAGCTCCGCAAGCACATTCAACGTCGCGTTCACCCGGTATGTCGGGATGCCGCCGGGGCGCTATGTACGTGCCATGTAGTTGCCCGGCGTCACGCCGAAGCAGCGGCGGAACCAGCGCGAGAAATGAGCCTGGTCCGTGAAGCCGCATTGCGCCGCCACGTCGGCCGCCGCGCACCCCTCGCGCAGCAGCGCCTTGGCCCTGCCGATGCGCGCGAGCCGCGCATAGTGCGCCGGCGTCACGCCGACGGCCACGCGGAACAGGCGATGAAAGTGCTCGCGCGACATGCCCAGCCGCCGGGCCAGCGCGCCCGGATCGATGCGGCAGGCATCCTCGGTCGCCAGCGCGTCGCAGACGGCCTCCACGCGCGCGTCGCCCGCATGCCGTTCGACCGCCACCAGTTCGCCGCTGGTCTGCGCTCCAAGAACCTGCTCCAGGAGCCGGCCGACCTGCGCACCGTCTTCCGCCAGCGCTGTGACAGCCAGTGCATCGACCATGGCCGCGTCTTGCCAGACGCTCCGGCGCAGCACACCCCGCTGGCCCTGCGGCCATCCGAAGCGCGCGCCAACCCAGACGTGCGGCACATACAGCATCACCATGCGAAAGCCCTGCGCGCTCACGCCGGCGGTGTGAAGCATGAAGGGCGCCATCAGCACCAGGTCGCCCGCCTGCGCCACCTGCCGCTCGCCGGCGCAGGTGAATTCGCAGCGGCCTTCAAGGATTGCGCCAACGCTCCACTCTGCATGCCAATGCAACTCGAAGCGCGCCTTGGGGTCGGCCGCGAACATCGCCTCGACCTGCGCGCCGTCTTCCATCGGCAGGCCGATCACATGCGAGGCGGGTGAGCTTGTACGCGGGTTCATCCCTCCAAGGGTAGCGCCCCCCGCACCGTGATGCCCATCCAGCCGGCGCTGGCGGTCGTGGCGTCCACAGGTCCGAGCAGCGCCAGCTCTTCGACCGGGTGATCGTGGAACCGCAGCGTCGCACTGCCACCGGCCCAACCCGACTCGACGCGGTCGATGATGTCGGCGCGCAGATAGCGCGGCACAGCCACGCTGCCCGGCTGCGTCAGGTCGGGCCAGCCGATGGCGCCGATGGTCGGTGCCGCCAGAAAACCCAGGCGCCCGGCCTTCTCGCCCGACAGCGTGACCGAAGCGTCGACGAGCCGTCGCTCCTTCACGCTGAGACTCGCGCCCAATTGGCTGCCGGCCGACAACGGCGCAGCCGCCGGATGGATCAGCGGCATGCTGCGCGTGAGCCAGGTCTGGCCGATCTTCTTGGGCCAGCCCTGGAGCCAGCCGCGCAGCAGCGAGATGTCCTGGTCCACGTAGATCAGCGGGCAATAGAAGCACAAGCGCGCATCGCCAACGCCCGGCTTTGCCGCGATTTCGAGCACAACGATGGTCTCGCGGTACTGCGCGTACACGGGGTCGAGCAGCTCGCGGCCATCGTCACCACAGGCCTGCCAGTCGGCGAAGTGGACGCAGCCCTTGCCGGTGGCCGTGCCGAGCTCGGCCGGCACCAGCGCCGCACCAAGCGCGGCATCGAATTCGAAGGCTACGTTGACGAGCCAGCCGGCGTAGTGCCAGGGCGGTGCCTGCACAAGCGCGCTGCGGCCGGAGGATGTGAAAGGAGGCGTAAAAGATTGCGGCATCGGATGTGGACAAGTTCAAGACCGCCGCACGATATGGCCGCATACACCGCCGCGTCTTGTACGCCAGTGATCCCGCTACGACAGATGACGGTGTTGTCCGACTCGCCCCACCCCGTCGGCAGACACAATGACCGCCTCGGCCGAGACAAGCCGAACGAACACAACGAGAAGCTCCCGGCTCCGCACGATGACCCCGATGACCCGTATCTATCTGATTGAAGACAACCCCCTGATCGCCACCACGCTGACCGACGGGCTGCAAGAATTTTCCGAATGCAATGTGATCGGCACCGCCACCACCTCCGGCGCCGCCATCGACTGGCTCAAGAAAAACCCCGAAGGCTGGGACGCGGCCGTCATCGACATCTTCCTGGCCGAAGGCAACGGGCTCACCGTGGCGCAGTACCTGCAGGAGCACAAGTCGCCGGCGCAGCGCACGGTGGTTCTCATGAACTACGCAACCTCCGAGGTGCGCGAAGGCGCGCTGTCCGCGGGCGTGGATGCGGTGTTCGACAAATCACTGCAGCTCGAAGCCTTCTACGACTTCTGCAAGACGCTGAATATCTCGCCGCGCCGTTGAGGCGGCGGTCGCAAGCGGAGCGGCTCATCGCGGCACAATCGCCCGCGTGCCGACCTTCAAACACAGCCTGACTGCCGGCCTCGCGCTGGCGTTCGCCCTTGGTGCCGCGGCCGAGCCGGTGCTACTCGTCACGTCGCCCGCCGTCTTGCAGGCCGCGGAAAAGTCCGGCGCAGGTTTTGCGCACTGGACCGGCGAAGCGCCGGGTAGCGACGGCATCGCCACCAACCAGGCCCTGATGCGCTCGCCCGCCTGGCGCTCCATCGCCGAGCCGCTGAGCGCGAGCCTCTCCAGCCTCCAGCGGCGCGACAGGCAGGCCGGCGTCGGTATCTCCAAATATCCGCACCGGCTGTTCGATGCGCGCTGGCTTGCGAGCCCCGATGCCTTCTTCGAACTGGTGGGCGTCGCCAACCGCATGGACCGGCGGCCCTTCCAGAGCAACGCATGCGGTGAGACGCGGCTGGTGTACCGCCTGGCCTATCGCACCGCCGCGATGCAGTCGCGGCTGCCGATGATGGTCAACGTCGAGCTGCGCGGCGATGCGCCCGATGCCGATGGCAGTTGCGCGAGCACAGCGAAGCGCTGGCAGCCGCCGCAAGCGTCGATGACCGACGAGGCAACGGGCCGTTGGCTGGTGTCGGCCAATGGTCCGCTAGCGCCGCAGCGCCTGGCGCTCGCGCGCATCGCGCAGGTCACGACCAACCTGCAGAGCGTTCGCTGGCCCTCGGCGGTGCGGCCCGATCTGGGCGGCCATGCCGAATACATGCTGCGCGCCTTCCGCTGGAATGCAGGCGCGAAGCGCTTCGACGTTGCACCGCTGGAAAACACACCCGACATCGCGAAGCTCAAGGCCAGCGCCCCTCTGCGCAGGGAACTGCAGCAATGGCTGCAGCAGCCCGCCAATTTGCGCGCGCTGGACGAAGCTACCTTGCAGATTCCCGAGAAATTCCTCGCGACCGAAGCCGTCTCGGTCGCGCCGCGTGGGCTCGAACGGCTGGCGAACCGCCCCTTCGAGCAGCTCTTCGCGCCAGGCGAATGGCAGGCCGTTCAGGGCAGCCGAACGCTGCAATCACCGCAGGCAGTGCTGCGCCGCCTCGACGACCTGAGTTGCGCGGGCTGCCACCAGAGCCGCGCAGTCGCGGGCTTTCACCTGCTCGGAGTAGACCGGCGCGGTGCATCGCGGACCTTCACCACGGGCAACGCGCTGGCGGTGCCGCACTCGCCGCATGTGCAAGACGAACTGGCACGTCGCGGCACCTATGTGCGGGCCTCGCTGTCGACGCCGCGGCCCGATCCGTTCCGCCCGCTGGCCGAGCCCGACGATGCGAACGCCGTGGCCGAGAAGCCGACGGTCGGCGCGCGCTGCGAACCCACCCGCATCACCGCATCCGCCAATCCATGGCTGGACCGTGCCGAGAAGCTGCCGCGCATCTCCTGCGAAGGCATGCTCTCCGTGTGCGAGAAAACCTCGGTCGGCTTTCCGGGCGGCATGTGCTCGGGCCCCTGCGATCCGGGCGACAAGAACGGCACCTGCGGCGGCATCGCGATCCTCAGCGACTTCAACAGCTGCCTCGCCGCGAAGAAGCCCTTCGGCGAATGCCTGGCGAAGCACACGCGGCCCGGCAACCTGCGCAGCTGCTCGGTGCAGCAGCCCTGCCGCGACGACTACATCTGCGCGCAGGCCGAGGGCCAGCCCGAAGGGCGCGGCGCGTGCATACCGCCCTACTTCCTTTTCCAGATGCGGGTGGACGGGCACTCCTGACGACGGTCACTTCGCTCATTCGTTCGCGGTCGGGCGCATCAGCCAGGCAGAGACGGCGGCCACCACACCGAGCACCGCGACATAGATGCCCACCGGCACGATGCTCGAATACTTCGCCACCAGCGTGGCCGCGATGATCGGCGCAAGCCCGCCGCCGATGGCCGCCGCGAACTGGATGCCGATCGAGATGCCCGAATAGCGCAGCTCGGCCGGAAATTGCGCCGCATACAGGTTCGACTGCGGCGCGAACATCAGCGGGTAGTTGATCGACAGTGCCACCACCATGGCCACGGTGTACGCCGTGAGCGATCCGCTGCCAATGGCCTGGAACAGCGGCACCGCCATGACCGCCAGCAGCAGCCCGCCGAACACGTAGAGCCGCCGCGCGCCGACCTTGTCGGCAAGCCAGCCGCTGGCCGGAATGGTGAAGACCATCACGGTCGAGCCGGCGATCAGCGCGTGCAGCGCATCGGAGCGCGAGAAGCCCAGGCGGCTGGTCGCATACGAGATCGAGAACACAAGAATGGTGTAGATCAGCGTCACCTCGGCCAGCTTGCCGCCGATGGTCAGCAGCAAGGGCTTCAGGTGCGCCACCACGACCTCGCGCGCCGGCAGCGCCGCCGTCTTCTGTTGAACCTTGACCTGCATGAACTCGGGCGACTCCTGCACCTTCATGCGGATGAACACGCCCAGCACGATCAGCACCGCGCTCGCAAGAAACGGCAGCCGCCAGCCCCAGCTCAGGAAGCTGGCCTCGGGCAACTGAGTGACCAGCGCGAAGGCGCCTGACGACAGCAGCACGCCGATGGGTGCGCCCATCTGCGGCATGCTGCCGACAAGCGATTTCCATTTGGGCGGCGCATGCTCCACGGCCATCAGCATCGCGCCGCCGAGCTCGCCGCCGAACGACAGGCCCTGCCCGATGCGCAGCAGCACCAGCAGCACCGCGGCCCACAGGCCGATCGATTCGTAGGTCGGCAAAAGGCCTATCAGCACGGTGCAGATACCCATCAGCAGCAGGCTCAGCGTGAGCATCGACTTGCGGCCCAGCCGGTCGCCGTAGTGCCCGAAGATGATGCCGCCCAGCGGCCGGGCGAGCATGCCGCTCGCAAAGGTGCCGAAGGCCGCCAGCGTGCCGACGGTGGGGTCGAAGTTGGGAAAGAAGAGCTTGTTGAACACCAGCGCCGCGGCCGTGCCGTAGGCAAGGAAGTCGAAGGCCTCGATGGCCGTGCCGACCATGGTGGCGGCGCCGATCTTCCACACGCTCTGGTGCTTTCTCTCCACGGTGGTAGCCGCTTGTGCCTGCAATGGCGAGGCGATGCTGTTCATGGCTGCTCCTGCGTGATCTGTCGCGCGAACATCGCGAAACTGGCGTTGACGATGCTGCGCTGCAGAAGGAAGTCGTGCGACTCCTTCGCCAGCACAGGATCCACCAGCTTGAGCCGCCCATAGGCCGACTGCGCGATCAACTGGTTGCGCGCCGCGCGCTCGATGAGCACCGACATGTAGAGAGACTCCTCGATGGTCGCCGTGGCGGCCAGGAAGCCGTGGTTGGCCAGGAGCACGCAGCGCTTCTTGCCCAGGGCTGCGGAGATGATCTCGCCCTCGACGTCGGCAATCGGCAGGCCGGGCCACTCGGGCAGGAACGCGCAGTCGTCGAAGAAAGGCGTGGCGTCCATGTGTGCGATCTGCAGCGGCTCGCCCGTCATCGACAGCGCCGAGACGTACGGCGGGTGCGTGTGGATCACGCAGTTCACGTCGGGCCTGCGCCTGTAGACCCACAGGTGGAAGCGCACCGCGGGGTTGGGCACGCCGCGGCCTTCGAGCACGCGCAGCGAATCGTCGATGCGCATGACCGACTGCGGGCGGATCTCGGCGAAGGCATGCGCGAGAGGTGTCGTCAGGAAGGTGCCGTCGGGCTGGCGCACGGTGACCTGTCCGGCCAGGGTTTCGGAGTGCCCTTCCTTGGCGAGGATGCGGCAGCTGAGCGCGAGCTTTTCGGCCTCGCTCCAGTTGCCGTAGCTGAGGCCGTCGAGAGACGGCGCGGGGGTGTCGTGGGTTCCTGGGCTCGTATCGTTCACGCTGTGGCTCCTTTGCATCGGCGGGGTGCGGCCAATGTAAGAAGCGGTGTGCGGTTTGCTCTTGCGCGTGGGCGCACGCGGGTTGATCCAGCGTGCCAACTAGTGGAAAGTCTTAAGTCCTGCCCAACGGATGGCCGCCTAGACTGCATCCGACTGCACCTGCTTGGCACGAAGCGTGCGGGCCAACGGCAGGAGCCCCACCCATGCACCACGACACAGCAGCATCCGGCCTGAGCTTCGCGCCCTGCTTCCGCCCGTTCTATCCGGGCGACGTGCAGGGCTACTCGAACGCACTCGATTCGCTGGTCTACCCCGGCGAACTGAGCGTGCAGGACAGCAACCCGCGCATGAGCCTCGAAGCCTGCCGCCTCGTGGGTGGCGGGCTGGCCATCAGCTTCGCCTCGACGCCGCTGGCGGTTCGCCATGACACGGCGCTGGCCTCCACCGGAGGTATGGGCGGCACGGGCGACGTGCTCGCGATGATTGCCGTCGAAGGCGAAGGCACCATCGACCAGGGCGGCCGGCGCATGCCCTTCCGCAAGGGCGACATCACCTTCCGCACCACCCGGCTTCCCTCCACCTGCACACTGACCTCGCCCGGCAAGCTGGTGATGCTGCGCTTGCCCTCCGACCGGTTCTTCGGCATCTATGCCGACCTGCACGACCGCTTCGTGCCCTCGATCGCGCAGGCCGACTCGCGCCTGGCCGAGGCCGCCCGCGCGCACATGGGGCATGTGTTTCCCGGTACGGCACAGGCTGCGCCGGCGCTGGCGTATTTTTCGGAGCAGTCGCTCGTCTCGCTGCTGGCCGCGACCTATTGCGAATCGATGGGCGAATCGGTCGCCGAAGACGCGGCCGACGGCAAGCGCCGCGAGCGCGACCGCTGGCAGCGGCTGGTAGCGTTCATCGAGGCGCACCTCGGCGATGCGGAGCTGTCGGTCGATGCGGTCTCGAAGGAGCTTGGCATTTCGAAGCGGCTCACGCACCGCCTGTTCGAGATGCAGCGCACGCAGTACGGCACGTACCTCAAGGTGCGCCGCCTGGAGCGCGCGAAGGACGAACTGCAGAACCGGCGGCTCGACCACCTGAGCGTTTCGGAGATCGCCTATCGCAACGGCTTTGGCGATGCGAGCCATTTCAGCCGCTGCTTCAGGAGCCAGTTCGGAACGCCGCCCGGGGCCTATCGCCGATCGCCGGACTGAAGGGTTCGCGCGGCCGGAGAAATATTGCTTGCCATTAGATCGCATGCGATTTAATATTCGCCCATGCCTGCCAAGCGCTCCACCGCCCAACCCGTCGACGCCCCTGCGAGCAATTCACTGGTATTGGACGAACAGCTCTGCTTCGCCGTCTACTCGACGATGTTGAGCCTCAACAAGGTGTACCGCGGCCTGCTGCGCGACCTGGATCTCACCTACCTGCAATACCTTGTCATGCTGGTGCTGTGGGAAAAGGACGAGATCAACGTCTCCGAAATCTGCACCCGCCTGTCGCTCGAGACCACCACCCTCACCCCGCTGCTCAAGCGGCTCGAAGCCCGCGGACTGATCCAGCGCGTGCGTTCGCCCAGGGACGAGCGCCAGGTCATCGTGTCGCTCACGGCCGGTGGCCGTGCGCTGCGCGCCAAGGCGCAGGGGCTGCCGGGTTGCGTCGCGCAGGCCATGGAGTTGTCTCCCGACCAGATCGGCGCGCTGCGCACCCAGTTGCTGGGTCTGCGCGCCAGCCTCGACAGGAACGCGTGATGCGCTGCCGCTTCGCCGTTCCTGTTTTTTCAGGCCAATTACATCGCATGCGATATTAATTCATACGATACAAAACTCATCTCAACCACGTCACTCAAGGAGCGCACCATGTCCGCAAACAGCAAGAACCCCACCGCCACCCCGACCCGCCGCAGCCTGCTGGTCGGTGGCGCTTCCGTCGCAGCCGGGGCCCTCGTGGGGACCGGCTTTTCCCAGGCGGCGTCCGCCGCCTCCACTTCTGCGCCGAACCAAGGCGCCATCCATCGTTCTTTGAAAGGAACACGCACCATGAGCAACACCATCGTCACCAAGGACGGCACGCAGCTGTATTTCAAGGACTGGGGTTCCGGCCAGCCCGTCGTGTTCAGCCACGGCTGGCCACTGAACTCCGACAGCTGGGAATCGCAGATGCTGTTCCTCGCATCGCAGGGCTATCGCACCGTGGCGCATGACCGCCGCGGCCATGGCCGCTCCAGCCAGCCCTGGAACGGCAACGACATGGACACCTACGCCGACGACCTCGCCACCGTCATCGAGACGCTGGACCTGAAGAACGTGATCCTGGTCGGCTTCTCGACCGGCGGCGGCGAAGTGGCGCGCTACATCGGCCGCCACGGCACCAAGCGGGTGGCCAAGGCTGCGCTGATCTCGGCCGTGCCGCCCCTGATGCTGAAGACCGCCGCCAAC
This sequence comes from Variovorax sp. OV084, assembly GCF_900111625.1. Classification (NCBI taxonomy): domain Bacteria; kingdom Pseudomonadati; phylum Pseudomonadota; class Betaproteobacteria; order Burkholderiales; family Comamonadaceae; genus Variovorax; species Variovorax sp. OV084. Next base: position 94,157 of record NZ_FOII01000016.1, on the reverse strand, counting down.
CCCGGCGGCCTGCCGATCGAAGTGTTCGACGGCCTGCGCGCCGCGCAACTCGCGAACCGCTCGCAGTTCTACAAGGACGTGCCCTCGGGCCCCTTCTTCGGCTTCAACCGCCCCGGCGCCAAGGTGTCGCAGGGCCTCATCGACTCGTGGTGGGTGCAAGGCATGGCGGGCGGCCACAAGAACACCTACGACTCGATCAAGGCGTTCTCGGAAACCGACTTCACCGAAGACCTGAAGAAGTTCGACGTGCCCACGCTCATCGTTCACGGCGACGACGACCAGATCGTGCCGATCGGCGCTGCCGGCCTGGCCTCGGCCAAGCTGGTGAAGAACAACAAGCTGATCGTCTACCCCGGCGCACCGCACGGCCTGACCGATACGCACAAGGACAAGTTCAACGCCGACCTGCTGGCGTTCGTGAAATCCTGATAGTCCCGACAGCCTGATGAAAAGGGGCCCGCAACCGGGCCCCTTTTCTTTTCATCGGGCGTAGATGGATCCACCTCTTAGTATTCGGGGAAAACAACACCCAGACCGAGGGCCTCGATGGACATCTTCGAAAACGTGCTGGTCATGCTGATCGCCGCCTGCCTGCTGTTGCAGCTCTCGCGGCGCCTCGCACTGCCCTATCCGTCGATGCTGGCGCTGGCCGGCGTGTGCCTGGGCGCGATGCCCTGGGTGCCGCACATCAGCCTCGACCCGCACTTGGCGCTGGCGCTATTCATCGCGCCTGCCCTCCTCGATTCAGCCTTCGACATCTCTCCACGCGAGCTGCGGCGCAACTGGATGCCGCTGATCTCGCTGGTGCTGGTGGCGGTGCTGCTGACCACGGCGGTGGTCGCATGGGCCGGCTGGGCTTTCGCGGGCCTGCCGCTGGCGGCCGCGATCACGCTCGGCGCCATCGTCGCGCCGCCCGACGCTGTGGCCGCGGCTGCGGTGATGCAGCAGTTCCGCATTCCGCGGCGCACGCTTTCGATCATCAACGGCGAGAGCCTGCTCAACGACGCAGTGGCGCTGCTGGTATTCGGCGTGGCGGTGTCGGCAGCCGGCGCCGCGCACGTGTCCATGACGAGTTCGCTGCCGATGCTGCTGGTCGCGGTGCCGGGCGGTGCGCTGGTCGGCTTCGCGTTCGCCAAGCTCAACATCCACTTCGGCTCGCCGCTCTTCGCGGGCACGCGCTCAGCCATCATCTTCCAGTTCGTGATGACCTTCGGCGCGTGGATCGTGGCCGAGCGGCTGCACCTGTCGCCGATCATCTCGGTGGTTGCCTTCGGCATGACGCTGGGGCAGTTCGCGCCAAAGCACCATGCGCCGCGCGACCGCGTGCACTCCTACGCGGTGTGGGGCGCGGTGGTGTTCACGCTCAACGTGCTGGCCTTCTTCCTGATGGGGCTGCAAGCGCGCAGCATCCTCGAAAGGCTGTCAGGACCGCAGCTGGTGCATGCCCTGCAGTTCGCCGGCCTCGTGCTGGTGCTGGTCATCGCGGTGCGGGTGGTCTGGGTGCAGATCTACGGGGCCGCGATGCGCACGTACAAGCTGCGCCTGATCGCCCAGGGGCACGACATTCCGGTGCCGTCCAGGCGCATCGGGTTGCTGGTCGGCTGGTCGGGCATGCGCGGGCTGGTGACGATGGCCACGGCCTTCGCGCTGCCGGCGGATTTTCCGGGGCGCGACCTCATCGTGCTCAGCGCATTCGCAGTCGTGCTGGGCACGCTGGTGATCCAGGGCTTCACCATCGGGCCGCTGATCAGGGCATTGAAGATCGAGCCCGACGCATCGCTCGACAAGGAGGTGTCGCTCGCGCGCACCGCGATGATGGATGCGGCGCTGTCGGCCCTCGAAGCCGAAGAAAGCCGCGAGGCCGACGCCGTGCGCGACGAATACCGCGCGGCGCGCGTGCTGGCGCAAGACGAGCGCCAGCCGCAGGCGAAGACGGCGCACGACCGGCTGCGCGCCGTGGCGATCCGCGCGCAACGGCAGGCGCTCGAAGCACTGCGCCACAGCGGGCAGATCGAGGACGACGCCTACCACCAGCTGGAAGAAGAGATGGACTGGGCCGAGCTCAACGCCATTCCTGCGAACGACGTGCGCCTGCAGAGCGTCTAGAACCCTGCGCTCAGGATTCCTCGTACCACCTGTCCTTCGCCAGCATCACCCGGTGGTGCCCATGCCCCGAGGGCATCATCGGAAAGCAGTTCTCCTGCGCCGCCACCTGCACGTCGAGAAAGAACGGCCCCTGGCTCGCCAGGCATTCGGCCAGCGCGTCTTCCAGCTCGGCCGGGTCCGACACCCGCCGCGCGCCCCAGCCGAAGGCCTTGGCCAGCGCCACGAAATCGGGCAATGCCTCGTTCCAGCTGTGGCTCAGGCGGTTGCCGTGGTTCAGCTCCTGCCATTGCCGCACCATGCCCATGTAGCCGTTGTTGCACAGCACCAGCTTCACCGGCACGCGATGCTGCACGGCAGTGGAGAGCTCCTGGATGTTCATCAGCACCGAGGCATCGCCGCTCACGCACACGGTCAGCGCTTCAGGGTGGCCGATCTGCGCGCCGATGGCGGCGGGCAGGCCATAGCCCATGGTTCCGGCCCCGCCGGAGGTGAGCCAGTGGCGCGGGCTGTCGAAGCGCAGGTACTGCGCGGCCCACATCTGGTGCTGGCCCACGTCGGTCGACACGATGGCATTGCGACCGCCGATGGCGCTCTGCAGCGACGACATCAGCTGCTGCGGCAGGATCGAGTCCTCGCGCGCTTCGAAGGCCAGGCAGTCTTCCGCGCGCCAGCGCTCGATGCGCGCCCACCACGGTGCAAGGCGCTCTGGCGCGAAGCCCTCCGCTGGCAGCAGCGCCAGCAGGCCTTCGAGGATCACCTCGCAGTCGCCCACCATCGGCACGTCCACGCGCACCACCTTGTTGATGCTGCCAGGGTCGATGTCGATGTGGATCTTGCGTGCATGCGGACAGAACTCGTCGAGCTTGCCGGTCACGCGGTCGTCGAAGCGCGCGCCGACGCACACCACGAGGTCGGCCTCGTGCATTGCAAGATTGGCTTCGAGCATGCCGTGCATGCCCAACATGCCGATGAACTTCGGGTCGGACGCGGGGAACGCGCCCAGCCCCATCAGCGTGAGCGTGCACGGTGCGTGCAGCAGGTTCACGAGCTTCGCAAAGGCCCCGCACGCGGCAGGCCCCGAATTGACCAGCCCGCCGCCGCCGTAGATGACGGGCCGGCGCGCGGTCGAGAGCAGGTCGGCGGCGCGCTGCATCATGGCCTTGGGCGGCAGCGCCATGCGGCTCGTGCGCAGGGCCCGCAGCGGCGCTGGCTCGGGGGCCTGGCCCAGGCGGTCGAGCTGGATGTCCTTCGGCACGTCGAGCAGCACTGGCCCAGGGCGGCCGGTGGTAGCGATCTCCAGCGCGCGGCGCACCAGCGAGGGCACGTCGTCGGCCGAGCGCACCTGCCGGTTCCACTTGGTCACCGAACGCGACATGCCCAGCGCATCGCTCTCCTGGAACGCCTGCGTACCGATGACGGCCGTTGCCACCTGCCCGCTGATGCAAAGCACCGGCACCGAATCGCTCATGGCATCGAGCAGCCCGGTGATGGTGTTGCCCACGCCCGGCCCCGAAGTGACCAGCACCACGCCCACGCGGCCGGTGCTGCGCGCATAGCCTTCGGCCGCATGCACGGCCGCCTGCTCGTGGCGCACCAGCACATGGCGCAGCCGCGGCTCGCCGTGCAGCGCGTCGTACAGCGGCAGCGCCGCGCCGCCGGGGTAGCCGAAGATGGTGTCCACGCCACACTCGACCAGCGTGTCGAGCAGGGCTTCGGCGCCGTTGCGAATGCGCGCTGGCGTTTCCGGGTGAAGAGAGAGGGAGGGCGTGAGGGGTAGGTCGAGCAGTCGCATGCCGTCAATTCTTCCGGTTCGGGAGCAAAATATGCTTCTTTCTTTTGGCTCTTTAAGCTCGATTAATGAAAACCAATCGGCAAACACCCGGCGACAACGAAGGATCTTTTGACAAGACCGACCTGGCGATCCTGCGCGTGCTGCTGCTCGACTCGCGCAAGACCCTGCAGGAGATCGGCAACGAGGTCGGCCTGTCGCCCACCAGTTGCTGGACGCGCATCAAGAAGCTCGAAGCCTCTGGCGTCATCAAGCGCTACACGGTCGACGTGGATCCGGCCAAGCTCGGCTATCACGACTCGGTGATCGTGCAGGTCACGCTCGAAAGCCACACCGACGAGACCCTGTACGACTTCGGCCGCGTACTCGCGACCATTCCCGAGATACAGGAGGCCTACCTGGTGTCGGGCGACTACGACTACTACATCCGCATCGCCGTGCGCGACACGCGCGACTACGAGCGGCTGCTGCGCGAAAAGCTCTACAAGATCCCGGGCATCCGGCACAGCAAGTCGCACTTCGTGCTGCGCGTGCTGAAGGAAACCAGCGTGCCGGTCATTTGAGGGCGCGAGCGAGCTCCTTCATAGGCGGATCAGTTCCACCCGCCGGTTCTTCGCCCGCCCCGCCTCGTTGTCGTTGGGCGCCACCGGCTCTGACGCGCCCGCACCGCGCGTGGTGAAGCGGCGCGGATCCACCCCAGCCTTCACCAGCACCGCGATCACCGCCAGCGCGCGGCGCTTCGACAGGTCGTCGTTGTGCTTCGCCTCGCCCTGCGCATCGGTGTGCCCCACCACCGACAGCTTCAGCGGCGGGTTGCTGCGCATCAGCTTGGTCATCTCGTCGAGCGTGGGCTGCGACTCGGGGCGGATGATGTCCTTGTCCAGGTCGAACAGGATGCCGTAGAGATTGACGCGCCCCGTCTCCGCCAGGCTCTTCTGCATGGCCGTCGCGTCGACGAACACGATCTTGTTGTCTTCCATCGCCTTGCTCTCGACCACGCGCACGAAGGCGTGGTTGCCGACATCGGCGTTGTGTTCGGCCAGCGCGATGCTGGCGTAGACGGTGCCCGTGGGCCCGGCCTTCTTCGCCAGCAGGTAGCGGCCGCTCACCGAAAAATAGTTGCGCGCGTAGTCGCCGCGGCTGCCCAGGCGCGGCCACTCGGGGTCGTCGAAGGCCAGCGCAAAGTCGTAGGGCGTATTGGTGTCCACGCTGCCTGGCCGCGGCTTGTAGCAGGAGGCATTGGCCGTGCCGCAGGTAAAGAGCACCTCGAAGCCCTTGGCCTTCAGGCTGGACTCGTAGTTGCGCTGCACTTCGAGGAGCGAACGGTCCTTCGGCAGCCTGTAGAGGTAGAGCGTCACCTTGCCCTCGACCTTGAGCAGGTCGGGCTTGCCGCCGGCCCAGTTCTGGAACGGCTCCTTGATGAGGCCGACCTCGTCGTAGGCGGCGGCCTTGTAGCCGTCGAGCACCGCGCCCTCGTAGCGGCCAACCAGCGGGTGGTCCTTGGCGGGCTCGGCGGCGCCCGTGGCGAGCGAAAGCAATGCCATGCCGGCGAGGCTGGCCAGGAACGCGAGCGTTTTCATCGGTGCATCGGGCAGAGTGCGGCAAGAGCGGCGACGCGCTCCATGCTAGGGCGCGAGGCCGCCGCTGTGCATTCGACGGACGGCCTATGCCATTCAAGAATTTGCGGCAAGTTGCCTGGTTTGGCCGGAAAGGCTGGGCGAGGACATAATTGCGCCCGCCCGCGTGAGCGGGAGTCTGGGCTCGTCAAAAGATGGCTACAGCACGGTGCCGGCAATCGTCCGGCGCATCCACAGCACGCGAAAAGTGATTTCCGAGGCAGAAGCGATCTATGAGGCTAGGCAGCAAAGGCTGTTGGCGAATCAGCCGGTGGATCGCAAGGCTTTGGCTGGCCCTGCCGCTGGCCTTCCTGTCTTTTGCGTACGCCGATGAACTCCCGGCGGATGCGGTGCCGCAGCACGACGGCCCTGTCCACATCACGCAGGCCGAGTTGCTCTCGGTTTCCGGCACAGGCTATTCCGCACCTCCGCGGCATATCGTGGACGCCGCGCTGCCAACCGATGGCTGGAAGACTGTCAGCCTCCCCCACACAGCCCGGCGCGAACTGGTGCCCAATGCGTCGAGCGGCGAGCGAACCGTCACCGACTGGTACCGCATCGAACTGTCCGGGCTGACGCCGAAGACGCAGCAGCAGCTTCTCTACCTCCCGCGCTGGAAAACCCTGGGCAACATCGCGGTGTACGGCGACGGCGTGCTGCTCTACCAGTCGCATGGCAGCCCCATCCACAACGGCTACAACCATCCGCTCCTGCTGCCGTTGAACGCGACCGCCAATACGCCCGCCCCGGCATCTGTGCTGATTCGCGTCGACCGCCTGCGCAACAGCGGCAGCGGCTTTTCGACCCTGTGGGTGGGCGACGAGGAATCGCTGAGCTGGCGCTACCAGATCCGCCAATTGCTGCAGGTGCAGTTGCCCTTCATGGGCAGCGCCGCGTTCCTGGCGGTTGGCGCATTCGCGTTCGCGGTGTGGCTGTTCAAGAGGCGCGAATCGCTCTACCTGCTGTTCTTTGCCATCTCGGCGCTCGCCTTCCTGCGCACGCTTCACTACTACGCGGGCGGCAGCTTCATCCCGATTTCGGACGACTGGTTCGAATGGATGACAGTGGCCAGCCTGCTCTGGCTGATCGTCCTCATCCACCTGTTCTTGCAGCGCCTTCACCAGCAGCCATCACCCTGGCTGACCCGTGTGTCGGTGACCCTGGCGCTGGCCTGCAATATCGCAACGCTGCCCCATGTGTCGACGGATATCGTCAGTCTCTACCTGTTCACGCCCCTGCTCAACCTGATGGTGCTGCCCGTCGCGGTGACGATCTTTGCGGTGAACCTGCGCAAGGCGCTGCGCGCGCAACTGCCCGAGGGACGACTGGTGGCGGGCTGGACTGTCTTCGCCGTCGCATTCACTTCCTATGACGGGCTTCTGCAGAACAACCTGGTCAGCCCGGAGGCCGTGTACACCTCTCCCTACGCCATCATCAGCCTGTTCTTCGTCTTCTCGTACATCATGTTCCAGCGCTACACAGGCGCGTTCGCCGAAGTGGCCCGGCTGAACAAGGGACTGGCCCAGCGCCTGCAGGCGCGCGAAGCCGAGCTGGAGCAAAGCTACCAGCGGCTGCGCGTGATCGAGAACCAGCACATGCTCAATGCCGAGCGCCGCCGCCTCATGCAGGACATGCACGACGGGCTGGGCTCTTCGCTGATCAGCGCCATCCGCTCGGTGGAGCGAGGCGCCATGAGCGAGGCCGAGATTTCCCGCGTGCTCAAGGGCTGCATGGAAGACCTGAGGCTGGTGATCGACTCCATGGAAAACGTGGAAGCCGACCTGCTGCTCCTGCTGGCAACCATGCGCTTTCGCCTCGCGCCGCGCATCGAGAGCGCCGGCATCACGCTGCAATGGGAAGTGCAACCCGTGCCCTCGCTGCCCTGGCTGGACCCGGACGGCGCGCTGCACATCCTGCGCATCGTGCAGGAATGCGTCGCCAACGTGCTGCGCCACACGCGGGCCACCGTCATCTGCGTGAGCACCGCGACGGTCGATGAAGGCGTGAACGTGGTGATCGAAGACAACGGCGAAGGCTTCGACGTGGAAGAGGCCCTGCGCCGAAGCGGACGGGGGCTGCGCAACCAGCAGCGGCGCGCGCAGGTGATCGGTGGCACGGTGAGCTGGCAGTCCGGCAGCACCGGGACGCGCTTCACGCTGTGGCTGCCGCTGCACCGCAAGGCGGAAACCGACAAGGCCATCAGCGCCTTCTGAGCCCGCCTTCCGAGCCCGGCTCAGAGGCTCGCAACGATCTGCTCGCGCAGCCACTTGTGCGCCGGGTCGCGGTGCCGACGCTCGTGCCAGAGCATCGCCATCTCGTAGCCGGGCACTTCGAGCGGCGCCTCCACCATCCGCAGCCCGGCCGCGCCGCGCGCCAGCCGCTCGGGCAGCATCGCGACCATGTCTGTGCTGGCCAGCACCGACATCATGAAGAGGAAGTGCGGCACCGACAGCGCCACGCGCCGCGTCAAACCCTTTTCGGCCAGCGCCTCGTCCGTTGGCCCGGCGAAGCCTCCGCCGGCGAGCGACACCACCACATGCTCCAGCGCGCAGAACTGCGCGAGCGTCGGCCGGCGCTTCAGGCGCGGATGCCCTGCCCGCCCAGCCAGCACGTAGCGTTCGTGGAAAAGTACCCGCGCATGCAGGCCACGCGGCGCGCCCACGCTGGTGTGAAAGAACAGGTCGACCTCACCGCTCTCCAGCTGCCGCGCCATGCGCGAAGGCACGGCCTCCACCACGGCCAGCCGCGTGTGCGGCGCCGCGGCACGCAGCCCGGCCAGCGCCGGCAGCAGGATGGCCGACTCGGCATAGTCGGCCGCGGCAACGCGCCAGGTGGTGGTCGCCTCGGCCGGATCGAAAGGCCGAGTTGGCGCCACTGCACGGCCCAGCGATTCAAGCGCCTCGCGCAGAGGCTCGCGCAGTTCATCGGCGCGCGCGGTGGGCCGCATGCCGCGCTGCGCGGGCACCAGCAGCGGGTCGTCGAACGCTTCGCGCAGCTTGGCGAGCTGCACGCTCACCGAGGGCTGCGACAGGTTCAACCGCTCGGCCGCACGCGTGACATTGCGCTCGGCCAGCAGCGTGTCGAGCGTGACCAGCAGGTTGAGGTCAAGGCGGCTGAAATTGTTCATGGCAATTCCTGGAATTCAGACTATTCATTTCCAATATATCGCTACGAAGCCTAACCTGAGGGCATCTTCATTCGAACCCTTGTGAAACCGTGAACATCCTTCTGGTACTTGCCCACCCCGAAGCCGCCTCGCTCAATGGCGCGCTCCATCGCTTCATGCTCGAACGCCTGACGGCTGCGGGCCATTCAGTGCAGGTGTCCGACCTGTACGCCATGCGCTGGAAGCCCGCGCTCGACGCCGACGACTTCCCCGCGCGCGACACCGCCGCGCGCTTCGACCCCGTGCTCGATTCACTTCACGCATTCGAGGCCGGCACGCAAACCGCGGACATCGCCGCCGAACAAGAAAAGCTGCTGTGGGCCGACGCGGTCGTCCTGCAATTTCCGCTGTGGTGGTACTCGATGCCCGCCATCCTCAAGGGGTGGGTCGAGCGCATCTACGCCTATGGCTTTGCCTACGGCCTCGGCGAGCATTCGGACACGCACTGGGGCGACCGCTTCGGCGAAGGCGTGATGGCCGGCAAGCGCGCGATGCTGGTGGTGACGACCGGCGGCTGGGCATCGCACTACGCGCCGCGCGGCATCAACGGGCCGATGGACGACCTGCTGTTTCCCATCCACCACGGCATCCTCTACTACCCCGGATTCGACGTGCTGCCGCCGTACGTGGTGCATCGCACGCACAAGGTCGACGAGGCAGCCTACGCACGCATCACCGAGGAATTGGGTCAGCGGCTCGACACGCTGTTCACCACAGACCCGATCCCGTTCCGCCGGCAGAACGCCGGCGACTACGAGATTCCCGCGCTCACCCTGCGCGAAGACATCGCGCCGGGCAAGACGGGCTTTGGGGTGCACTCGGCTTAAGGAAGCACCGGATTGGCGAGCGCATTGGCAATCGCCGCGTCGGCATCCACACGCAGCATGAAGCGCTTCGCCACCAGATCATTGGCGGCCGCAGTCAAGGCCGCGATGTAGCCCGCCTGATCCACATAGCGCTCCTGCAGCGACGGGCGCGGATCACTTCCGCGCAGCGCCGCCGTCTTGGCAAACGCAAAGTACGACCCGAACAGGCCCGCCTGGTCGATCCTGCCCGGCTGGTTGGTGTAGTTCCAACCGGTGTTCGTGCCCAGCGGCACGGTGACGTCCAGGCTGCGGATGCCCGCGATGTCGTTGCCGTCCGCATCCACCTGCGGCACCAGGATCGCGTAGTCGCGGCCCAGGTAGGCCGGCGGCACCTGCGTGGCGATGCCGCTCTCGTCCTGCGGCCTGTAGTTGGGGCCCCAGTCCAGCAGCGAATAGGTGTTGACCAGCCCCGTGTAGCTCACGCCCGGAATCGCCGGGAACTTGACCTGCTGCGGCCGCACCAGCGTGGTGTCTGCCAGCTTCGGCACCTGGCTGTCGGGCGGTGTCGTGCCCTTGACGACCCAGTCTTCCAGGTTCTGGTACAGCGCGCGCACGACCGGAATCACGCCGGCATTGCCGTTGGTCGCATACAGCGCCCCTGCGCTTGCACCCGGCAGCGACGGGAGGCCCAGCAGATGGTGCGTGCTCGCGTAGTAGTAGATGCGCGCGTCGCCGGGCTGCACGAGGTCGGTCGTGCCCCAGGCATCGGTCAGCAGCGGCGAGCCCTGCAGGGTCCAGAACTCGGTGCCGCTGAAGCCGATGAAGAGCTTGGGACAGGTGCCGCTCGCCTCGCAGCGCGACAGGATGCCGCCGCGCCGCTGCGCCACGTCGTCCACGTAGTCCTTCGAAAGGCCGCGCGTGCCGGCCTGGCCGAAGGCCGTGTGGTCGGCGCGCACGCCACCGCCGCCGCCAGGAATGGAGAAGCGCATGTTGATGTTGGTCTGCCGCGCCGCGATCTGCGCGAACACGCCGTCGAACACCTTCTGGCCCGCACGGTCCTCGTTGAAGCCCAAGTGCACGAAGGTCTTCATGAAGTTGCCGCACTGCGAGACGCCCGAGGCAATGGTGTTCTTGATGGCAGCAGCCACCGGGTTGACCGTGCCCGCCGCATCGCTCGCGTCGCGGTGGAAGAAGCTGATCATGTCGCGCAGCGCCGCGAGGCCCAGGCCCATGACCTTCGGGTCTCTCGCGATGTAGACCAGTTCGTACAAGTAGGCCGGGTCCCATTTGTCCTTGAGGCAGACGTTCGTCTCGTCGGGCGTACCGGGGAACGGCGTGGCGGCGCTGCACTTCGCAAACTTCCACTCGCTCGCGGGAATGAGCTGGCGCGCGTCGCCTTCGTTGATGCGGCGAGTGAGCACATAGCCGGGCTTCGTGTTGTCGAGGCTCGCGGTGGCATAGGCCTGCATCGCCGCATTGAACGGGCCGCCTGGCAAGGGCAGCGAATCGTTGTTCGCTGCGGTAGGCAGCAACTCGGCGCGGTAGGTGCCGGTGATGCTGCTGCCATCGGCGTTCTTCGCGACCGGCACCTTCAGCGTGAGCTTGCCGGGCCCGGCCGGCACATCGCCCTGCCAGGCGGCCGTCAGGAACACGTAGCCGCGCGAGGCGAAGTACGGATCGAGGCTCACGATGTTGCCGCGGTTCGGCGCGTCGTAGCGCAGCACGCCGCTGGCCTTGGTCATGTCCTTCGGCTTGAAGAGCACGAAGTCCGACGTGTACTCGACCTTGCCGTTCGCATTAAGCGGCGCGAGCGACAGGTCCTGGATGATGGCGTTGCGAGCGTCCTTCGGATCGACCTCGCCGGTGAAGGTGCCGGTGATCTTCTCGTAGGCGCCCACGCTGCCGAATGTGCCGGGCACGTCTTCGGTCGCCGTGATGGCGAGCTTGTACTTGGGCGCGGTGGCAGTCACGGGCGGTGTGGTGGGTGTCGTGGTGGTGGGCGGTGGCAGCAGCACGCCACCACCTCCTCCGCCGCTTCCACCGCATGCGCTCAGAAAAAGGGCGGCCGAAGCCACCGTGGCAGCCCAAAGGCTCCAGCGTTTCATGGTTTGTCTCCTTCGTTGTGTGTCTTGTCGCGTTGCGGCGCCGGTCCCCGCTACGGCGCGCGGGCTACTCGGCCTCGATGCCGGCCGACTTCACGATGCGACCCCACTTCTGGGACTCGTTGGCCTGGAACTTCGCAAGCTCTTCGGGCGAGGTCGTGAACACCTCGGTGCCGGTCGGCTCGTAGAACGCGGTCTTCGCAGCCTCGCTCTTCGCGGCTTTCACCAGCAATTCGTTGAGCCGCTTGACCACTGCGGGCGGCGTCTTCGCGGGTGCATAGGCCGCGAACCAGTAGCCCATCTCGTAGCCCTTCACACCGGCCTCGGAGATGGTGGGCACGTCGGGCGCGAGCGGCGAGCGTGCCGAGCTGGAGATGCCCAGCGCGCGCAGCTTGCCGGCCTTGACCTGCGGCAGGCCGGTGGCCGTGTCGGTGATCATCATGTTGATCTGGCTGCCCAGCAGGTCGGTCACTGCGAGCGTGTTGCTCTTGTAGGGTACGTGCAGCAGCTTGATGTCGGCCATCTGCTGCAGCAGCTCGCCCGCCATGCGGCTGGACGAGCTGCCGCTGCCGAAGCTGTACTTGCCCGGATCCTTCTTCGCGAGCGCGATGAACTCGGCCACGTTCTTCGCAGGGAACGAGGGATTCACCACCATGATCTGCCCGCCCTTGCCGAGCACCGCGATGGGCGCGAAGTCTTTCACCGGGTCGTAGGGCAGCTTCTTGAACAGGTGCTCGTTGGCCGCGTGCGTGGTGTTAGTGGTGATGAGCACCGTGTAGCCGTCAGCGGGCGCCTTGGCGACGTTCTGCGAGGCGATGAAGCCGCTGGCGCCGGCCTTGTTGTCGATGATGACGGCCTGCTTCGTCTCCGCCGCGATCTGGTTGCCGAGCGCGCGTGCGATCTGGTCGGTGGCGGTGCCGGCCGCGAAGGGCACGACGAAGGTGATGGCCTTCTCGGGGAAGGCCTGCGCATGGCTCAGCAGTGGCATCAGGGCCAGTGCGGCGGTCAGCACGGTGAGGGGAAATCGTTTCATTGTTTTGTCTCCGGATGGAATGGCTAGGGGAAAAGAAAAGAGCTGCGGCTATGGTCCGGCCAGCAAGGGCACAAGCGCGCGAGGTACGCGGACAGGCATGTCGAGCAGCAGGAAGGACAGCGCCTTGCCATGTGCGTCGAGGTTCAGCGCGTCGTTGACGCCCCCGTCCAGCACCGCGTCGAGCACGAAGTTCATCGCGTGCAGCTTCGGCAACACGAAGCGCTGCACCTGCGACGGTGCGCGGTGGTGGAACTGCGCGGCGACGCGCTCGGTCGTGAGTTGCTCGACCAGCAAGGGATAGAGCTCGGCGTGCCAGGCGATGACACTGATGTTGGAGCGATCTCCCTTGTCGCCGGTGCGGCCGTGCGCGGCGCGGTACAGCGGCACTTCGACGGTGTCGGTAGTGGTGTTCATGCCAGGGCCTCCTCGCCGAGCAGTTCGAAGCGCACCGGCACCGCCTCGCGCGGCAGCAGGCACGACAGCGTGTTGAGCCGCGGCGTGAGCGCGGTGCGCACGCCGCCGCCGCCTGCCGGGCCGCAGGTGTAGAGCGCCATGACCTCGCGCGCCAGTCGCTCGGCCTGCGCGCGATCGGCATGCGTGGCCGCGACGCGCAGGCGCACGTCGCGCAGGCCGGCGTCGGGTGTATCCGCCAGCGCACGGCCCGCGTCGTCGCCCAGGATGCTCAGCGCGCCGATCAGGTCCACGCGCAACGCGAGTCCGGCCAGGCGCTTGCGCAGCACGTCCGCCGCGAGCCGCGCACGGGCCTCGGCGCGCGGCCCCGCATAGGAGATTTCGCCCTCGGCCAGCCAGCCGCCTTCATGGCAGACGTTGACCTTGTAGCGGCCCGGCCGCGCATGGCCGCGCACGCCGGAGAGCGCAACGCGATCCACGCCGGGCAGCGCGTGCACTTCGGCGTCGGCAATATCGGCGACCACGTCGGGCGTCAAGTAGGCCGCAGGGTCGTGCACTTCGTAGAGCAGCTGTTCCTTCACCGTGGCTTCGCTTACGAGGCCGCCTGTGCCGTCGGCCTTGCCGATGGTGCAGCGGCCGTCGGCGTCGATCTCTGCGATGGGGAAGCCCACCGCTTCCAGCCCCGGCACGTTCTTGTAGCCAGGGTCGGCGAAGTAGCCGCCGCACACCTGCGCACCGCATTCGAGCAGATGCCCCGCCATGGTCGCTCGGCCCAGCCGGTCCCAGTCGTCGGCGCGCCAGCCGAAGTGCGACATGGCCGGGCCAACGGTGAGCGACGGGTCGGCCACGCGGCCGCACACCACGATCTGCGCGCCCGCGTCGAGCGCGGCGGCAATCGGCTCGGCGCCGATGTAGGCATTGGCGCTGACCATGCGCAGCCCTTCCATCTGCGCGCCGAGCGCTTCGTTCAGCAGCGCGCGGTGTTCGGGCCCCGACAGGTCGTCGCCCTCCACCACCGCGATGCGCGGCGCGCTCGCACCCAGTTCGCGCGCCATCCGGGCGATATGTCGGGCGGCGGCGCGCGGGTTGGCGGCGCCGAAGTTGCTCACGATGCGGATGCCATGCGCCAGGCAACGCGCGAGCACGGGGCGCAGCATGTGGTCGAGCAGCGGCTCGTAGCCCGCTTCAGGGTTGTCGCGGCGGCGCAGTTGGGCCAGCGCGAGCGTGCGCTCAGCCAGTGTCTCGAAGATGAGGAAGGCGCGCTGCCCCTTGGGGCCGCTTGCCAACCGCGCGATCAGCGTGTCGACCACCGGCCCGGCGGCGTCGGTGCGGTCGCCCGAGAAGCCGGCGGCGCAACCTATCAGCAGCGTGGGCGGATCAATGGAGTTCATTGCCGTGCACTGTAGGCAGCGGCTGGTCATCCGTAAAATCGAAAATACGGATCGATTGATCCGCTTTTCAAATAACAAGAGAGACATTATGAGAAAGACGCCCGACCTCTCCACGCGGCAGCTGCGCGCCTTTCTCGCGCTGGCAGAGCACCGCAACTTCACGCGCGCGGCGCAGAGCAGCCATCTCTCGCAGCCCGCGTTCAGCGCGCTGATCCGCACGCTCGAAGACGCAATCGGCACCCGCCTTTTCGACCGCGACACTCGCAGCGTGCAGCTCACGCCCGAGGGCCGGCTGTTCGAGGGCTCCGCGCGCCGGCTGCTCGACGACATGGGCAGCGCCATGGGCGACCTCGCCGATCATGTGGAGCGCCGCAAGGGCCGCGTGCGCGTGGCCGCCCTGCCCTCACTCGCGGCCGGCTGGCTGCCCACGGTGTTCGCAGAATTCATGCAAGCCTGGCCGGGCATCCGCATCGACCTGGACGATGCGTTGTCCGACGCCTGCATCGCGCTGGTGCGCAACGGCCAGGCCGACTTCGCGCTCGCCGCCTCGGGCGCCGGAGGCACGGCAGACAGCGACCTGCGTGCGCGCAAGCTCTGCACCGACCGCTTCCACCTCGTGTGCCGCGCCGACCATCCGCTGGCGCGCGAGCCGCGCCTCACGGTGAAGAAGATCGCGCCCCACCCCTTCATCCAGATGGCGCGCAACAGCAGCGTGCGGCAGGCGCTCGACGCGGCGCTGCATCCGCAAAGGCTGAATGCGGTGTTCGAAGTGGAGCACCTGGCCACCGTGATGGGGCTGGTCGAGGCTGGGCTGGGCATCAGCGTGGTGCCCGCGCTCACGCTGTTCCACTTCCAGCGCGAGACGCTGGTGACGCGGCCGCTGCCCCTGCCTTCCCTCACGCGAACGCTCTACATGGTGCAGCGGCGCGAAGGCAGCCTGTCGGTGGCTGCGCAGACGCTGCACGACCTGATCGTCGCGCGGCTGGGGTCGCTGCGGCTGGATTGACGCTGAGCGCCACGCGAGCGCCCAGCCATGCCGAAAAACTATATCTCCCAGTGCGAACGCGATCTTGCCGGGGGATGACCCACGGGCAATAGTTCGGGTCGGCGGCGCGCAAGGCCGCACACAAGTTCAACAAGGAGACACATGAGACATTCCCGTCGCGGCTTCGTCGGCCTGATGCTGACCCTGGCCGCCGGTTTGCGCGCATCGCCCGCGCTGGCCGCCCCCCTGTCTTCGCGTCCGATCCGCCTGGTCGTGCCCTTCGGTGCCGGCGGCGTGGCGGACCTGGTCGCGCGCAGCGTGGCCCAGAAGATGTCCGAATCGATGGGCCAGAGCATCGTGGTCGACAACAAGCCCGGCGCGGGTGGCGTGGTGGCTTCCGACACGGTAGCCAAGGCGCCGCCGGACGGCCACACGCTGCTGCTGATGTCCAACGGCAATGCCGTGAGCGTGGGCCTGTTCAAGTCGCTGCCCTACGACACGGTGAAAGATTTCACGCCGATCTCCACGCTCGGCTACTTCGACATGGCGGTACTCGCCGCGAGCAACAGCAAGTTCAAGACATTCACCGACCTGGTGGCTCACGCCAAGGCCCATCCAGGCCAGCTCAACATCGGCACCATCAACGTCGGCAGTACGCAGAACCTGGCAGGAGAGCTGCTGAAGAGTTCACTCGGCATCGATGCGCAGGTCGTGCCCTTCAACGGCACGCCGGCCGTGGTCACGGCGCTGCGTGGCGGGCAGGTCGACGTGGCGGTGGAAATCCTCTCGCCCGTTCTCTCGCAGATCGAAGGCAAGGCCATGCGCGCGCTGGCGGTCATGGGCGACAAGCGCTCGCCCAGCCTGCCGGACGTGCCGACCGTTGCGGAAAGCGGGACGCCAGGCTTCCAGGTCGCATCGTGGAACGCGCTGGCCGCGCCCGCCAAGACACCGCCCGACGTGATCGCCCGCCTGAACCAGGAGGCCCGTGCGGCGCTGGCTTCGCCCGAAGTCAAGAAGCGCCTGCAGAGCCTCGGCGTGGAGCCGCGCGGCAGCACACCGCAGGAACAGGCGCGGCTGCTCGACAGCGAGATCCAACGTTGGTCGGCCGTGATCCAGCGCGCCGGCATTCCCAAGCAGTAAGCAGTGAACCAGCCTTGATGAAAACCATCGCCCCGCCCCATCCAAACCCGAGCCGCCCCACGTTCGGCCTGCCCGCTGGCGCCTGCGACGCGCACTGCCATGTGTTCGGCCCCGGCGACGTGTTTCCGTATTCGGACAACCGCCGCTACACGCCGCCCGATGCGCCCGCCGCAAAGCTGCGCGCCCTGCACGAACTGCTGGGCATCGAACGCGTGGTGCTGGTACAGGCCAGCGTGCATGGCCATGACAACCGCGCCATGCTCGACGCCATCGCGCAATCGCCCGACACCTACCGCGGCGTAGCCATGGTGGGCGCGGGCATCACCGATGCCGAACTCGCCGCGCTGCACAAGGCCGGCGTGCGCTCGGTGCGCTTCAACTTCGTGCAGCACCTGGGCGGCGCACCCGACCTGCCCACGGTGCTGCGCATGGCCGAGCGCATCCGGCCGCTGGGCTGGCACCTGGTGCTGCACCTGGACGCAGATGACCTTGTCACCTACCGCGCATTCCTCGACACGCTGCCGGTGCCCTTCGTCATCGACCACATGGGCCGCACGATGGTCGAGCACGGCCTCGGCCAGAAGGCCTGCGAGATGATGCTGGAGCTGATGCGCGACGAGCGCGCGTGGGTCAAGGTGAGCGGCGCCGAGCGCATCTCGCAGACCCTCTCGACCCAGGGCCAGCCCTATGCAGACGCCGTGCCCTTCGCGCGCCGGCTGATAGAGGCCGCGCCTGATCGCGTGCTGTGGGGCACCGACTGGCCGCACCCCAACGTGCGCGAAATGCCCGACGACGGCAAGCTGGTCGACCTGCTGCCGCTGTTCAGCGACGACCCGGCGCAGCTTCGCAAGCTGCTGGTCGACAACCCGACCCGCCTGTACTGGTACGACTGAGCGCCGCCGCCGCGCTTCGTACACACCACTGACACCGCCCCCACGCCACGGCACGACCGTGGCGTGCGGATGCGCGCGCCTGCGCCCTTGCAGGCTACGAATCACAACGAGGAGACAGACGACATGAGAAGACTTTCCCGCCTTCAGGCACTTTCGCTACGCGCCCTGCCGGTGCTGGCTCTGTGCACCACCACGCATTCCCCGTGGGCACAGACTGCCGCAGACCCTGGGGCCAGCGTGCAGATCTACGGCTTGCTCGATGCCTTCGTCGGATCGATGCAGCGCAGCGACGAGCCCGGCCGCACCAAGGTGCTCGGCAGCGGCGGCATGACGACGGCTTACTGGGGCGTACGAGGCAGCGAGAGCCTCGGCGATGGGCTGCAGGCGCAGTTCGCACTGGAAAGCTTCTTCCAGACCGACTCCGGCACCTTCGGGCGCAACAGCACCGACCCGTACTTCTCGCGGAACGCGTGGGTGGGCCTGGCCGGCGGCTTCGGCCAGCTGTCGCTCGGCCGGCAGACCAATCCGATGTTCGTGGCCAGCGGTGCCTTCAATCCGTTCGGCGTGTCGCTGCAGTTCTCGCCCGTCATGCTCCACACATGGCAGCCCACGTACAACCGCGCCGTGCTCGGCGACAGCGTGTGGAGCAATGCCATCCAGTACACCTCGCCTACCTTCGCCGGGCTGCGCGCCAGCCTGCTCTACGGCATGGGCGAAGTGCAGGACCGCGAAGGCATCCGCAACCTGAACCTGACCCTCAACTACGCGGCCGGGCCCTTTGCCGCCGTGGTGTCTGTGCAGCAGGCCAAGACGGGCCCCGGCTTCACCACGACCATCGGCCGGCAGGATGCCGCGCTGATCGGCGCCTCCTACGACTTCAAGGCCGTGCAGTTGTACGGCCAGCTGCAGCGCACCCGCACGCCCGACATTCGTACCACCGCCAATACCGCGCAGCTGGGCGCGGCGGTTCCGGTGGGTGCAGGGCGTTTCCTCGCCTCGGTGGCGCGCACCGAGCGCAAGGTGACGGGCGCCGCCGAAACACACCGCACCACCTGGACGGCCGGCTATGACCACTTTCTGTCAAAGCGGACCGACCTGTACGCGGTCTACATGCAAGACCGGCTGACCGGTTTTCGAAACAGCGGCAGCGTGGGTGTGGGCGTGCGTCACCGCTTCTGAGCCGCATCGGCCATTGCATTGGCACCGAGGTGCTGCTGCACGAGCTCGCGCAGCAGTTCCCCCATGGCCCGCTGCGTGCGCGTGACTGGCCGCTGCGAACTGGTCGCCAGCGCCAGCCGGCTGCGCAGGCCGGGCTTGACGATTGGCCTGATCGCATAGCGCTGCGACCGTCCCGCGAGGGTGACCGCATTGCGCGACAGCACGGCGTGGCCGGCGCCATCGGCCACCAGCGCGAGGATGGCCGGAACGCCGTCGATCTCCAGCGCGATCTGCGGCCGCCGGCCGATGGCGGCAAGCTCCGCCTCGACCAGCATGCGGATCGCATTGGGCCGGGTCGGGATCACCAGTTGCTGCTCGGCCAGCTGATGCAAGGCCAGTGGCGCGCCACGCCGCGCCGGCCCAGTGCCCTTGGTCGCGCTGACCAGGAACAGGTCCTCCTCCAGCACCGTCTCGCTGTCCACGTCGGGCGAAGGCTGCGGGTTGTAGAGCAGCGCAATGTCGAGCCGGCCGGTGAGCAGCGATTCCTGCATTGCCGTCGATAGGTTCTCGGTGATCGACAGCGCCGCATCGGGCAGCCGCTCACGCACGGCCCGCACCAGCGGCACCGTCAGCACACCGGCCACGCTAGGCGGCAGGCCGACGGCGACCCGACCGGCCAGCGCATCCCGCATGAGGCTCATGTCTTCCCTTGCCCGCTCGACCTGGTGGAGGATGCCGCGGCCATGCTCCAGCAGGCGCTTGCCGGCATCCGTGGTCACCACGCCGCGGCCGTTGCGCACCAGCAGGTTCTGCCGCAGCTCCACTTCCAGCTGGCGCACCTGGCGGCTCAATGCGGGCTGCGCGATGTCGATGACGTCCGACGCGCGGGTGAAGCTGCCGAGTTCGGCCACGCGGATGAAGTACTCCAGCTGTTTCAGGTCCATGCCCTGAGGCTATCGATATAACCGGTTATGAGCTATGCGTGTTTGTTCTATCCGGGCAGAGAAACACGACCAGTTGAAGCAAGCCGCCGCACGACTCGCTCGCCAGAATCGCGCGCATGCAGCATGAAGAACAGATTGCACTGATCCGGCGCGCTCTCGCGCTGATCGAGACCGGCGGCAGCGAGCGCGGTGAGCCGGGCGTCAGTCCGGTGACGCGCTATCTCGATCCTGAACGCCATGAACGGGAGGTCGAGCGCATCTTCAGGCGCTATCCGCTGGCGCTGTGCCCTTCGGCGTCTCTCCCGAATGCCGGCGATTCGTTCGCCATCGACGTGGCCGGCATGCCGCTGATGTTTGTGCGCGGGCAAGAAGGAGAACTCAACGGCTTCGTCAATGCCTGCCGCCACCGCGGCGCGCGGTTGAAGCCGCCCGGCGCATCGAATCAACGCGCCCTGATCTGCCCGTACCACAGCTGGACCTACGGGCTCGATGGCACGCTGCGCGGGCGCCCGTCGGTGGAAGATTTTCCGCATGCGCCAGCATCGGATTGCGGCCTGGCGCGCGTGCCGGTTGCCGAAGCGCTGGGCTTCGTCTGGGCCATCCCCCGTGTAGTGGCGAACGGCGAAAGCGCCAGGATCGACATCGACAACTGGCTGGGCCGATTCGGCGCCGACCTGCGCTCATGGGGCTACGACAGCTGGGTGCCGTTTCACCAGCACGCCTTCGACAACGCGGCCAACTGGAAGATCCCTTTCGAGGCGAACCTGGAGACGTATCACTTCCAGTACGCGCACCGCAACAGCATCGCCGCGCTGTTCTACGACAACCTGCTGATGGCCGACCACGACCGGCAGCACCAGCGCCTGTTCCTGCCCAAGCGCAGCATCGAAAGCCTGCGCGGCACGCCCACGCAGGCATGGCAGGTGGGGCCGCACTCGAACATCATTTACTACTTCTTCCCGGCGACTTTCATCCTGCACGAGGGCGACCACGCCAACGCGTTCACCGTGCTGCCCGAATCGCCGGGGCGCTCGCGCGTGATCGCGAGCACGCTCGTTCCCGGGCTGCCGAAGACCGAGAAGTCGGTGAACTACTGGCGCAAGAACGTCGAATCGTTCTGGGGTGCGCTCGACGAAGACTTCGCGCTCGGCGTGTCTGCGCAATCGACGCTCGCGAGCGGTGCGCAAGCGTCGCTGTACTTCGGCGCGACCGAGTGGTGCTCGGCCAAGTTCCAGGCGGACGTGGAAGCGGCACTCGCGAAGTAGCGCCTCAGGCTGCGGCGTTTGCCGCCATTGCAGCCTGTGCAGTCGGGTTCGGCGTGGGCTCGCCGATCTTGCGCAGCGTGTTGCGGTCGGTGTGGCTGAAGGGCTCGGGCTTTCCGAGCACGCTGAGCACCGTTTCAAGCTCGTACGACCAGCTGCCGTCGTCGTGGATGGTCACTTCGATGCTGTAGCGCAGCGTCTTGAACGCATGCTCCAGGAACGGGTTGGCCACGATGCCGTTGGTCTCGCCGCCGCGCACAGCTTCGAGCCTGAAGCTGCGGTCTTCGGCCTTCGCGTGCCCCGTGGCCATGGCCGTGAGCCCGCGCGGGATCGACAGCGTCTGGATCAGCGCGCCCGTGGCGGGCTCCCACAGCCAGTAGCCGACTTGGTCATGAAAGGTTTCCACGTCGTCGGGCTTGACGATGCGCAGGTGGTAGCGCAGCCCGTAGAAGATCTGCGGCCCGTTGGTCTGCGCGTCGATGGGCTGGAACTCCGCATGCTCGATGTAGGCCTCGGCCTCGGGGCCGTCTTCCTTCGGGCTCACGTCGTGGCCGGCCTTGCCGATCCACAGGCCCGCCAGGCCCGTGAGCGGGCCCAGGTTGGCGAGCGTGTGCGGATCGGGCTCGGGTTCCGTGTAGATGTCGCGGGGAAACTGCTGTTCCATGTTCTTTCTCTTCCTGGAGTCTTCTGTCGTGGGTTGTCGGGAGTGTGGGAGTGTTATTGGTCGAGGCGGATGCCAACCTTGGCAATGATCGCACCCCATTTGCGGCCTTCGCTGTCGATGAAGGCCTTGAATTCTTCCGGCGAGCCGCCACCCGCCACCAGCCCCTGGTTGGCCAGCAGTTCGCGCACCGCCGGCTCCTGCAGCACGGCGTTGACGTCGGCATTGATGCGGCGCACCACCTCGGGCGGCGTGCCGCTGGCGGTGAACAAGCCGTTCCAGGCCAGCGACTCGAAACCCGGGTAGCCCGACTCGGCCACGGTGGGCAGGTCTTTCATGAGTTCAGAGCGCCTGGCGCTGGTCACGGCAATGAGCTTCACGCGCTGACCCTGGATCAGCGGCAGCAGCGCGGGCGCCACCGTGAACAGCGCCTGCGTGTCGCCGGCCGCCAGAGACAGCCCCGCGGGCGGCGAGCCCGAGTACGGCACGTGCACCGCCTCGATATGCGCCGCGCTGCGAAACAACTCCATCGTGAGATGCGACGAACTGCCCGCGCCCACCGACGCATAGCTGAACTTGTTGCCACGCTTCTTCGCCCATTCGACGAACTCGGGCAGCGTGTTCGCGGGGTTGCCCGCCTGCACCGCCAGCACGTTGGGCTGCGAGGTCGTGAGCACGATGGGCACAAGGTCGCGCGCGGGCGCATAGGGCATGCGTGCGTACATGTAGGGGCCGAAGGCAATCGGGCCGTTGAAGCCGATGCCGAGCGTGTAGCCGTCGTGCGGTGCTTTGGCCACCGTGTCCATGCCGATCAGGCCGCCCGCGCCTGCCTTGGTCTCGACCACCACGGGCTGCTTCCACATCACGCGCAGGCGGTCGGCCAGCGTGCGCACGATCAGGTCGAGCGAGCTGCCGGCCGGCGCGGGCACGATCACGCGCACGGGCTTGGCGGGCCAGTCCTGGGCCCAGGCGCTGGCGGCCAATAGGCCAGCGAGCAACAGCGTGGCGAGTTTGTTCTTCTTCACTTCGGTCCTTCGATGGATCGCTCGAGGTCGGGCGAAGGTATCACTGACGGTGCCGCGCCGCGTCGATCTGTGCATGGTTCGCCTCGGCCCAGCGGTCTACGGCGATCAGCGTCTTGCTCAATGACAGGCCGAGCGGGCTGAGCCTGTACTCGACGTGCGGCGGCACCGTCTGGTGGTCTTCGCGCAGCACCAGCCCGTTGAGCTCGAGGTCGCGCAGGGTCTGCGTGAGCATCTTCTGCGAGATGCCGCCAACCTTGCGCAGCAGTTCGTTGTTGCGCTGCGGCTTGCCGCGCAGCAGCGGAATGACCAGCAGCGCCCACTTGTTGGCAATGAGCTCCAGCACGCGGCGCGAAGGGCAGTCGGCATTCCACACATCGGCGGGTGCCGCCTCGGCTTCTTCCACAGGCTCGGACTTCTTCGATGGCGTCTTTGAATTTCCCATGGTTACCAAAAGGTGCGTACTTGTTGATCGGTGCCCGGCCCGGAATTATCCGGTTCGGCTCTACCCGCAACAGCATCGAAGGAGTTTTTTCATGGGTTGGATATTTCTACTGGCGGCAGGTCTCGTCGAGATCGCGATGGCCGCCGCACTCAAGCGATCGGAAGACTGGACACGGCTCGTGTCGTCGGTCGTGGGCGTGTCGACCGCGCTGCTCAGCATCTACCTGCTGGCCAGGGCGCTGCGCTACCTGCCGCTGGGCCCGGCCTACGCAATCTGGACCGGCATCGGCTCGGTGGGCGTGGTGCTGATGGGCGTTTTGTTCTTCGGCGAGGCCCTTTCCGCACCGCGAATGGCATGCATCGCGCTGGTAATCGGCGGTACCGTGGGCCTTCGACTCATCGAAGGCTGATGCGTGAAGCACACACATTCGTGACCACACGCAACCTGCGCACCGAAGATATGGAACTTCAGTATTCCTTACATGCTGAATCACAATCCGAAAGGCTCCCAGAGCCATTCAAATGAATTCGCGGTCTTTAACCATGTCGCGAATGGGTCGATTTTCTGGCTACTTCTAATCGCCACGGCATCGCGGCAAGATGCGCATCCGCCGATTCTTGCGTCACCCCGATTGCCCGAAGGAGCTTTCTCATGTTCGCTACCGCAGAACGCACCATCAAGACCCCCGGCCCCGACCATCCGATCACCATTGCACCCAACCCGCTTCGCGTGGTGGTGTCGGTCGATGGCTGCGTCGTCGCCGATACGCGCGAAGCGCTGACGCTGCGCGAGGCGCACTTCGGAACCGTGCACTACATACCCCGCAAGGACGTGAAGATGTCGCTGCTCGAGCGCACGTCTCATGCAACCTACTGCCCGTACAAGGGCGAGTGCAACTACTACAGCATTCCGGCCGGCGGCGAGCGCTCGGTGAATGCGGTGTGGACCTACGAGTCGCCGTACGAGCATGTCTCGCAGATCAAGGACTACGTGGCGTTCTATCCGGACCGCGTGGGGCCGATCGAAGAGCGCGTCTACTAGCTCGCCCCCTGGACAAACAAACAAAAAGCCGGGCCCCGCTTTCGCAGGGCCCGGCTTTTATTTATGCGCGTTGCCGTTGTCGATTACAGCGGCAGAGCGTCACCACGAGCAGCAGCGCGGGCTGCGGCACGCACGGTGGAACGATCGACACCGCTTGCCAGCACCGGAGCGACACGCGAGGTCACGCCTTCGGCATACGGGTTCTCGCTGTGGGCGGCAGCCACCGCTTCAGCACGGACTGCAGCGCGGCTGGTCGTCGAGGCGATCAGTTGCACGGGGCCCGAGTTGGCGCCGTCGGCATAGGGGTTGCCGCTGCGTGCGGCCACCAAGGCCTGGCTGGCGACGTCGGCGCGGCTGGTGGCCGAGGTCAGTTGATGCACACCGTCATAGCTTTCGGCATGAGCGGCACCGGCAGCAGCCAGCAGTGCGATGGAGATGGCGGAGAGGAGCTTCGAGGCGGTCATTTAGATTTCCTTCAATTCAGTTCTTTGCATACGGGATGGTTTCGAACCGGTCTTGGGTGGGTCACCGTCCCTTCGGGGGGCGGCCACCTCGCTCGGGGCCTGTTCATCCAGATTCGCTTGTGGGCTGGTCTGTGAGATGAATTGTGAGCCGATGAGTAGGTAAAAACCCGCAGCAAAAGGAACCGCGGCGTTCATGTGATGGAAACAATCGCGCCGCGCCCAGGCCTATTTGCCCGCGGCACTGGCCACGTTCACCACGCCCTTCATCCCGGCGTCGTAGTGCCCCGCCTGCAGGCATCCGAAGTCGACCTTGCCCGCCTTGGTGAACTGCCAGACGACCTCGCCGGTCTTGCCTGGCGCGAGCGTCACCATGTTCGGCTCAGCGTGTTCCATCTCGGGGTTCTTCATCATGGAAGCGTAGTGCGCCTTCAGGTCCTGCTGGGTGCCAAGTACCAACTCGTGCTTCAGCTTGCCGGAGTTTCTGACCACGAAGCGCACGGTCTCGCCCTGCTTGACGCTGATGTCGGCTGGCGTGAAGCGCATGCCATCGGTCATGTCGACCTGGACCGTGCGAGTCGCCTTGGCGGCCACGCCGGGTTTGCCGATAGCGTTGTCGTGCGTGCCCGATGCGGCGGCGCCTGTGACAGATGCGGCGAGCAACGTGGCGAAAGCGGTGGTGGTGAGGAATGCGCGTTTCATGAATGGTGTTCCTTGGGATGATGAATGGCGAGTGATGAGAACTGCACGCGCTGGATTCTGGAAAGCCCATCCGGCCATCGCCTGACACGCGGATTACAAGAAAGCAATCTGCGCCCGCGCCCGTAAGATGACGCCCGCCCCTTGCCCGGAGCGAAGAAGATGTCCCACCCCGTCTACCTGTCCAGCTCGACCCTGCCCCGCATGCCCGAAGGCAGCCGCAACGAATGGCGCGGCTTCTTCGGCCACGGCGGGGAGCTCGAGGCCAATGCCTTCTTCCCGCTGTTCTGGCGAGCGCTTTTCAGCGAGAGCGACATCCGCCACGCACGCTTCGTCGACGCATACGACATCGATGATGAAGAAAGCGCTATCGAGCGCGAGGAATGCCTGGAAGAATTCGGCGCCGACGCCGCCTACCCGTACCTCGTCACCGACAAAACCTCCGCGCTGCGGCGGCTCGCATCGCGGCGCGAAGCCGTGATCGCGGCCATCGGCGAGCGCTACCGACCTCTCTACGAAGGCTTCGAAGCCTGGACCGCACGCGGCTTCGAGAGTCACATCCTGCTGCGGACCCAGGGGCTGCCTGATGCCGCCGATGCAGAGCCGTGGCTGCGCGCCGAGCTAGCCTCCATCGACCGCTTGAACGACAAGAAGGTGCTCGATGGCCTCATGTCGGATCTCTCACGCCGCGATGCGGACGCGGTCTGGCAACTGGCGGGCATCGGCGCATCGCCGGACGACGCATGGCCCACGCCGGCGCTGAGAGCTCTCTTCCCCGACCCAAGGCAACGGAAGCCGCGAAAGCCGCAAACCCAGCAACAGATCGAAAAGCACGAACGCTCATTGGCCGCGCAACGCAGCAGCAAGCCCAGGAGCTGGATCGACCCGGTGCTCGAATGGCTGGCCGTGGCGCTCGCCGCGGGCGCCACGCTGGGCACCTATGCGTTCACGCGATCGGTCTGGCTCGCGTTGCTGGTTTTTCTCTGCGCGGCTCTGGCGCTGGGCTTCGGCGTCGCCAAGCTGCGTGGCCCGCGGTCGTGATGACGGCAAGAGAAACTATCGGGGCCCACCGCAGTCCCAGGCTGCTCAAGGAGCCCATCGACACCATGCGCGCACTCGCCGCGATCGCACTCCTCCCACTTGCCGCCGTCATGCACACCGGCGTCGCATCGGCCCAATCGCTGAGCTGCAACGGCTCGCTCTCCGGCGTCGGCGACTCCAAGTTCTCTGTGGTGCAGAAGTGCGGCGAGCCGATGTCGAAGGAGTTCGTCTGTGTGCCCCGCCCGCAGGTGGCGTGGGTGCTGTCGCCCTACCCCGGTGGCCCCGCGCAGCAAGTGATAACGCAGCAGTGCGTGCCGATGGAAGACTGGGTCTACCACCGCGGCCAGGGCAACTTCCTGGGCATCGTTCGCTTCTACAACGGCGCGGTGGAGTCGGTTCGCGACGGAGACCGGGTGCGGTAGCTCAGGGTGGCAGCAGCAGCGGCCCGCAGTTCTCTTCCGCCACGAACACCGCCACCAGCTTCGCAGGTTTCACCGGATCGGGGTTCTCCGCGAACAGATGCAGCGTGCGCGGCGGCTCGAAGAAGGTCTCGCCGGGCCTGTAGTCGCCTACCGGACCGCCGGCCAGCTGCGAGCGCACAGTGCCTTCCAGAATGATGGCGGTCACCGAACCCGGATGCCTGTGAGCCGGCGAATAGGCCATCGGCGGAAAGTCGACGAGGACGGTGGTGACTGACTTGCCCGGCACGTTGGGCAGCGCCTCGCAGGAGATCACCTTGGTCGAGGTCTGCGGCCGTGCCGCGGCGGCTGAGCCTTCGGGGGCCGGCGCCGATGCGAACATCGGTCGGCTCACGGCGCTGCAGATGTCGTCGATGAACTGCACGGTCGATTGCCTGCTCGCGTGCGGCAGCAATGCCCAACCCATGGCTGCAACAGTCAGCGCCGCAAGCCCGGCGCGCGCACGGTGGCGCAGGAAGAGAGGCATCGCGTTCATGGCATGGCTCCTTGAGACAGTCGCGCATCGGCACGCCAGCCCAGCGTGCGCTTCGCCTTCTCGGTGCTGACCTCGGCGCCGTCTTCGGCGATGTTGAAGATGCCGCCGGTCGAACGCTGCAATGCCAGCAACGCAGCCCGCGCCGCGGCCGCGACGTGCAACGGGCTCGGGCCTTTGGGTGTATCGGTCGAAGTGTTCGGACCGTAGAGCTGCCCATAGCGCAGCACAGTGGCGGTCATGCCCTGCGCAGCCATCACGCATTTCTCCAGCGCAACCACGCCGTCGACGCTGATGCGGCGCGCACCTTCCGCCTCCGTATCGAGCGGCTGCTCTTCCGTAAATGGCTTGGGGCCGGGCGCATAGGCCCAGGCGATGCTCTGCGCCACCAGCCGCTTCGCACCCGAAGCCTGCGCGGCGGCCACGAGGTTGCGTGTGCCCTCGGTGCGCACACGCGCATTGAGCACCACAGCCGTGGCCATGCGGCTCGGATCCAGGTCTTTGGGCAGGTCGGTGAGCTGATGGATCACTCCCCACGGCGCGATGCGCACCAGCGCGGCCCGCAGCGCCGCCGCATCGAACACGTCGACGACGACCGGATGCACGCCCTGCGCCTCCAGCACGCCCGCACGGTCAGCGCGACGCGTGCTGCCATGCACGGTATAGCCCGCTTCGATAAGCAATGGAACCAGCGCGGCGCCGACCGCTCCGGTGGCACCTGCCAAAAATACCTTCTCGCTCATTGCGCTTCTTCCTTCCAGGCTGTTTGGAAAGTCGATCATGGATTTACGATGCCCCATCGAAAAGAGCCAAGAATCTTGAAAATGACCAGGCCATGACGCCAAAGCTCGACCGCGCAAAAGAAACGCCGCTGTTCCGCCAGATCTACGAGCGCTACCGAAGCGCCATCGAACAAGGCACGCTGCGCCCCGGCGACCGCGTGGCATCGGCGCGCAGCCTGGCCGGTGAGCTCGGCGTGGCTCGCGGCACCGTCGAGACGGCCTACAACCAGCTGATGGGCGAAGGCTATTTTTCTTCGCGCGGGCAGGCGGGTACCGTGGTTTCGCCGTCGCTGCCGCTGCATCGGCCCACGCGGCGGGAACCACGGCGCACCGATACGCGGGCTTCCGGCGATGCGCTCAAGCAGCCGGGCAAACCACCGCCCATGCAGCTGGGCATTCCGGCGCTCGACGCGTTCCCGCGCAAGCTGTGGTCGCGCCTCACGGCCCGCCGTGCGCGGGCTACGAACGCGGCCGACATGTTCTACGGCGACCCTTGCGGCTACCCCCCGCTGCGCGAAGCCATCGCGGCCTATCTGCTGGTGTCGCGCGGCGTGTCGTGCCACGCCTCGCAGGTGCTGGTGACGGGCGGCTACCGCGCATCGCTCGCGCTCGTCGCGCGCACGCTGCTGAAGAAAGACGACCGCGTGTGGATCGAAGACCCGGGCTTTCCGCCGACGCAGGAAGTGCTACGCGCCGCCAGCCAGCGCACGGTGCCCGTGCCGGTGGACGAAGACGGCCTCGTCGTCGCGCGCGGCCTGCGCAAGGCACCGAAGGCTCGCATGGCCGTCGTCACGCCCTCGCACCAGGCGCCGCTGGGCGTGTCGATGACGCTCGCGCGCCGGCTGCAGCTGCTCGAATGGGCCTCGCAGGCGAACGCATGGATCGTCGAGGACGATTACGACGGCGAGTACCGCTATGCCGGAGCGCCGCTGCCGGCGCTCAAGAGCCTCGACGGCCACGACCGCGTGCTGTACGCGGGCAGCTTCTCGAAGGTGCTCTACCCCGGGCTGGCGCTGGGCTACCTGGTCGTTCCCGAATCGCTGCGCGCGCGCTTCGAGGAGGCCGCGCGCACATGGTCGAACGGCAGTCCGCAGATCACGCAGGCCGTGGTGGCGGATTTCATGCGCGAGGGGCACTTCTCGCGCCACCTGAAGAAGATGCGCCTGCTCTATGCACGGCGGCGCGCAATGCTCGTGGCCGGCTTGCTGAAGGCCTTCGGCGACACGGTGCGCGTCGACCTGCGCAGTGGCGGCATGCACCTGATCGCGCGATTCGACGGGCGCCGTGAAGGCGATGTGGCGCTGGCCCGCCGCGCACAGCAGGCGGGGCTGAACTGCCAGCCGCTGTCGGCACGCGGCGTTGCGGGGCCTGCCGACCAGGGCCTGCTGATGGGCTTCACCAACATCGCCACCGCCGCTGAAGCGAACCGGCTCGCGGCGAAGCTGCGCGCGGCTTTCGGTTCTTCGGGTTGACTGGCGCTCAGGCCGTTTCGTCGTCGAGGACCGCGCTTCGATCCTTGATGCGCGTGACCTGCGACAGCACTGCGTCTGCAGGCGTCATGTCCGGCCGCTGGCCCTTGTAGACGGGCTGCTCGAACTTGCCGCCCGCATAGCGGTAGAGATAGCGCACCTCGACCAGCATGCCCACGGCCGGCAGCGCCTCGTTGGGCGGCACGGTCACGTTGCCCAGGTCGATCATCACGCCCGCCTCGTCGCGCAGCCCCACGGCCACCGAGCGCTGAGCGTTGACGCGGATCACCTCACAGGTCGCGCTCTGGTTGAACTTGAACTTCAGGCTGGTGCTGCTGCGGCCTGCGGAGAACGGCGCGTCGAGCGCCTTGAGCACATAGCCTTCGCCATGCGCGGCCAGCAACTCGGCGGCGCGGCGGCGCTTGCCCTCGGCGGTGAGTTCGAGTTCGAGCACGGTCATCCACGAAACAAGCTCAGCGACCTTGCGCAGATGCCCGAAGCGCTCGATGAACGGCGCGGCGCGCAGGTCTTGCCCGCCAAGTTCCAGCAGATCGAAGGCCATGAAGGCATCGCCCACGTGCTCGCCGGCAATCACGGTGCGCCCCGCCGGCGCATCCGCAACGCCGACCCAGGCCTGCGGAATATCGACGAACAGTCCGCGCCGGTTGGTGCCGCGCACCGCCTCGCCCTCGATCAGCAGGATGCGGTTCTCGCCATCGGCCTTTTCCTGCAGGCCCCAGCCCGGGTCGTCGAAGTAGCGCGCGGCCTGCTCTTCGAGGATCAGCGTGGGCAGTTGCGGCAGCTCGCCGCTCATGCGGCCGGCCAGGTCGGTCGAGGTGTAGAGCGCGCCGGACTGGTCGGGCGTGTAGCCTTTCGACGTCTTTTCCTTCACGACCTTGTCGTAGATCTTCAGCGCCGCCTCGTAGGCGACCGGGCTGCTGGTCTTGGTGCCGGTTGAGAGCGTGCCGCCTCGCCGGCCGTTGCCGTAGTCGACCACCCAACCGTCGTCCTTGAGGCGCAGGTGCACCTGGTAGACCTTGTCCGAGCCCTGGCCCGTGAAGTAGAGAAAGCTCGACTGAGGGGTCTGTTCTGCATTCGGCATGGGAAAGATGTCTGGGGTGAATCTCAGGCCGCGATGCTACACACGCGCAAATTGGCACGCATGGCCGCTAAGATGCGCAGCGAAACAAAAAGCACAAGCACCCAACCGAAGGCAGGGAGGCCTCCGCGTGAAGCGCATTCGCTCCGAGAAATTGATCCGCACGAAGCCGGGCGCGACAGGCGCCGCGGGCTTCAGCACCGTGGAACTGTTCGCCCTGCCGGAAGCGCCGGGCCACGTGGTGCACGTGAGCACCAGCCGCGACGGGCTGCAGTGGAAGGAAACGGTCTACACGCCGTCGCCGCTGCCACTGGAGGCCGCCAACGCCGCCTTCGAACGCGCCGTGGCAGCGCAGATCGCGCAGGGCTATGCGATCGAAGGGGCGGTCGCCGAGGCCGTCATCACTACCACTGCAACCGCCGTGCTCGCACACCCCGGCGACGCCGTGCTGCTGGCCAGCATCCGCCCCGATGCATGGCGCCTGCTGGCCCCGGTGCGCAGAAGCCGCGTGGTGTGGCGCATCGGCGAGCGCCGGCTGGCTGCAGCCGTGCCGCAACTTATCGACCACATCGAAACCGGCGAGCCGCTGCTCGACTACTGCATCGCCTGGGCCATCGGCCGCTGCGGCGACGGCGGTGCGTTCGAGGCGATGCGCGAACTCTCCCGGCGCGGCCGCACGCCCGTAGTCGCCCGCGCTGCGCGCTGGGCCGCGCTGAACCTTTGGCCTGCCGAACAGCGCGCGGCCGAAACGGCGCGCATCGTGGACGACTGGCCCGCGCCGCTGCGCCGCGCCTGGGCCACCATGAGCGAGCTGCCCGTTGAACAAGCCATGCCGCTGCTTCGGCAGCACCTGGCCGACCCCGCGCTCTGGAATGGTCTGAAGTACGCGGCCTGGGTCGAGCAGCTGTTCGATCTCGCGCTGCTCGAAAGCCCGGCAGCCGACGGGCTCGCGCGCACAGCCCTGATGGAAATTGCGCCAACACTGCAGCTCGCAGCCGGCAGCTTCCGCGCATGGCGCCGGCTGTACAAGGGCGCGGAGTTCGCGGGCGACTACGCCCTGCTCGGCGTGCTGCACCAGCGCCTCGAAACGCAGCGTGCGGCCTTCCGCACGGGTGGCCGCTGGGCGCAGGTCAATGGCCGCTATGTCGAGATCGCGAAGGAAATCGTGCGGCCCGACAGCCGCCTCGCCTACAGCCAGCGCACACGCGACTACCTGCGCCGCCGCACCTGGCGCAGCCTGCGCCGGCTGGCTCTGGCCGGCACGGCCGACGAGGCAAGCTGGCTGCAGCTGGCCATGGGCGTGCTGCTCGCGGCCGACGATGCCGAAGCCGGCACCGCCGGCCAGCAGCGCGAAACCCGCTGGACACCCGAGCCCCTCAGCTGGCACACCGGCCCCTACAGCCGCTGGCTGGTGCTGATGCAGCTGCTGCACCGCCATGACGCCGAATGGGAAGCCCAGCGCGGCGGGCTGCGCTGGCGCCGCAACACACCGCTGCCCGCGCAGCGCCTGAACCGCACCGAAGCCTGGCCCGAGCGCTGGGACCGCCATCCACGGGCCCTGCTGCAGTTGATGCAGCAAGGCCGCTGCGGCGCAGTGCATGCCTTTGCGGCGCGCGCGCTGCAGGACAACAAGCCCTTCTGCGAGGCGCTCGAGGCGCCCGCCGTCTGGCGCCTGCTGGGCAGCAGCTGGGATGACACCGCGCGCTTCGCCCTTGCCATCGCGCACCAGCGCATCGCGGCGGGTGCGCCGGCCCTGCCCTGGCTGCCTGCGCTGCTGAGCTCGCCATTGGCCGAGGCGCGCGCCCTTGCACTCGAATGCATCACGCAGGACCCGGGCCTCTACAGCCAGCAGGTCGACCTTCTGCTGATGCTGCTGACCTCGGCCGATGCCGAAGTGCGCCGCGCGTCGCGCCTGCTTCTGCAGGCCGCCGCCCCGAACCCGTCAACGCTCGATGCCCTGTGCGGCAGCCTGCTCGCATGGCTTTCGGCCTGCGATGCCGGGCAACCCGAGCTCGACGCCATCTGCGAGAACCTGCAGTGGGCCCTGCAAGGCCTGTTGCGCACCGCGGCCGCCAAGGCGCCCTTGCCCGAACTGCTCGCGCTCTTCGACCATGCGAGCCCTGACGTGGTGCGCACCGCGGCCGAATGGCTGCTGCTGCACCCGGCGTCGGTTCAGGGCCTGCCAGTGGGCGTGCTCACGCGCCTGCTGCAGTCCGACGACGAGCGTTTGCGCGGTGCCGGCGTGCGGCTGTTCACGGCCCTGCCCGACGCCACGCTGGTTACCCAGCCCGAGCTGTTCGCCGCCTTCTGCAGCAGCCCGATGCCGGCCGTGCGCGCAGCTGTCGCGCCTCGGCTCGCGCAGTTGCTGCCCACGCACCCGGACTTCGGTGCCGCGCTGATGCCGTTGCTGCGCGACGAACTGTTCCGCGCCGAAGCCGCCGAGGGCGTGTTCGATGCGCTGCTGCAATGGCTGTGCGGCCCGCTGGCCGAGCACACGCGCCGCGGCGAGCCCGCCGTCACGCTGCGCCTGCTCGAAGCGCGCAGCAAGGGCGCACAGCGCCTCGGCGCATGGCTGCTTCCTCAGCAAGACCCACAAGGCTTCGACGTACTGCAGACCGCCAGCCTCGGCCTCGTCGACACCGCCGCCGCACGCCGCTGGGCCATGGACCAGCTGGCCGCGAACCCTGAACGCACGCTGGCGCAGCTAGGCGATGCCCTGCGCATGTTCGACAGCCGCTGGGACGACGCGCGCGACTGGGCCCGCCAATGGTTCGGCGCGCAAAGCGGCGCGAGCCAGTGGACGCCGGCGCTGCTGGTACGCCTGTGCGATCACAAGGACGCTGGCGCCCAGCGCCTCGGCCGCGAGCTGCTCACAACGCATTTCGACGTGACCGACGTCACCACCTACATGCTGCAGTTGAGCCAGCATCCCTCGCCCGGCATGCAGTTGTTCGTTACCAACTGGCTGGCCTCGGCCGCGAGCCAGAAGCCCGACGTGTTCGCGCGGCTGGAGCCCTACTTCCTGAGCGTGCTGTCGCAGGCCAACCGGGGCCGCTTGGCCAAGGCACGAGTCATGCAGTTCCTGGCCGCGCAGGCGATGCATTCGGAAGACATCGCACGCATCGTCGCGCGCGTGTTCGCACGGCAGGCTGTCACTGGCGCCATCACCGAGCGCGCCCAGTACGTGGCCGGCCTGCGCAGCATCCAGGCCGCCTTCCCCGAGCTGGACAACCCCTTGCAGACCGCATCGGTGCGCAGCGTCGCGCCGCGCCGCGCACCGCCCGCAGCCTCCACAGGAGGGCCCGCCGCATGAGATTCCAGTACCGCTACTTCGGCCACTCGGGCGCACAGCACACCGCGAACAGCACGGCGCTGCAGTTCGCGCCCGACACGCTGCGCGCGCCGGTTCACTTCGTCGCCGACATCAACCGGCACCTGCCGTTTCGCGAAGGCATGTCGGCGCTGCACGACGTGGTGGTCGGCGACCTGCGCTTCAAGCCGCGCGACAAGAGCGCGTACCTCGAATGGCTGGCCGGGCAAGAGAACGAATTGCTCGCGCAGTTCATGGCGCGCAGCGACCAGCTGAAAGCGCAGATGGCGCCCATCAGCAACGAGCTGGCCGAGCTGCGCAAGAGCAAGCGGGCCGTGCTGCAGCCCTTCATGAGCGCGCAGCAGCGCTACTTCGACCACATCTACCAGGTCAACCGCGAAGCCTGGTTCGTGCTCGACCCGGTGATCACGGTGCACCCCGACCGCGTGTTCTTCGAGTGCTTCAGCCAGGACGAGTCGAGCTACGGCATGTTCTCGTGCAGCCACGACATCTTCGACCGCGTGAGCGACCACGCCTTCGGCACCACCAACGTCGACTACTCCGAATCGCTCTACGACGAGTTCCAGAAGATCCGCGACTACAAGACCACGCGCCTGGCCATCGACCCCGGCGGCTTCCAGGTGCAGAGCGACAACGACCCGGCCTTCCACGAGCCGAAGATCGACGTGCCCGACAGCTGGGTGCGCGGCTTCCTGCAAGTGAGCAGCGCGATGCTGCTGCCCGCGCAGCGGCTGCAGCTGCACCCGATGGACGTGCACAACATCTGCCTCGTGCTGCGCCGGCGCAAGGAGCGCGTGGGCCCGCGCTCGCTGCGCTTCATCCTGCGGCCGGGGCAGCCGGTGCGCATCCTGTTCGAGCCCTGGGGCCACGAGCTGGTGTGCCCGCGCTCCACGCACAGTGCCACCTCCGACATCGACATCCGCGTGTGGGGCCGGCGCCGCCTGCTGCAGCTCGAACGCCTCGTGCCGGTGGCGCAGGGCTTCACGGTGCACCTGCTGGGCACGGGCATGCCGAGCTTCTGGGTAGCGCAACTGCCCGATATGGAATTCACGCTCGGCCTCTCGGGCTGGACCGCCAACGACTGGTCGCGCAACGGCCACTTCGAGCTGCTGCAGCCGCGCCACACGGTCGACCAGGACAGCCAACTGCGCGTGTTCGCGGCGCTGGGCGAACGCTGGCGCGCCACTACGGCCGAGCTCGCAGCGGCCACCGGCCTGTCGACCCTCACGGTCGATGCAGCCCTCGGCGGTTATGTGCAGGCCGGGCGCGTGGTGTACGACCTTGCGCACGGCGTGTGGCGGCTGCGCGAGCTGAGCCGCGAGCCGCTGCCCATGGACAAGCTGCGCTACGCCAGCCCCGAAGAAGAGGCAGCGGCCGAACTGGTGCAGGCGCGCCGCATCGCCAACGTGAAGACGCTGGCTCGCCCCGACGGCGGCCTCACGCTGAGCGGCAAGTGCAAGGGCGCTTCGGGGCAGCGCGAATACCTCATGAGCCTGCAGCTCGACGCCGACCAGCGCGTGGCCTCGGGCGACTGCCAGTGCTCCCACTTCATCCGCCACCGCATGACCAAGGGCCCGTGCGAGCACATGCTCGCGCTGCGCTTGTCGGCCAATCCGGCAGCAACATCGACCGATCAGGAAAGGACCACCGCACACATCGGCTGATACACTGTTTTTGCGAACGGAGCGGGAAGGCTCTTGCAATCCGGACGGCGTATCGCCGTCCTCGTACACAGCACTTCCCAAGCGTCACTGGACGTCTCTTCACTGTGCCGTATGGCCATGGTGACGCGATAACAGTGCGGCTTCCTCGAAGCTCATCGGCGTCACCATGGCCATACGGCGTCGAGTGGAGCCCTCCAGTCCCGAGGCTCTTCGACGAGATTCCCGCTTCGTTCGCAATTTTTCTGATTCATCATCAGCAGTGCATCGGCCAGTGGCGCAGCGCCATGACCATGCAGTCTCTCGCCTCCTCTTCTTCCATTCCCGACTCGGCACTCACGCGCGAGGAGCTGTACGAGCGCATCCGCAAGGGCTCCAAGCAGGAAGTCGTTCTCGAGGAAATGCAGCGCCTCGGCTTCTGGCCGCAGGACGCGGCGCAGCCGATGGTCGAAGCCCAGTTGATCCGCCGCGAAAGCGAACTGCAGACGGCGCTCTCCAAGCTCGGCGACGAACTGCGCGGCATCGAGGACCGTGACAGGGCCCTGAAGACGATGCGCCAAGAGCGCATGGCCAAGGCCCGCGAACGCCGCGAGGAAACCCGCCAGCGCCTCGCACAAGGCCGCCATGCGCGAGCCGTGGCGTGGCACGAGCGGCGTCAGCGCGAGCTGCTCTACGTGGGCGACGGCGTTTCGGGCGGTCTCAACGAAGCGCACAGCGACAGCCAGGCACTGGCCCGCAACGCCCTGCCCGCGCTGGACCACGCAGGCGATTTGGCGCAGGCGATGGGCATCGGCCTCGGCGAGCTGCGCTTTCTCGCCTGGCACCGCGACGTGGCGAGCGTGAGCCACTACCAGCGCTTCACCATCGCCAAGAAGAGCGGTGGCGAGCGCCACATCTCCGCGCCCATGCCGCGCATGAAGCGTGCGCAGTACTGGGTGCTCGACAACATCCTCGCGAAGATGCCGGTTCACGAGGCCGTGCACGGCTTTCTGCCGGGTCGCTCGATCCTCACCAATGCCGCGCCGCACGTGGGCCAGGACGTGGTGATCAACCT
Organism: Variovorax sp. OV084; assembly: GCF_900111625.1. Lineage (NCBI taxonomy): Bacteria > Pseudomonadati > Pseudomonadota > Betaproteobacteria > Burkholderiales > Comamonadaceae > Variovorax > Variovorax sp. OV084. Next base: position 57,638 of record NZ_FOII01000016.1, on the reverse strand, counting down.
CGACCTGAAAGACTTCTTTCCCTCCATCGGCATGCGCCGCGTACGCGGCGTGTTCCGCCAGCTCGGCTATTCGTCGCAGGTGGCGAGCCTGCTGGCGCTGGTGTGCACCGAGGCGCCGACCGACGAAGTGCAGCTCGACGGCCGGCGCTACTTCGTCGCGCGCGGCGAACGCGTGCTGCCGCAGGGCGCCCCAACCAGCCCGATGCTGACCAACCTGCTGTGCCGCCGCCTCGACGCGCGGCTCGCCGCGAGCGCTGCCAAGCTGGGCTTTCGCTACACACGCTATGCGGATGACCTGAGCTTCTCGGCCGGCCCCGAGCACAGCCGCGACACCGGCAAGCTGCTATGGCGCGTGAAGCAGATCGTGGCCAGCGAAGGCCTCACGGTGCACCCGGACAAGCAGCAGGTCATGCGCAAGCACCAGCAGCAGCATGTGACGGGCATCGTGGTGAACGACAAGCTCTCGATCGACCGCGACACCCTGCGGCGTTTTCGCGCCGTACTGCACCAGGCGGAGCGGCACGGACCGCAGGGCCTGCAATGGAACGGCAACAGCGACGTGATCGGCGCGCTGCGCGGCTACGCGAACTTCATCGCGATGACCGACCCGGCGCGTGGCGAGCCGTACCTGCAGCGCGTGCGTGCGCTGGCTGCCAAGCACCAACGAAGCGGTACAGCGACACCTGCAGTCCCGCAGGCCTCTCAACGCAAGCTCCCTGCAGGTGAGTTCCGCAAGCAATCCGCCGCAGGCAAGGCGCCCTGGCCCGCATGGTGGCAGCCGACGGAGGCGCCCGCACCGGTGCTGGAGAAAACCGCCGAGCAACTGGCGGAAGAAAAGAAGGCCCAGCGCGAAGCGGCACGGCCCCAGCCGGCCAAGCCCACAGCACCTGCAACGGCACGCACGACCACTGCGGCATCGCCCCCATCCGGGCAAGCCGCCGCGCAGGTGCCAAGCCTCGCCTCCCAACTCGGCTGGATCTTCAGCGTGATGCTGCAAGCCCTCTACGTTGTCAGCGTCTTCCTCGCGGGCACCAGCCCGCTGATCTGGCTGCTGACGGGCGGCGTGGCGATCAGCAACTTCGTGCAGCGCAAGCCCGGCTGGCTGCGCTTCATCGCGGCCGTCTTCGTGTCTTCGTTGCTAGCGTCGATCGTGCACGGCATGAAGAACTGACGCGTTGCATGCGCCAAAACCACACGCCACTTCACAGCACGCGGCAAGCCCGCTACATTCGCTCCTTCGACAACCACACAGAAAGCGGAGGTGCGCGATGGAAGACGCTGTAATTCATGCCCCCATGCACGTGCGGTTTGTCGGGCCTCATCTGAACAGCTGATCGTTCACGCGTCTATCGCGTAGCCAGTCTGCCCCGCGCGGCCTCCGGCCGTCGCGACGCCCCCAAGCCGCCCCGATTCAAACGCCGCCACCGGCACGCATGTGCCGGCGGCGCCCCGTTCATTTGTCGAATCAAGGCCAACGACCATGCTCGAAACCCGTGCCGCATCCGCGCGGCATACCGTGACCACTGTTTTCGATCCCCAGTGCGCGAGCGAAGCCGACTGGGGCAACTTCCTCGCGTACTGGCGCCTGCGCGCCGAAGAAGACTTTCCCGGCGACCCCATCGCTCCCGATGCCGACACCCGGTACAACGTGCAGCGGCCCAACCCGCTGTATGTCGTTCATCGCATGCTGGCCGTCGGCGAGCACGGCGAATTCATCGGCAGCCTGAGCGCGAGTTTTCGCCGCGAAGGCACGCCGGAGTACGAGGCGTTCGTGCCGTTCCTCGAAACCTGGGGCGGCGTGCTGCGTCCCCACCGGCGCCGCGGCGTGGCAAGCGCACTGCTTCGCACATTGCTGGCGCTGATGGAGGCGCACGGCAAGTCCGTTGCGACGATCAAGGCGCACCTGCCCGAAGGCCACGCCTTCCTGCAGGTTATCGGCGCTGTCGAGAAGCACCGCATCGTCGAGAACCGCATGGCCTTCGCCGGCCTCGACTGGCAGGCGCTCGCGCGCTGGCGTGCCGAAGGCTTCGCACCCGCCCACGGTCTGCGCGCCGAGGTGCACGCCGGCCGCGTGCCCTTCGAACGGCTCGCGACGCTGATGGCGCCGCTATCCGCGCTGCTGAACGACGCGCCCACCACCAATCTCGAACGGCCACCGATGCGCTACGACCTCGAAGACTTCCCTCCCTGGTACGCCGACATGGACCGCCGAGGCGGCGATCACTTTCTCGTGCTGCTGCTCGACGGCGACGAAGTGGTCGCGGTGTGCGACGCCGCCTGGAACCAGCGCTTCCCCGACCGCATGCACCAGCGGCTCACAGCCGTGGCGCGGCGCTGGCGTGGCAAGGGCCTGGCCAAGGGCGTGAAGGCCGCCATGCTGCAGCTCGTGCGCGAGCACCATCCCGAGGTCGCGATGGCCTTTACCCACAACGCCGAGGTCAACGAGCCCATGCTCTCCATCAACCACCGGCTCGGCTATGCCGCGCACAGGCATGATGGGCTCTACCAGATCGGCACGGAAAGCCTGAGAACCTTCCTCCAGGAGACACGTTCATGAAAGCACCCCAGCGACTGCAGGCACTGATCGACGAAGGCCTGATCGACACCGTGGTGCGCCAGCTCATGAGCGGCAAGGAAGCCATGGTCTACGTCGTGCGCTGCGGCGACGAGACGCGCTGCGCCAAGGTCTACAAGGAGGCCGACAAGCGCAGCTTCCGCCAGGCCGTCGACTACACCGAGAACCGCCGCGTCAAGAACACCCGCGAGGCGCGCGCCATGGCCAAGGGCACGCGCTTCGGCCGGCAGGTGACCGAGGCCATCTGGCAGAGCGCCGAGGTCGATGCGCTCTACCGCCTGGCCGCCGCGGGCGTACGCGTGCCCACGCCGCACAACTTCCTCGAAGGCGTTCTGCTGATGGACCTGGTGACCGACGCCAACGGCGATGCCGCCCCGCGCCTGAACGATGTGGCCTTCTCGCCCGAAGACGCGATACGCCACCACGCCAGCCTGCTGAAGGAAGTGATGCGCATGCTGTGCGCCGGCATCGTGCACGGCGACCTCTCGGAGTTCAACGTGCTGCTGGCCGAAGACGGCCCCGTGATCATCGACCTGCCGCAGGCGGTGGACGCCGCGGGCAACAACCACGCGCGGCGCATGCTGCTGCGCGACGTCGGGAACCTGCGCGACTTCTTCGGCCAGTTCGCGCCCGCGCTGCTGCGTACGCACTACGGCGACGAGATCTGGCACCTCTACGAACGCGGCCTGCTGCGCCCCGAGACGGAGCTGACGGGCGCGTTCGTGCACGAGACCGGCCCGGTCGACCTGCGCAACGTGCTGCGCGAGGTGGACGACGCACGCGAGGAAGAAGCGGCGCGGCGCCTGCGCATGCAGACGCCGCGACAATAGCGGGCTCACGATGCCCGCCAGATGAACTCTTCCGCCCCGCGCCCGCCCCTTTCCACCACCACCGCGCGACGGATCGCCAAGGCCGCGGCCTTCGTGGCCCTGGGCCTCGGCCCGGCGGCGATGCACGCGCACGCAGCCGGCATCCGCCTCGAGGACGACCGCGGCATCACGCTCGAACTGCAGGCGCCGGCCAAACGCATCGTGTCGCTGATGCCCTCGCTGACCGAAACCGTCTGCGCGCTCGACGCCTGCGACCGGCTGGTGGGCATCGACCGCCACGCCAACTGGCCGGCGTCGGTCAAAGGGCTGCCGCAGGTGGGCGGCATCGATGACGCGAACATCGAGCGCATCGTCGCGCTCAAGCCCGACCTGGTGCTGCTGCGCCCGCGCAGCCGCGCCGCCGAGCCGCTGGAGCGCCTGGGCATCAAGGTGCTGGCGCTGGACGCCAAGACCCATGCCGACATGCGCCGCGTGATGGAAACCGTGGCCCGCGCCACCGGCCGTCCCGGTGCGGGCGAAGCCTTCTGGCGCAAGCTCGACGCGGGCTTGGACGCAGCCAAGGCGCGCGTGCCCGCCGGCTGGCAGGGCCGGCGCGTGTATTTCGAAGTGCACGGCGGCATGGCCGCGGCCAGCGAAAGCTCCTTCATCGGCGAGACGCTGGCCCGCCTCGGGCTCGGCAACGCCGTGCCCGGTACGCTCGGCCCGTTCCCGAAGATGAGCCCCGAGTTCGTGGTGCGCGCCAACCCCGACGTGCTGATGGTCTCGGCCCTCGGCGAAATCTCGGCCATGGCTTCGCGGCCCGGCTGGTCGGCCATGTCGGCCATCCAGCGCGGGCGCGTGTGCAGCTTTGCGTCGGCGCGCTTCGACCTGATGATGCGCCCCGGCCCGCGGCTGGACGAAGCGGCCGATGCGATCGTTGGCTGCCTGGCCTCGCTGGGCGAGCCCAAGCCTTGACTTCGCGGGCCCTGGCGTACCATTCCAGCACCTTGAACACGCCTGCCGCCCTCTTCGCGCCTGCCGCCGACGTCGACAGCGACGAGGCCATCGCGCGGGACGTGGCCGCCATCGGCCGCATCAGCGCCGTGCCCTCGCTGCTGAAGATCATCTGCCAGAACACCGGCATGGGCTTTGCCGCCGTGGCCCGCGTGACCGACGGCACCTGGACCGCCTGCGCGGTGGAAGACACCATCCAGTTCGGCCTGGAGCCCGGCGGCCAGCTCAAGGTGGAGACCACGCTGTGCAGCGAATCGCGCATGGCCCGCCAGCCCGTGGTGATCGACCACGCCAGCACCGACCCGGTCTACGCCAACCATCACACACCGCGCCTGTACAACATCGAGAGCTACATCTCGGTGCCCATCATCCACAGCAACGGCGACTACTTCGGCAACCTCTGCGCCATCGACCCGCGCCCAGCCATGGTGTCCGATGCCCGGGTGGTGACGATGTTCACCGCCTTTGCTGACCTGATCGCGCGCCAGCTCGAAACCGAAGCCCGGCAGGAGCGCACCGAAACGGCCCTGCAGTCGGCGCAGGACGCAGCCGAACTGCGCGAGCAGTTCATCGCCGTGCTGGGGCACGACCTGCGCAACCCGCTGTCATCGGTGGGCGTCGCGGCCGAACTGTTGATCCGGCGGCAGGCGGAGCCCGACCTCGTCAAGCTCGGAGCCCGGCTCAAGGCCAGCACGCGCCGCATGTCGGCGCTGATCGACGACGTGCTCGACTTCGCGCGCGTGCGGCTCGGCTCGGGCATGGGCCTCGCAATCCGCGAAACCGAATTCCTGGCCTCGGGACTCAACGACGTGATCGACGAAGTGCGCGCCGCCCATCCCGCGCTCGACATCCGCGACGAACTCTCGGTCAGCGGCGTGGTGCGCTGCGACCAGGGCCGCATCCAGCAGGTGCTGTCCAACCTGCTCGGCAACGCGGTCGCGCACGGCGCGCCGGACCAGCCGATCGTGGTTCGCGCCGACGTGCGCAACGGCCAGCTCGTGCTGTCGGTGACGAACGGCGGCGACCCCATTCCTCCCTGCGACATCGCGAAGATCTTCCAGCCCTACTGGCGCCCCGAGAACAGCAAGCCCGGCGGCGGACTGGGACTCGGCCTCTACATCTGCTCGGAAATCGCCTCGGCCCATGGCGGCACGCTGGAGGTCACGTCCTGTGCGGACGAAGGCACCTGTTTCGTGGCGAAGCTGCCGATCACTTGATATCTCGACGCCCCCCATTTCCTTCTTTCCCCCATGAAGCATCGCAAGCAAACCTCGTCCACCCCTTTCGTCCGGGTGGGCCCCAGCGGCGTGCACGGCCTCGGCGCCTTTGCCACGCGCGACCTGCCGGCCGAAGCCTTTCTCGGCCTGTACGAAGGCCGCCGCTATACCAAGGCCGAAATCGCCACCAAGGTCTGGGACGACCAGCTCACCTACCTGTTCACACTGACGAACCACGAGACCATCGACGGCTCCAAGGGCGGCAACGCCACGCGCCACCTGAACCACTCGTGCGAGCCGAACTGCGAAGCGGTGGAGGAATACGACGAAGGCGGCGAGCTGGTGCTCAAGTTCCAGACGCTGGTGGCGGTGGACGCGGGCGACGAGTTGTTCATCGACTACTCGCTGACGGCGGACGACGGCTCACCGCCGTCGAAGTACCCCTGCCATTGCGGCTCGCCGGGCTGTCGGGGGACGATGCTGGCGCCTGAAGAAACCGAGACGTCCGCTCCGTAAGCGCCCCGGCATCGGCGTCAGGGCGACTCGTTCTTCAGCTTGCGCAGTTGCTCCTCGGTGCGATCGAGTTCCAGCCGAAGCGCCCGAGCCTCCTGCTCCAGCCTGTCGATGCGAGCTGCGCGGCTCTCGGCCGGCGGCGCAGTCTTGCTGCAACGCAGCTGCAGCGCGCTCAATGCCTCGGCAAGCTCTCGCCGCCGCAACATCTGGCCCCGGGAACGCGCAAGATCGATGTCGCGTTCGAGCAATGCCTCCTCCGCCTGGCAAGTCGCGCCATCCGGCGGCACCGCGGGTTGTGCGAAAGCAGGCAGCGTCACGCTCAACGCAAGGGCCAGGAAGCAGGTTTTGACGCTCATGCCGCACGGTAACGCAACGGCGGTGCAAAAACCGCCGATCAGCCCTACACGGTGAGGTAGCGCGCGTCCCACCGCGCGGCGAGCTGCTTGGCGCGATGCAGCGGCACTCGTGCCGCCTCGAAATCGACCACGCACGCAACATCGGCGGCCTCGGGCCGCGCAGGGCTTTCGCTGCTGCGGCCGTCGGTCAGCAGCCACAGCCAGCGTTGCCGCGTTTCGCTCTTCGCGAGCAACTGGCCGGCACGCTGCACGCCCAGCGCTAGCGGCGTGCCACCACCGGCAGCAATAGGCGCGATCCAGTCGTCGTTCCAGGCGCTGGCGCGGCGTGGCGGCAGACGCAGCTCGACCACCTCGCCGGCAAAGCACAGCAGCGCGACGTGGTCGCGGCGCTGGTAGGCCTCCTGCATCAGCGCGAGCAGCAGGCCCTTGGCGCGTGCGAGGTTGCCGTCGTTGCGCATCGAGGCCGAGCAGTCGAGCAGGAAGCAATGGAGTGCGCCACTGCGCGCTTCTTGCGAGCGATGGCGCAGGTGCCCGGCGCGCAGCCGGTCGGCGCCGCGTGCCACAAGGGTGCGCGGCCAGTCGAAGGCTGCGCCCTGCGGCGAGCGGCCCTGCCATGCGTCCCTCTGCGAACCCTGCCTCCGGTCACCCTGGCGTGCGCCAGCGGGTGCGGCGTCCCGGAGGCTCAGGCTTTTTTTGGGGCGGCCTGCGTGCGGTCGATCAGCGGGCGCAGCGGCTTCACGCGCTCGATGCCGACGGGTTCAGGGGGCATGGCGCCCCAGTCTTCGTCGCCTGCGCTGTTTGCTTCATCTTTGCCGTTACTGCTCCCATCGGGCTTTGCGGCTCGGGGCGCGGGGGCCGGCGCCGCAGCCTCGGCTTCAGGCTTGCGCCGATGCAGCAGCACGGCCTCTGCCACGCGCTGCACGTGGTCGGTGGTGATGGCAGCCGAGCCCTCCCATGCTGCAAGTGCCCGGGCCGAGCGCAGCATCACGAGATCGGCTCGCAAGCCATCGACGCCGGCCTCGATACACAGCGCACCGACCGCCTCGTGCACCGCATCGCCGTACGGCAGCGCCGCTGCATCTCCCACGAGCGCCCGTGCGCGAACCAGCGCAGCAGCCAGTTCGGCCTCTTCCTGTGCGTGCTTCGCACGAAAGCCCTGCGGATCGGCATCGAAGGCCAGCCGCGCACGCACGATGGCCTGCCGCTCAGCCGCGTCCCCGATGTTGCGCAGTTGCACGCACAGGCCGAAGCGGTCGAGCAGTTGCGGGCGCAGCGTGCCCTCTTCCGGGTTCATGGTGCCGACCAGCACGAAGCGCGCGGCGTGCCGATGCGAGATTCCGTCGCGCTCCACCACGTTGACGCCGCTGGCCGCCGCGTCGAGCAGCGAGTCGATCAGCGCATCGGGCAGCAGGTTGATTTCGTCCACGTACAGCACGCCGCCATGCGCGCGCGCCAGCAGGCCGGGCGCGAACTTGAGCTCATGGCCGGCCAGCGCCTGCCCGAGGTCCAGCGTACCGACGAGGCTTTCGAGGCTCGCGCCCAGCGGCAGCGTGACGAAGGGGGCACCCGGCAACAGCTCGGCCAGCGCGCGGGCAGCCGTGGTCTTGGCAGTGCCGCGCGGCCCTTCGATCAGCACACCGCCCAGGCCCGGGTCGACAGCAGCCAGCAGCAGCGCCTGGCGCAGATGCGGCTGGCCCGCTATCGCAGCAAAGGGAAAAGGCACCGGCATCGGGGCGGCAGTGGTCATCGCAGGCTTCCTTCCATCTGCTGCTCGTGGTCGAGCAGCAGGTTTTCCAATTGGTTCTTGTAGTTGCCGGGCGACTGCCACAGGCCGCGCTGCATGGCTTCGAGCAGGCGGCTGAGCATGTCGTGCAGCGCGCGCGGATTGTGTTCGCTCACGAAGTCACGCGTGGCTTCGTCGAGCACATAGGCGTCGGCCACCATCGCGTACTGGTGGTCGCCGACCACGCGCGCGGTGGCATCGAAGCCGAACAGGTAGTCGACCGTCGCGGCCATCTCGAAGGCGCCTTTGTAGCCATGCCGCTTCACGCCGTCGATCCACTTCGGATTGACCACGCGCGAGCGGATGACGCGGCTGATTTCTTCCTTCAGCGTGCGCACGCGCGGCGCCTGCGGGTTGCCATGGTCACCGTGGTACATCGCCGGCTGCCGGCCGCTCAAATGGCGCACGGCGGCGACCATGCCGCCCTGGAACTGGTAGTAGTCGTTGGAGTCGAGCAGGTCGTGCTCGCGGCTGTCCTGGTTCTGCATGACGACGTTCATGGCGCGCAGGCGGCGAACCAGCGCGTCGGCGGCGGGCACGCCGTCGCTGCCCTGGCCGTAGGCGTGGGCGCTGCCGCCGACGTAGGCCTTCGACAGGTCGTCGTCGGTCTGCCAGTCGCCATGGTCGAACAGCGGTTGCAGGCCCGAGCCGTAGCTGCCGGGCGCGGAGCCGAACACGCGCCAGCCGGCCTGCTGGCGCGCTTCTTCCGGAGAAGCACCTTGCGCCTCCAGCGCGGCGGCCTCGCGGAGGATGCGTGCGCGAATCGGGTTGCGCTCGGCGTCTTCGTCTTCCTGTGCGGCGACGGCCTGCACGGCTGCATCGAACATCTGCACGGCATTGGGAAAGGCGTCGCGGAAGAAGCCGGAGATGCGCAGCGTGACGTCGATGCGCGGACGGCCGATGCCGACCGTGGGCAGCACCTCGAAATCGACCACGCGCTGGCTGCCCGGCGCCCACTTGGGCCGCACGCCGATGAGCGCGAAGGCCTGCGCCAGATCGTCGCCGCCGGTGCGCATGGTGGCCGTGCCCCAGACCGACAGGCCCATGGCCACCGGATAGTCGCCGTGCTCCTGCATGTGCCGCTCGACCAATTGCGCGGCTGACTTGAGGCCGAGCATCCAGGCGGTGGGAGTGGGAATGGCGCGCGTATCGACAGCGTAAAAGTTGCGGCCGGTAGGCAGCACGTCGGGCCGGCCGCGCGAAGGCGAACCGCTCGGGCCCGGCGGCACAAAGCGGCCCTGCAGGGCGCGGGAGAGTTGCAGCAGCTCTTGCGCACCGCAGGCATCGAGCGCGGGCGCCAGGCTTTGCGCGATGCGGCCCATCACGGCGGCGGCCTTCGGCAGTTCGGGCGGGCATGCGCCCTCTTCCAGCAGACGCTGCGCCAGCAGTTCCAGCCGCTCGCGCGTGTCGCCCTGATGCCGCCACGCTTCAGTGCTCACCGATTGCAGCAGCGCGGGGCGCGCGCCCTGCCACGGCCGGGCCGCGTCGATGTCGAGCGGGTCGAAGGCATCGCCCGGCAGCAGGTCTTGCGACAGCGCGCCGAGCAGTCCGGCATTCGCGCCCGCACCATCGGCAGCCGGATAGCGTGCCAGCGCCAGCAACGTGTCGCGCCGCAGCCGCTCGCGCGGCGATGCGCCGAACACATGCAGCCCGTCGCGGATCTGCGTTTCCTTCAGCTCGCACAGGTAGGCATCCACGCGTGCGAGCACCGCATCGTCTTCCGCGCCGGGCATGCCCAGTTCCTCGACCAGATGCTGCGCCCGCACCGCCGCGAGGATCTGCGCGCGCAGCACCTTGGCGCGGCGCGCATCGACCAGCAGTGCGTCGTAGTACTCGTCGACCTGCCGTTCCAGGTCCTGCATCGGGCCGTGGTTCTCGGCGCGCGTGAGTGGCGGCATCAGGTGGTCGACGATGACCGCCTGCGTGCGCCGCTTGGCCTGCGCACCCTCGCCCGGGTCGTTGACGATGAACGGGTACACGTTGGGCAGCGGTCCGAGGATGGCGTCGGGCCAGCAAGTCTGCGACAGCGCGATGCTCTTGCCCGGCAGCCATTCGAGGTTGCCGTGCTTGCCGACATGCACCACCGCGTCGATGGCAAAGGCCTCGCGCAGCCAGAAATAGAAAGCGAGATAGCTGTGCGGCGGCACCAGCTCCGCGTCGTGATAGCTCGCGTAGTCGGCTGCGCCCAGCGTGCCCAGTGCGCGCGCAGGCTGGATGCCGACAAACACGCGGCCCAGCCGCAGGCCGGCGATCATGAAGCGGCTATTTCGCACCATCGGGTCTTGTTCGGGCGGCCCCCAGCGCGCGTCGATGGCCGCCGCCATGCCATCGGGCAGCTTTGCCAGGCATGCGCGGTACTCGGCCAGCCCGTAGCTCTGCCACGCCGGCCGCGCGGCCCATTGCGCGGGGTCGTTCGCGATGCCTTCCTGCAGCCTGCGCATCAGCGCATCGCCATCAGCGGGCATTGCGCCGGGCTCGCCCAGCGCATAGCCTTCGGCCGCCATCGCGCGCAGGATCGCCATCACCGAGGCAGGCGTGTCGAGCCCCACGCCGCTGCCGATGCGCCCCTCGCTGCCCGGGTAGTTCGCGAGGATCAGCGCGATGCGCTTGTCGCCGGCACGCAGGCTGCGCAGCCTGCACCAGCGGCGCGCCAGCTCGGCGACGAAAGCTATGCGATCAGGCTCGGGCTGGTAGTTCACCACCTCGGTCTGCGTAAGTTCGCAGCGGTGCGACAGGCCCTTGAAGCTCACGGCGCGCGTGATGATGCGGCCGTCCATCTCGGGCAGCGCGATCTGCATGGCGATGTCGCGCGGGCGCAGGCCCTGGCTGTCGGCCAGCCAGTCCTCGCGGTTGCCGCCGCTCACGATCACCTGCAGCACGGGTGCGTCGCCGGCCAGCGCGATGCCTTCGCCCTCTTCGTTCTGCGCGCCCTGCCCCAACGCGGCGAAAGCCGTGGTGTTGAGCACGAGCTGCACGTCATGCTCGGTGCACAGCTCGCGCAGTGTGGACAGGCACAGCGGGTCTTTGAGCGAATCGAGCGCGACCGGCAACGGGTTCAGCCCTTCTGCGCTCAGTGCGGCAGCGAGCGCATCGAAAGCCACCGTGTTGCCCGACAGCAGATGCGAGCGATAGAACACCAGCGCCACCACCGGCGCGCCCGCATGCCACCCGGCGCGCAAATCGTCGATGCCGGCCACGGTGTGCGCAGCGTCAATGCCGCGCGGCACATGCAGCGCAACCTGCGGCAGGCTGCGCGGCGGCAGCGGCGCTTCGCCGTGGCCCAGCCCATGGAAGGCCACCGCGCGCAAAAACTGCATCGCATTGCCCGCCCCGCCGCTGCGCATGTACTGCCAGAGCTGGCGGCTCACCGCGCGCGGCGCCGTGCTGCGCGCAAGCAGGTCTTCGTCTTCCTGCAGGTCGCCGGAGAACATGGCGAGCTGCTGGCCCTTGCGCTTCGCGAGCTTTTCGAGCTGCTGGAGCCCGTAGGCCCAGGCCGATTCCGCACCCAGGTGATCGACCACCACCACGCGCGCATGCTGCAGCACTTCGTCGATGTACAGGTCGAGCGACGCAGGCTGGCGCAGGTGCATCAGGTTGGCCAGCCGCAGCGACGGATAGCCGGGGTCGGTGACCGCCAGCGCCGTGCGCGCCGCCGCGAGCAGCGCCAGCGTGGTGTCGGCCGAGCTGAGCACCACGATGTCGCCCGGCGTCTGGTCGAGCCGGGTGACGACGCTGTCGTCTTCGACGAAGCGTCCGGGCTGGGTGCTCAGCAGATGCATGCGTTCAGGCCGTCAGGCTGCGACCGCGCTCACCTCTTCCAGCGCCTTGCGCAGCACCGCCTCGTCGAGGTCTTCGCCGATGAACACGAGCCGCGTGCGCTGCGCCTCGCCATCGCGCCAGCGGCGGTCGAAGTGATGGTCGAAGCGGCGACCCACGCCCTGCACCAGCAGGCGCATCGGCTTGCCCGGAATGGCGACGAAGCCCTTCACACGGTAGATGGTGTGCTGCTCGACCAGCCTGCCGAGCACGGCGAGCAGGCCGTCGCGGTCCACGGGCGGCAGCTCGATCACGAGCGAGTCGAACTCGTCGTGGTCGTGGTCTTCCTCGTGGTCGTGGTGGCTTTCGCGCAGGTGAATGGTGGCCTCGGCCGCGCGGCCCTGGCCCAGCAGCAGCGCGAGCGGCAGCCTGCCTTCGGTGGCAGCCACGATCTTGACTTCGGGCGGCAGCTCTTCGCGCACCAGCGCCTCGACCTTCGCTCGCGCGGCGTCGTCCATCAGGTCGGTCTTGTTGAGCACCACGAGGTCGGCGGCCGAGAGCTGGTCTTCGAACAGCTCGTGCAGCGGCGACTCGTGGTCGAGGTTGGGGTCGGCGCGGCGGGCTTCGTCGACAGCCTCGGGGTTCTCGGCGAACTGGCCCGAGGCGGCGGCCGGGCCGTCGACCACCGTGACCACGGAATCCACGGTGAAGATGTTGGCGATGTCCGGCCACTGGAAGGCCTGCACCAGCGGCTTGGGCAGCGCGAGGCCCGAGGTTTCGATGATCACGGCATCGATGTCGCCGCGGCGCTCGGCCAGTTGAAGCATCACGGGCAGGAACTCTTCCTGCACGGTGCAACAGACGCAGCCGTTGGCCAGCTCGTACAGCGCGCCTTCGCGCTCGTTGCCCTCGTCGTCGCAGCCGATGCCGCAGCCACGAAGAATCTCGCCGTCGATGCCGAGTTCGCCGAACTCATTGACGATCACCGCGATGCGGCGGCCTTCGGCATTGCCGAGGATGTGGCGCAGCAGCGTGGTCTTGCCGCTGCCGAGGAAGCCCGTGACGATGGTGACGGGGATCTTGGCGTTGCTTGCTTGTGTCATGGGATATGTTCTTTCAGGCGCGCAAGCGCCCGTGCCGCTCCCCGAGGCAGCACCTCGTGAGCGCGGCGATGCATTGGTTGAATCAGATGGCGCTGTACAGGCGGCGCTCGACGAAGGCCGTGCCCTGCAGACGACGCCAGGCCTTTGCAGCGGCCAACACACCCAGGTCGACCAGCGGCTCGACAAACACGACTGTCATGTAGGCAGCGCCGAAGCTGGCGATCTGGCTCAGGTTCTCGAGCCCGGTGCCGCGTCCGTAGAGCGCCCAGAAGCCGACCCAGACCACGATGCCGCCCTGGTAGGCCACCGACAGCTTGAATGCCTGCTGGTAGCTGATGTCCACGTAGGCCACGTTCTGGGGAATGATCCGCCGTGCCAGCGCGGCAGTCGCGAACAGGGGCACCAGCAAGGTGGTGACGTTCATGCCGAACTGCGGCACATCCTGCGGTTCGAAGAACAGGCCCTGGATGAGCAACCCGCCCGCCAGGCCAATGGCCGCAGGCGCCAGGCCGAACACCAGCAGCAGGGTCGTGCCCAGAATCAGGTGCACCTCGGACACGCCCACCGGGTGATGCGGCAACACCTCGAAGAAGCAGAACACCAGCGCAACGGCAATGGCCGAGCGCAGCGCCAGGGCGGCAAGGCCGTCCTTCACGGCCGTATCGAAGGCCACCTTGCCTGTGTAGGCGAGAGCAGCTGCCGCCGTGGCGTAGCTGAGGAAGATCTTGGATCCGTCGACGAGACCTGGTTCGATGTGCATCGAGCACCTCCTGAAATGCACCGCAGTGCGAAAGTTGATTGTTGGTTCATGGGCCTGCTTGCGCAAGCCCCTTCGATATGACCAATGGTCGAGGCTTGCGCCGCAGCCGTCGCCAGCCGATCACGACGCCGCTGGCCGAGGCCACGGTGCCGACGATGGAAAGCAGCCACACCACGAGGTCCCAGGCCGGCCGGTACTGGATGAGCCAGGGAAAGTCGAGGCTGTGCGCCGCATTGAAGAGCCAGCGTCGCAGCCTCGAATTGCTGTCGTTGCTGCCGGCGACCTGCCCGCTGGCCGGGTCGATGTAGATCCAGCTGTGCGCGGGGTCGTCGAACTGCAGCCGCCACACGGGCACGGTGCGCTCGCGGTGGTGGCCGTACCAGTGGAAGTCTTCGCGGGCCTGCAGCGTGGCCTGGGTGATGGCGCCGGGCCGCAGGCGGGCGGCGGCGCGCAGGATGTCGCTCTTGCCGATGACGGCGGGGCCACCCGTGGCCGCATCGACAACCCGCACGCGCGCCTTCGCGTCGCGCAGCTGCAGCAGCGGCTTGCCGTCGAACCACAGCAGCACGGCCTCGCGCGGTGCGGCCTCGCCCTCGCCTGACGGCAACACCGCTGGCGGCCAGGGGAACGGCGACTTACCGGCACCCGTGTAGCGCGCCATCGCAGCCGCGTCGCCCGGCCCGCGCTGGAACCAGCCATTGGGGTTCATCGACAGCCAGCCGCTGATGATCCACGTCAGCACGAAGAACCCGCCGAGCAGCCCCGCGATGTGGTGCCAGGCCATCCATCCGTTGTACGGCGTGACCGCGCCATTGCGGAACCTGCGCCGCAGGCGCACCCGCAGGATGCCGATGACGATGCCCGTCACGGCCGAGACGATGCATGCCGCCGACAGCCACACCACCACGTCGTGCCACAGCGGCGGATCGGCGCGCAGTGGCGTGAAGTAGATCCAGTGCGGCACGGAGCCCAGCCAGTTCCAGAAGCGCTCCGCGCGTGTGGTGTCGCGCACCACTTCGCCGTTGCGCGAAGACACGTACAGCTCCGTGCCGGCCGCGTCGCCGACTTCGACGCGGTGCAGCGGGCGCAGCGGGTTCAGGCCCTGCGGCACGGTCCACTGATCACGCTCCAGCGTCTCGGCCCAGTGCGCACTCGCATGGCCCGAGAAGGCCCGCGCGATGGCCTCGGCCTGCGCGGCATCGACCGGGCCGGGCACATGGCCGTCGCGCGCCGAGACCGTGTGCCGGCCTCCGCTCGCATCGACGATGCGCCATACGGGCTCGGCGTTGATGCCGCCCTGCATCTCCAGCACCATGCGCCGCGGCTGCACGCGGGCCGCCTGCGGCAGCGCGTCGAGTGCAGCGGTTGGCGACACCGCCGCCTGCTCGAAACGCAGCGGCGCCAGCCCCGCAAGTCGCTCTTCGTCCGTGAGGTTGGGATACCCCACGTACATCATCACGACGCCCGAGACGAACCACATGACGAACAGCAGGCAGCCGCCGATGCCCAGCCACCGGTGCGTCCAGTAGAGCCAGTGCCGGATGATCGGCCAGGCGCGGCGCCATGCGGAAGTCATGGGAGCGCCGCTCAGAAGTTGACCAGAGCCGACAGCTCGAACGAACGCGGGCGGCCCAGCAACCACTGGTTGCCGCCGTTCGAGAACGACACCGCATAGCGGCGATCGGCCAGGTTGTAGGCGCGCAGCGCAAGCTTCAGCGAAGGATTCGCCTGCCAGCTCACGCCCGCATCGGCCACGGTGTAGGAGCCGATCTTGCGCGAGTTGGCCGTATCGACCTGGCGCGGTCCGACGTAGCGCACGCCGAAGTCAGCCTCCCACTGCGGCAGGAAGCGCCAGTTGAGCCAGAGATTCGCGGCCTCTTCGGGCACGCCAGTGGGCGTGTTGCCCGCGCGCGAGACGAGGCGCCCGCTGACGACTTCGTTGAAGTCGTCGTAGCGCGCGCGCAGCTTGGCCACGTTGGCTTCGAGCCGCAGCGTCGAGGTGAGCGCCAGGTCGAGCGTGGCCTCGATGCCTTCGGACGACTGCTTGCCGATCTGCTGGGTGATGGTCGGATCGGTCGCGTCGCGCGAGAGCAGCTTGGTCTTCTCGATGCGATAGGCCGCCACGGTCCAGGCCCCGCGGTTGTCGGCCAGCTGGCGCTTGTAGCCAACCTCGACCTGCCGGCCGGTGCTGAGCTCGAACGGCACCTGCGTGGCCGAGGTGGAGATGAGCGAGGTCAGCGGGTCGGCCGCGCGCGCCACCTGCGCATAGAACGACTGCGACACATCGGGCGCATACACCACGCCGAGGCGGCCGGTGGCGTACTCGAAGGTCTTGCCGAGGTTGTTGGCCGCGTTCTGCAGGTCGGTGCGCGCCACCTTGGCATGGTCCCAGCGCAGGCTGCCCACCACCGACCACTGCTCGTTGAAGGCCAGCTTGTCTTCGGTGAAGAAGGCGTAGGTGTCGGTCTTGGTCCGGTAGCGCGGCGTGTAGGCCACGGGCGACACGTAGTAGCCGGGGTTGAAGGCGAAGGGGTCGACCACCGAGCGCCCGCCGTACGGTGAATCGTTGCTGTGCTGGAAGTTGATGTGATTCGCGTCGAAACCCACCAGCACCTGGTTGGCCAGGCCGAACAGGCCGTGCTTGAAGGTGGCGTCGGTGCGGTTGCCGATCTGCTCCTGGTCGTGGCCGATTTCCAGGTAGTCGCCGCGCGTCACGCGCCGCGTGGTGGCGTTGTAGGTGTAGGTCTCGCTGTCGCGCCAGTGGCGCTTGCTCTCCAGCCGGTAGAGCTGGTTGCGCACGGTGACGGCGCTGTTGGGCGTCCACTGGGCGTCGAGCCGGGTCCACTTGTCGCGGTACTTGATTTCCGAATCGTCGACGTTGTAGTTCTGGCGCAGCGTCTGGCTGCTGAGGCGGCCGTCGATCAGCGGCACGCCGAAGTAGCGCTGCGGCGACTGCCGGCCCTCGTCGTGCGACAGCGTGAACTGCAGCTGCGGCGACACGTCGAGCCGCACGGCCGCGCCCACGGCCAGGCTCTCGGCCTGCCCGCGCTGCATGAAGCCGTCGGTCTGGCGGTGGCTGATGTCGAAGCGGTAGGAGAGCTTGTCGTTGATCGCCCCGCCGCTGCCAAAGGCCACCTGGCGGGTGGCGTCGGAGCCCACCGTGACCAGCGCCTCGTTCTGGATCGGGCCGCGCGTCGGCTTCTTGGGCACCACGTTGATGGCGCCGCCGATGGCACCCTCGCCGTACATCACCGAGGCCGCGCCGCGCAGCACCTCGATGCGGTCGACAGACCAGGTGTCGAACGGGAAGGTGACGGTGCCCGCGCCCGCGTAGAGGCGCGTGCCGTCGAACAGCTGCATCACCGAGCCGTGGCCCGAGAAGCCGCGCGCCGCCATCGCGGTGCCGCCGTTGCCGGGGCCGGGCGTGCCGGTGATGCCAGTGGCGCGGGTGGCGGCATCGATCACCGAGACGTCGCCGCGTGCACGGATGGTGTCGCCCGTCAGCACCTCGATGCTGGCCGGCGTTTCCAGCGGCGTGAGGCCCAGGCGGCTACCGGTGTGCGAGGGTTCGTCGATGGCGAGCGGGGTATGCCGTTCGGCCTCGACCTGCACCGGCTTAAGGCTCTGGCTGTTGCTGCTGGCTGCTTCACCCGACGACTGCGCGAAGACCGCGGAAGGCCCGAAAACCAACCCCAGACCCAGTGAAAGACCCGAAAGGCGCGTCCAACGCAGCGGCGCACCCGTGCGATCGCGCGCTGGCGATGCATGACCCATGTGACTTCTCCTCCGGCCTGCGTCCCCGCAGGCTCCTGACCGATAGAGGACGCGGCGGAAGAGGCGAAGGGACTGCGACGGTACGCGCGAGCGCGAAGCGGTGGCAGGCCCGGACACGCACTCCCGCAGCGTCCGAAGGCGGTTGCGAAGGCCGGTATCCGGGCTTGCGGAGCGCCGCGGCGTGCCAATCAATCAATGAATGGATGCACACCGCGGCCGAAACCCTCGCCTTCCCACGCCGAAGCGCAGTGGCTGCCCGTGCCGTCTGGGAGGCATGAGCGTGAGGGTTTCCAGATCCGCTGACCGTTGCGGGGGCAGCGCAGGAGTTGCAGCGTCAATCAATCAAGAATGAACGACGCGGCGCACCTGCTTCCCGTTTAACCCCGTGGCCATGAGATGGCGTGCGGGGCACCTTCGAACCGTGTTGCCTGGCGGGATTAATAAGAATTAACGCACCAGAACGGCGGGATTATAGGGAGAGGCCTTCCGCCGAAGGCCTCTGATGGGCCTCAGGCAGGCCTTCCGTCGGGTCCGAACAGCCGCCGCATCACGGCCACGCCCGCCACCAGCGCGTTCGAATAGGTGGCATAGGGATCGTGGGCTGCCTCCAGCGGCACATAGACGTGGGAGGTCTCGCCAGGCGTGTCGTCGACCGCCTCCATCAGCACCCAATAGAACTCGCCCGCCTCCAGTTCATGGACGGTGAGCGCGATGTTTCTCGATGAGGGCATGGAGGTAAGAGTGGCTGACAAGGTTGTCGGTTCTTTTTTTGAATGGGCGGGGTACGCACGCGGTTGACAGTGCTTTCGGGTTTCTCCTACAGAGCCCGGTGCCGGTGCGACCTAATGTTGTAGTCAGGGACCTTTCAGAAGCCTTTCCAAGAACAGGAGGCAGCATGAAGCATTTCACTCTTGAACCGGGCATGCGATCGAGCATCGGCGGGGCCTTTTACCCGACCGGCTACTCGATGGTGATGTTTCCGAGTGCGGAAGACGCCGACCGCATCGGCCACCGCCTGATCGAAAAAGGCATGAGTGGCGACGAGGTCTATCTGCTGCCCGCGCAAACGGTGCTGGCCGAAATCGCCCCGACCGCGAAGACATCCGACAACCCCCTGCCCTCCGCCGGCACCGACGCCGCGACGGTACGCGCCTATACCGAGTTGGCGCGCGACGGCCACACGGGCCTGCTGGTGAGGACAAGAGACGGCGCTGCCGCCGAACGCCTGATGGAACTGGTGCGCACCGTGCCCTATTCCATCGCCCAGCGCTACCGCACACTGGTCATCGAAGACCTCTGAGAAGAAGAGGAAAGCGGGCGTCTTCAAGCCGGCACGGCCATCGACACGGCGCGCTGGACTACATCACGGGCCATGGCCTGGGCGAGTTCGTGCTCGCCAAGGAACACGGTGGCAGAGGTTTCCTGCGTGAGCAGCCGGGCCTCCTGCTCGTTGTGGCTGCGGATCACGGTCTGGATGGTAGGGTTGAGTGTGCGCGCCGTCTCCATCATCTGGCGCACGTTCATGGCGTCGGGCGTGGCCACCACCAGCACGCGGGCGCGCGCGATGTGGGCCTGGATCAGCACCGCCGGGTCGGCCGCGTCGCCCCACACGGCCGGCGTGCCGGCCTCGCGCAGCTTTTCGACAAGCTCGCGGTTCTGCTCGGCCACCACGTAGGGAATGTCGTGCGCGTCGAGTTCGGCCGCAATGCGGCGCCCCACGCGGCCGTAGCCCACCAGCACCACTTGCCGCGAGAGGTACTTGGCCTCGGTGGTCATGGGCAGTTCGGCCAGCGGGTCGTCGCGCGATTCGAGCCCGCGCGCGAAGGACGAACGGGCATGGAGCCACTTCTGCATCGGCCCTATCAGGCTGAACCACAACGGGTTGGTGGCAATGGAAATCAGCGCACCCGCCAGCACCAGGCTCTGGCCCTCCACCGGCAGCAGGCCCAGCGACACGCCCAGCCCGGCCAGGATGAACGAGAACTCGCCGATCTGCGCCAGGCTGGCGCTCACCGTGAGCGCCGTGCCCAGCGGGTAGCGGAACACCAGCACCAGCGCGCAGGCCGCAAGCGACTTGCCCAGCACGATGACCAGCACCACCGCCAGTACCTGCAGCGGCCGCTCGATCAGCACCGAGGGGTCGAACAGCATGCCGACCGACACGAAGAACAGCACCGCGAAGGCGTCGCGCAACGGCAGCGACTCTTGCGCGGCGCGGTGGGCAAACTGCGACTCGCGCATGACCATGCCGGCGAAGAAGGCGCCCAGCGCAAACGACACGCCGAACAGCGCCGCCGAGGCAAAAGCGATGCTCACGGCAGCGGCCACCACGCACAGCGTGAACAGCTCGCGCGAGCCGGTCCGCGTGACCTGCCAGAGGATCCACGGGAACACGCGCCGCCCCACCACCAGCATCAGCGCCACGAAGCCGCCGACTTGCAGCAGCGTGAGGCCCAGCGTCTGCCACAGCGGATCGGCCGGCCCGGCGTGTTCACTTTTTCCGCCCAACGTGCCCGCCAACGGCGGCAACAGCACGAGCACCAGCACCATCGCCAGGTCTTCGACCACGAGCCAGCCGACGGCGATGCGGCCAGTGAACGAATCGAGGATGCCCAGGCTTTCGAGCGCACGCAGCAGCACGACCGTGCTCGCCACCGACAGCGCGAGCCCGAACACGAGCGCTGCGCCGGGGCTCCAGCCCCACCACAGGGCCAGCCCACCGCCGAGCAGCGTGGCCACGCCGATCTGCGCGATCGCGCCGGGCAGTGCGATCTTGCGTACGGCTAGCAGGTCGTCGAGGGAAAAATGAAGGCCTACGCCGAACATCAGCAACATGACGCCGATTTCGGCAAGCTGGGCGGCGATTTCCGCGTCGGCCACGAAGCCCGGTGTGAACGGGCCGATGATCACGCCCGCCAACAGGTAGCCGACCAGCGCGGGCAGCCGCAGCTTGGCTGCCAGGAATCCGAACACCAGCGCCAGCCCCAAGCCGGCGGCAATCGTGTTGATGAGGGAAACGCTGTGGGGCATCGCTCCATTTTGCAGGAACGATGTCTGCCCTTTTATTTCACACGGCCATCTTGTCCAGGGCCCGGCTGTCGTGCCGAGCGATCAGCCGGCCATCTTGCTGGTGCGAGCAGCCTCCAACGTCTCAGGCTCTTGCGCCTCTACCCAAGTCTCGTTGTTGAGCCCCGCCTGCAGCCGCGTCTCGTCAAGCTCGTTGGTCCACTTGGCAACCACGATGGTGGCGACGCCATTGCCGATCAGGTTGGTGAGCGCGCGCGCCTCCGACATGAAGCGGTCGATGCCCAGGATCAGTGCAAGCCCCGCCACCGGCACGTGGCCCACCGCCGACAGCGTGGCCGCCAGCACGATGAAGCCGCTGCCCGTGACGCCCGCCGCGCCCTTCGATGTGAGCAGCAGCACGGCCAGCAGCGTGATCTCCTGCGTGAGCGTCATCGGCGTGTTGGTCGCCTGGGCGATGAACACGGCCGCCATCGTCAGGTAGATCGAGGTGCCGTCGAGGTTGAACGAATAGCCCGTGGGAATCACGAGGCCCACGCAGGTCTTGTTCGCGCCCAGGTTCTCCATCTTCTCCATCATGCGCGGCAGCACCGACTCGCTCGACGAGGTGCCCAGCACGATCAGCAGTTCTTCCTTGATGTACTTGATGAACTTCCAGATGCTGAAGCCGTGGAACCTTGCAATGAGCCCCAGCACCACGAAGATGAACAGCAGGCAGGTCAGGTAGAACGTGCCCATCAGCTTGCCGAGCGAGAACAGGCTGCCCAGGCCGTACTTGCCGATGGTGAATGCCATCGCGCCGAAGGCACCGATGGGTGCCAGCTTCATGATGTAGTTGACGATGCCGAAGAGCACGTGCGAGCCCTTCTCGATCACGTCGAACACCAGCGTGCCGCGGCCGCCGAAGCGGTGCAGCGCAAAGCCGAACAGCACCGCGATCAGCAGCACCTGCAGGATCTCGCCCTTGGCGAACGCGTCGACGAGCGTGTTGGGGATGATGTTCAGGATGAAGTCGACCGTGCCGGTCATCTTGCCGGGGCCGGTGTAGGAGGCGATCGACTTGGTGTCGAGAGTGGCCGGGTCGACGTTCATGCCCGCGCCGGGCTTGAGCACGTTGACCAGCACCAGCCCGACGATGAGCGCGATGCTGCTGACGACCTCGAAGTACAGCAGCGCCAGGCCGCCGGTCTTGCCGACCTTCTTCATGTCTTCCATGCCGGCGATGCCCACCACCACCGTGCAGAAGATGATCGGCGCGATGATCATCTTGATCAGCTTGATGAAGCCGTCGCCCAGCGGCTTCATCGCCTCGCCGGCCGCGGGATAGAAGTGGCCGAGCAGCACGCCGATGATCACCGCGGTGATCACCTGCACGTAGAGCGAACGGTAGAGCGGGAGCTTTCTGGCGGGTGTGCTTGTTGTGTTTTCCATTTTTGCCTCCGGAGGGTTGGACACTGTAGGACGCGTGTTGGCGGCTTTCTATCCGTGGAACCCGCATCGATCAAATGAAAAAACCCGCCGAAGCGGGTTTTGTCGATCAGGTGCAGGTCAGCATGCTTAATGCATGTGCAGGCCGCCGTTGACCGAGAAGTCGGCCCCGGTGCTGTAGCCGCCTTCGTCGGTGGCGAGCCACGCGATGATCGAGGCGATTTCGCTCGGCTCGCCCAGGCGCTTGACCGGGATGGTGGCCACGATCTTGTCGAGCACTTCCTGGCGGATGGCCTTGACCATGTCGGTGCCGATGTAACCCGGGCTCACGGTGTTGACCGTCACGCCCTTGTTGGCCAGCTCCTGCGCCAGCGCCATGGTGAAGCCGTGCATGCCGGCCTTGGCCGCCGAGTAGTTGGTCTGGCCCGCCTGGCCCTTGGCGCCATTGACCGAGCTGATGTTGATGATGCGGCCCCAGCCCTTTTCAACCATGTCGCCCACCACCTGCTTGGTGACGTTGAACATGCTGTTGAGGTTGGTCTCGATCACCGCGCTCCAGTCTTCGGGCGTCATCTTCAGGAACATGCGGTCCCGCGTGATGCCGGCGTTGTTGACCAGCACATCGATGGCACCATGCGCTGCCTTGGCGGCAGAGAAGGCCTCGACGGTGGATTGCCAGTCGCCGACATTGCCGACCGACGCGTGGAACTCGAAGCCTTCGGCTTTCTGTTCGGCCAGCCACTTGGCGTAGTCGCGCGTGGGGCCGCAACCGGCGATCACGGTGAACCCGTCCTTGTGCAGACGCTGGCAGATGGCTGTTCCGATGCCACCCATGCCCCCGGTGACATATGCAACTTTCTTGCTCATAAGATTTCCTTTGTGTACGTAGCAAAAGCCTGAACGGCCGCCTTCACTCTAGCGAGTTTCAAGCCCGCGTCCTCTGAGGAAAACACTGAGCCAAGCTTGCAACCAGCTGTCACGAAGAGCGGCCTTCGTGCCCAGCCTCTATCCTCGCACTGTCTGTTCTTGTGCAAGCCCGTGCAAGCGGAAACACCCAAGGAGTTCGAAAGTATGAATTTCGGGATCATCGTCTTCCCCGACGTCGAGGAACTCGACTTCGTCGGCCCTTGGGAAATGCTCACCATGTGGAGCAAGCTGGCCGCCGGTCCCGAGCACTGCCTGATCGTGGCCGAAAAGCGCGAACCGGTGGTCTGCGCCAAGGGCCTGTCCATCAACCCGCACGTGTCCTTTGCCGATTGCCCGCCTCTCGACTGCCTGCTCGTGCCCGGCGGCATGGGCACGCGCCGCGAGGTCGACAACCCCGCCATGACGCGCTTC
Organism: Variovorax sp. OV084; assembly: GCF_900111625.1. Taxonomy (NCBI): domain Bacteria; kingdom Pseudomonadati; phylum Pseudomonadota; class Betaproteobacteria; order Burkholderiales; family Comamonadaceae; genus Variovorax; species Variovorax sp. OV084. The sequence continues at coordinate 34,188 of NZ_FOII01000016.1, read as the reverse complement.
CTGGCCGACCAGGCACCGGGCTGCCAGACGCTGATGTCGGTGTGCACCGGCGCTTTCGTGCTGCACGCGGCCGGGCTGCTCTCGGGCAAGACCGCGACCACGCACTGGGGATCGCTGGACCGCCTGCGCGCGCTGGGCGACGTGAAGGTGGTCGAGCAGCGCTTCGTGCGTGACGGCAACGTCTGGACATCGGCCGGGGTATCGGCCGGTACCGACCTGATGCTGGCCTTCATCGCCCACACCGCGGGCGAGGAAGCCGCGGCCCGGGTGCAGCTGCAGGCCGAGTACTACCCGGCGGACACGATCTACGGAGACACGGCGAGCCATGAGCGCGCGCCGGCGTACGTGAAACGGCCCGGCTCCCGTTTCCAGGCGCCATGACCGCACCCTCGCTTCCCGAACCGCTACCGGTGCTCGCCGCGCGTATCGGCGAAACGCTGCGCGCACGGGGCCAGACGGTCTCGGTCGTCGAGTCTTCCGCAGGCGGCCTCGTGTCGGCTGCGCTGCTCGCCATTCCGGGCGCATCGGCCTACTTCCGCGGCGGCGCCGTCGTCTATTCGCGGCGCGCCGGCCGGGCGCTGCTGGGCCTGACCGCGGAAGACATGACCGGCATGCGCGGCGAAACCGAGCCCTACGCCCTGCTCGTCGCCGGCCGGATGCGCGACACCCACCACACCACCTGGGGCATCGCCGAAAGCGGCGCGGCCGGCCCGTCAGGCAGCCCGTACGGCGATGCCCCGGGGCACGTGTGCATCGCCGTGGTCGGCGCGGTCACGGTGAGCCGCACCATCGAAACCGGCGACACCGACCGGCGGGCGAACATGGACGTGTTCGCGCGGCACCTGCTCGCGCTGTTCGACGAGACGCTGCGGGCTCAGCCGGAGCCGCCGCCCGCCTGAACAATCAATCCGCCTGGACACCCGCGGCGCGGATCACCTTGCCCCACTTCGCAACCTCTGCCGCGAGGTGCGTGCGCAGGCTTTCCGGCGTCTGCTTGTCCAGCGGCACGATTTCGGAGCTGAGTTCGGCAAGCCGGTGCTTGACCATGTCGTCCTGCAGCGCGGCGCGCAAGGCAACGTTGAGCTTCTCGATCACGGCGGGTGGCGTGCCCTTGGGCGCATACATGCCGTGCCACACCCGCACGTCGAAGCCCTTGAGGCCCTGCTCGTCCAGCGTCGGGATGTTGGGCATGCTCGACAGGCGCTGCGGCGTGGTCACGCCGAACACCTTCACGCGGTTGCCGTCCTTGATGACCGGCGCGGTCTGCGTGGTCTGGTCGCACAGCAGGTCGACCTGCCCGCCCATGAGATCGTTGAGCGCCGGGCCGGCGCCCTTGTACGGCACGGTCGTCAGCTGCACGCCGATCTGGTTCATGAACAGCAGGCCGCACAGCTGCGACACCGCGCCCACGCCCGCGTTGGCCAGCGTGACCTTGTCCTTGTTGGCCTTCACGTAGGCCAGCAGTTCCTGGTAGTTGTTGGCCGGGAAGTCCTTGCGCGACAGCAGCGTCATCGGCACGTCCAGCACCTGGCCGATGTACTCGAAGTCTTTCAGCGGGTCGTAGTTGAGCTTCTTGTAGAGCGCGGGCGCGGTGGCCATGCCCATGTGGTGGATGAGGATGGTGTAGCCGTTGGGCGCCGCCCTGGCCACCCGCGTGGGTGCGATGGTGCCGCCCGCGCCCACGGTGTTCTCGACGATCACGGTCTGGCCCAGCGACTTGCCCATGGGAATGGCCAGCATGCGCGCCACCACGTCGGTCGGGCCGCCGGCGGAGTACGGCACGACCATGGTGATGGGCTTGTCGGGCCACGCGGCTTGCGCGATGGCGGGCGATTGCAGGGCGAACAGGCAGGCGCCGGCCGAGGCCGCGAGCAGGGTCTTGAATTTCCAGGTCTTCGTTTTCGTCGTCTTTGTTGCTGTCACTTCTTTGTCTCCTATGGTTATGGGTGTTCTGTCAGGGCGCCGGCTGGTCTTCGAGCGCCAGCAGGCGTTCGGCCAGGCGCACCACGGGCGCGTCGACCATCCGCCCGTCGAGGCTGACCACGCCGCCGCCCGATGCTCGAATGGCGTCGACCACGCGACGGGCCCACGCCAGTTCATCAGCGCTGGGGCCCAGCGCGGCATGCACCGGCGCAACCTGATCGGGGTGAATGCACAGCTTGGCGCCGAAGCCGCCGCGCCGGGCGCGTGCGGTGTCGGCGGCCAGCCGCTGGGCGTCGCGCCAGTCGGGCGTCACGCCGTCGATGGGCGCGGGAAGGTTGGCGCGGCGCGAGGCGAGCAGCAATGCGAGGCGCACTGGCACGAGTTCGGCTTCGTCCGCGTCGCAGGCCAAGCCGATATCGGCCTGGAAATCGAGATTGCCGAACGCGAGCCGCAGCACCTGCAGGCCAGCCGCGATTTCATCGACTGCCGCCAGGCCCGCGGCCGATTCGATCAGCGGCACCAGCACGCCCTGCGGACCGACGGCCCCGGCCAACCGGGACAGGTCGGCCGCTCGCTCCGCCTTGGGCAGCACGACGCCCGCAATCAGGCCTTGTGCCACCAGCGCGCCGACTTGCGCGCAGTCATCGTCATGCCACGGTGTGCCGGCGGCATTGACGCGCACCAGCAGGCGTTGCCGGTCGGCGACGGGCAGCGCGGCGAACGAGGTGGCGAGCGCCTCGCGCGCCGCCGCCTTGCGTTCGGGCGCCACCGCATCCTCCAGATCGACGATCACGCCGCCCGCCCCGGTGGCCAGCGCGCGCGCATGGCGCTCGGGCCGGTCGGCAGGCACGAAGAGAAAGGCGCGTGCCAGGGCGAGCGCGCTCACACCGCCCTCGCCTCGCGCAGCGCCGCAATGTCCGCCTCGCTGCGCCCGAGGCCGCGCAGGATCGCCTCGGTGTGCTCACCGACCGCCGGAATCGGGTCCATGCGGTAGTCGAACGCACTCTGCCGACCAGCCGGCAGCAAGGCCGGAATCTCGCCCGCTGGCGAACCCACCTGCCGCCAGCGCTCGCGCGCCTGCAACTGCGGATGCGCCCACAGGCCAGCCATGTCGTTCATGCGGGCGTTGGCGATCTGCGCCGTGTCGAGCCGCTCCAGCACCTGTGCCGTGCTCAACGCGCCGAAGGTCTCGACGATGATCGCGCGCAGGGCCTCGCGGTTTTCATTGCGCCGTGCGTTGCTGTCGAAGCGGGCGTCGGTCGCAAGCCCTGCCTGCAGCAGCACCTTCTCGCAGAAGGTGCGCCACTCGCGCTCGTTCTGCAGGCCCAGCATCACGGTGCCGCCATCGCCGGCGGGGAACGGCCCGTAGGGATAAATGGTCGCGTGCGAAGCGGCGCTGCGCGGCGGCGGCGGCGCGCCTTCGTAGGCGTAGTACATCGGGTAGCCCATCCACTCCGCGAGCGATTCGAGCATCGACACATCGATGTGCGAGCCCTTGCCGGTCTTGCCGCGCTGGAGCAGCGCCGCGAGGATGCCGGTGTATGCGTACATGCCCGCCGCAATGTCTGCGATGGAATTGCCCGACTTGCACGGATCGTCCGGCGTGCCCGTGACCGACAGAAAGCCCGCCTCGCTCTGGATCAGCAGGTCGTAGGCCTTCTTGTCGCGGTACGGTCCGTCTTCGCCGTAGCCCGAGATGTCGCAGACGATGAGCCGCGGGTGCTTCGCCTGCAGCACCTGCGCACCGAGCCCCATGCGCGCGGCGGCGCCGGGCGCGAGGTTCTGCACCAGCACGTCGGCATCGGCCACCAGCTCCTGCAGCACGGCGAGCGCGGCGGGTTGCTTCAGGTCCAGCGTGAGGCTTTCCTTCGAGCGGTTCACCCACACGAAGTGCGAGGCCTCGCCGTGCACGCGGGCGTCGTAGGCCCGCGCGAAGTCGCCCACCTCGGGGCGCTCCACCTTGATGACGCGCGCGCCGAGGTCGGCCAGCTGGCGGGTGCAGAACGGCGCGGCAATCGCGTGCTCGAGCGAGATGACGGTGATGCCGTCCAGGGGTCTTGTCATGTGTCGGTTCTCCCCTCAGGCCAGCACGGCCGTGGCCTGCATCGTGAGCCAGCCGTCGGCGTCTTCGCCCCAAAGGCTGAATGTCTTTCCGTCGGCACCGGGCTTGCCGTGCACGCGGAACGGCGCGATGTCGAAAGTCGGGCGCACCGCGCGAAACTCGAAGCGCGCGAGCTGCGCGCCCGGCACGTTGCGGCGCAGCAGATCGACCAGCAGCGTCGCTATCAGCGGGCCGTGCACGATCAGGCCCGGATAGCCCTCGACCTGCGTCACGTAGCGGCGGTCGTAGTGGATGCGGTGACCGTTGAAGGTGAGCGCTGAATAACGGAACAGCAGCACGTCGTCGGGCACGATGTCGCGGCTGAAGGCGGCGTCCTTCGGCGCGGGCGTGGGTGGCGGGCCCGCTTCACCTGGCTGCGCGGCGGCGCGGTAGACGATGTCGTGCTCCTCGGTCAGCGCGAGGCCGCGCTCGTTGCGCACCTCGTGGCGCACGAGCACGAAGACCAGTTCGCCGGTACGGCCCGCCTTGTGCGTGACCGATGCGATGGTCGAGGTGCGCTCGATCCTGTCGCCGACCTGCAGCGGGTTGCCGGGCTCCCAGGCAAGCCGCCCCCCGGCCCACATGCGGCGCGGCAACGGCACGGGCGGCAGGAAGCCGCCTCGCCTAGCGTGGCCGTCTTCGCCGATTTCGGACTGGCGGTGGTGCGGCAGGAAGTAGAGCCAATGCCACAGCTCGGGCAGGCGCGTGCCGGCTTCGGGCAGGGCATCGTCGCGATCGAGCGTGGCGGAGAGAGCGCGCACGGGCGCGGCGGTGATGTCGTCGGCCAGCGTCTCGCTGCGGCCTTGCCAGGCTTGCAGCTTCGCCAGTGCTTCGCTGTCGATCACGGAGGGTGTCGTGGGAGTTTCGTTGGGCATGTCTTGCTTCATTCAATCGACTGCGGCACCGGAGGCCTTGACGATGCGCGCCCACTTGGCGAGGTCGTCCTGCAGCAGTTTCGAAAATTGATCGGGCGTGGTGGGCGCTGCAATTTCGACGCCCTGCTGGTCGAGCTTGTCGCGCAGGTCCTTCGAGGCCAGCGCCTTGCGCGTGGCGTCCTGCAATGTCGCCAGCACATCGGCCGGCACGCCCGCGGGCGCAAACAGGCCGATCCACAGCGTGCCGTTGTAGCCGGGCACCTCCTCGGCGATGGTGGGCACGTCGGGCAGCACGGCCGAGCGCTTGTCGCCGCTCACAGCCAGCGCGCGCAGCTTGCCGGCCTTGATGTGCGAAAGAGCCGAAGGCAGGCTCGCGAACACGATCGGCAGTTGCCCGCCCAGCACGTCGTTGAGCGCTGGTGCGACACCCTTGTACGGCACGTGCTGCAGCGAGATGCCCGCCATGCTGTTGAGCATTTCGCCCAGCAGGTGGTTGAGCGTGCCGTTGCCGGCCGAGGCGTACTGGTAGTTGGCGCCCTTCTGCCGCGCGAGCTTCAGGAACTCGGCGAAGTTCTTCGCCGGGAACGTGGGGTTGACCAGCAGCACATTGGGCACCGCGCCGACGAGGCCGACGGGCTTGAAGTCTTTCACCGGGTCGAAGCCCGGGTTCTTGTACAGCGCCGGGTTGATGGCCTGGCTGCTGCTGATGGTCATGAGCAGCGTGTACCCGTCCTTCGGCCCCTTGGCCACCAGCTGCGTGCCGATGTTGCCGCCAGCGCCGGGCCGGTTGTCGACCACCACGCTGGCGTTGTTCATTACTTCGCCGAGCTTCTGGCCCACGAGGCGACCGACGATGTCGTTGGTGCCGCCGGCGGCTTGCGGCACCACCAGCGTGACGGGGCGCGAGGGATAAGCCTCGGCGCGTGCCGGGCCGGCCTGGACCAGTGCCGCGGCGGCGGCTGCGAACGCCAGCAGTGCGAAGGTGCGAAATCTCATGATGTGTTGTGTCTCCATGGCCGCATGGTCGTTCGCCCTCCCCCTGCGCGCAATCTGCGATTTCGGAACCCAGCCTTCTGGAATTCCGAAGGCTTGGGGCCTGGGAGGGTCTAGCATCGCTCGATGCTTTTCGACCTCACCGACCTGCGGCTGTTCGTGGCCACGGCCGAACTCGGCAACCTCACGCGGGCCGCCGAGCGCCAGCACCTGTCGCTGGCTGCCGCCAGCGCGCGCATCAAGGCGCTGGAAACGCAGGCCGGCCTGCAGTTGCTGCAGCGCGAGGCCCGCGGCGTACGGCTGCTGCCTCCGGGAGAAGCCTTCCTGCATCACGCTCGCCTCGTGCTGCATCAAACGGAGCAACTGCGCGACGATTTGCTCGAATACGGCGGCGGCCTGCGCGGCCATCTGCGCGTGTTCGCCAACACCACGGCGGTGACCGACTTCCTGCCCGAGATCCTGCCGGGCTTCCTGGCGCACAACCCGCGCATCAACGTCGACCTTCAGGAAAAACCGAATGCTCAGATCCCGCGCGGCGTGCTCGACGGCCGCGCCGACATCGGCATCGTCGCCGGCCGCGTCGACACGCTGGGGCTGGAGGCCATCCACTTCAGCACCGACCGGCTGGTGCTCGTCACCTCGCGCAAGCACCGCTTCGCCAGGCGCCGGAAGATTTCATTCGCCGAGACGCTCGACGAAGACGCCATCGGCATGCAGCAGGGCAGCACGCTGCAGACCTTCCTGGCGCAGATCACCGACAACCTCGGCAAGCGGCAGAAGCTGCGCATCCAGCTCGGCAGCTTCGACGCCATGTGCCGGATGATCGGCAGCGGCGTGGGCATCGGCGTGGTGCCGGAATCGGCTGCGCGGCGCAACCAGGAAAGCATGCAGCTCGCGCTGATCGACCTCAGCGATGCGTGGTGCGTGCGGGAGCGGTATCTGCTGGTGCGAGACCGGGCGGCACTGCCCATTTATGCGCAGGCGCTGGTCGAAACCTTGTGCCGGCACTACGCCGGGCAACTGGCCGAAGAGAACTGAGCGCGGTGCCCAAAAACATCGACTTGCATGCGTTTGCTGAACAAGTCGATCCAGTCCCCATTTTCCGTGGACAACTTTGGGGGTAACTCATGAGGAGCCTTGTAAAACAGATTTAAGTCATTGTTTTACAAGGGTATTCCTTAGTTTGCTCAAAATTTGGGCGGTGAACAACCTTGGCGGGCAAAACAGCCCACATGGGCCCGAAAGTGGCTGCGAAGAGAACTTTTTCGCGATTTCCGGTGGGCAGAAAACGTCATTGAATCAGCAACTTGCACGCGATTGCGAAAAGTCTGATGTCGTCCCCATTTTCTGTGCACAACTTTGGGGGTAACTCATGCGGAGCCTTGTAAAAGGTATGCAAGCTGTTGTTTTATAATGAGATTCCACACTTTGCCCAAAATTTCAGCGGTGAACAAGATGGTCCGGGGGCGAGCGCCAGCCACGGACGGTTCCGCAGAAATCCGCTAGCGAAGGGGGTAGACCCCGTTCGCCCAAAACGCGCCGGCGGCGGTCTGAAGCGAGACCGTCACTTCCCTTTGCTGCGGATCGACCCGCACATCGCCGCCCGTGACCAACACGGTGACTGAGGGATATGGACTCTCATCGATGACAACAATCTGCCCAGCTTCGTAGCGCGCAGGGACGATTGGCTTTTCGGGCAACCGGATCGACAACCACGCGACTTCCCCGTAGAGGAAGCCGCTATGGCCCGAGATCGCCCAGGTCCCGGTTGGTACATTCAATGAAATCCGGTGCACCGGCACCGTATCTGCGCGGCAACTGCATTGGAGCGTGGCATACCGCGTCGGGAAGGAAACGCAACCCGACAGCAGAAATGCAAGAACGGCAACGAGTTGCCAGCGCACGCTCATGAACATTAGTACGGCGGCGCCTTGCGCGCCCGCTGCGCCCGCGCGGCCTCGGTCCACCACGCCAGGTCGTCCGCGAACCGGCCGAACGAGCGCTCCAGCGATTCGCCCGCAGGCCCCGTCGGCTTGCCTGCTGCATCCAGCGTCTGCGAGATCGGCCCGACCGCGAGCGTGCTCGACACCACGACCATGCCCATCTCCGACAGGATCGAATGCCACACCGTGCCCGAGCGCACGCCGGAGAAGCGCCCTGCCGAATAGCTCGCGACGGCCGCGGGCCGCCAGAACCACTCTTCGAGGAAGTGGTCGGTCAGGTTCTTCAAGCCGGGTTGCGGGCCCCAGTTGTATTCGCCGGTGACGAAGACGAAGGCGTCTGCCGTGCGGATCTTTTCGGCCAGGGCTTCCATGGCCGCGGGCGCGGTGCCCTTCGGGTATTCCTTGTACATGCGGTCGAGCATGGGCAGGTCGACAGCCTTCGCGTCGATCAGCTCCGCATCGTCGCCACGCGCGCGAAGCCCGGCGACGATGTAGTCCGCCAGGCGCACGCCCATGCGATCGGAGCGGTACGAGCCGTAGAAGACCAGGATCTTGTCGCTCATCGTTGTTGCTCCTGCGCTCAGGTTGGCGTTTCGAGCTTGTCCTGGGTGCGGGTCTCGAAGTCGCTGGCGTCGTGGCGCTCGTGCAGCTGGCTGTTCGGCTGGCCCCATGCGCGATTGACCATGCGGCCGCGCTGCACTGCCGGACGCTTCGCGATTTCATCGGCCCAGCGCAGCACGTTCTTGTACTCGCTCACCTGCAGGAACTCGCCCGATTCGTAGAGCTGCCCCTTGGCGAGCGCGCCGTACCAGGGCCAGACAGCCATGTCGGCGATGGTGTAGTCGTTGCCCGCCAGGTAGCGGCTCTCGGCCAGCCGGCGGTCGAGCACGTCGAGCTGGCGCTTGGTCTCCATGGCGAAGCGGTCGATCGCGTATTCGATCTTCGTGGGCGCGTAGGCATAGAAGTGCCCGAAGCCGCCGCCGAGGTATGGCGCGCTGCCCATCTGCCAGAACAGCCACGACAGGCATTCGGCGCGGGCCGCGCGCTCGGTCGGCAGGAAGGCGCCGCCAAACTTCTCGGCCAGGTACTGCAGGATCGCACCCGACTCGAACACGCGAATGGGCGTGTCGCCGCTGCGGTCCATCAGCGCGGGAATCTTGGAGTTCGGGTTCACCGCCACGAAGCCGCTGCCGAACTGGTCGCCATCGCTGATGCGGATCAGCCAGGCGTCGTATTCAGCGCCGGTATGGCCCAGCGCCAGCAGTTCTTCCAGCATCACCGTGACCTTCACGCCGTTGGGCGTGGCCAGCGAATAGAGTTGCAGCGGATGCTTCCCCACCGGCAGGTCCTTCTCATGGGTGGCACCCGCGATCGGGCGATTGATGTTCGCGAAGCGGCCGCCGCTTTCCTTGTTCCAGGACCAGACGGTGGGCGGCGTGTAGGCTGTCGTGCCATTCATGCGATGAGTTCCAGGAGTTGGACGGACGATGATCATTCTCTACGACTGCGCTACCGCACCCAGCCCGCGGCGCGCGCGCATCCTGCTTGCCGAGAAGGGCATTGCCCATGAGACCGTGCAGGTAGACCTCGCCCGTGGTGAGCAAATGGGCGATGCCTACCGCGCGATCAACCCGCAATGCACCGTGCCGGCACTACGCACCGATGACGATGACGGTCTGCTGCTGACCGATAACGCCGCCATCGCTGCCTGGCTGGAGGCCCGTTACCCGCAGCCGCCGCTGATGGGCAGCACGCCAAAGGAAAAAGCCGAGATCGCCAGCTGGAACTGGCGCATCGAATTCGAAGGCCTGCTGGCCATTGCCGAGACGCTGCGCAACGGCTCGCCGGCCATGGCCGATCGGGCGCTGCCCGGGCCGGTGAACTACGCCCAGATTCCCGAACTGGCGCAGCGCGGATTGGCACGGGTGCATCAGTTCTTCGAGACGCTGAATGAGCGGCTGGCCGGTCGCGACTTCATCGCCGCCGACCAGTTCAGCATTGCCGACATCACCGCCGTGGTGGCGGTGGACTTCGCCCGCGTGGTGCGGGTCAAGCCCGGGGAACAGCACCCCGAGTTGCTGCGCTGGCGCGCGGCGATGGCGCAGCGGCCGTCGATGTCGCGCTGAGCGACGGGCCGTGGGGCCCGTCGGCAGAGAAGGTGTGAAGAAACCGTCGCGAGCGCCCTGAGGTCGCGTCGAGGACCGGAGCCGTACCCAGGTACGGTGAGGACCGCAGATGCGAGATCGGGGTGCGCAGCAGGTTTATTCGCGCCTTCTCAGCGCTCGATGGTCAGCGCAACGCCCATGCCGCCGCCGATGCACAGCGAGGCAATGCCCTTCTTGGCGTTCTGGCGCTGCATTTCGTGCAGCAGCGTCACCAGGATGCGACAGCCCGACGCGCCGATCGGGTGGCCGATGGCGATGGCGCCGCCGTTGACGTTCACCTTGTTCACGTCCCAGCCCATTTCGCGGTTCACGGCACAGGCCTGTGCTGCGAAGGCTTCGTTGATCTCGAGCAGGTCGAGGTCGGCGGCCTTCCAGCCGGCGCGCTGCAGCGCCTTGGTCGATGCGGGCACCGGGCCCATGCCCATGATGGCGGGGTCGAGGCCGGCGGTGGCGTAGCTGGCGATGCGGCCCAGCGGCTTCAGGCCGAGGGCGGCGGCCTTCTTGGCCGTCATCACCATCACGGCTGCTGCGCCGTCGTTCAGGCCCGAGGCATTGCCCGCCGTCACGCCGCCAGCCTTGTCGAAGGCGGGGCGCAGGCCGGCCAGGCCTTCGGCGCTGGTCTTGCGGTTGATGAACTCGTCCTGGTTGAAGACGATGGGGTCGCCCTTCTTCTGCGGAATGCTCACGCCGACGATCTCGTCCTTGAACTTGCCAGCGTCCTGCGCGGCGGCGGCCTTGGTCTGGCTGCCGAGTGCCAGTTCGTCTTGTGCGGCACGGTCGATGCCGAACTTCTTGGCCACGTTCTCGGCGGTGATGCCCATGTGGTACTGGTTGTAGACGTCCCACAGGCCGTCCACGATCATGGTGTCGACCAGCTTCCAGTCGCCCATGCGCTGGCCGTTGCGCGAGTTGGGCAGCACGTGCGGCGCGGCGCTCATGTTTTCCTGGCCGCCGGCAATGACGATTTCGCTGTCGCCCGTGGCAACGGCCTGCGCCGCCAGCATCACTGCCTTCAGGCCCGAGCCGCACACGGCGTTGATGGTGAGCGCCGGGGTTTCCTTGGCGCCGCCGCTCTTGAGCCATGCCTGGCGCGCGGGGTTCTGGCCCGCGCCGGCCGCGAGCACCTGGCCCATGATGGCCTCGCCGACCTGCTCGGCCGTGAGGTTGGCGCGTGCAATCACTTCCTTGATCACGATCGCACCCAGCTCCGTGGCCGAGATGCCGGCGAGCGAGCCGCCGAACTTGCCGACCGCCGTGCGTGCTGCCGAAACGATGACGATGTCTTCCATGAGGTTCTCCGTTGAAGTGATTTGAAATCGAGGTGTAGCGAAGCGAAGGTCAGGCGCGAGCCTTGACGTAGCGTCCCGGCGCCGGTTCGATGGCTTTGTAAGCCTTGCCGTTGCCGTACGCCTTGGGCGCGGGGACCTGTTTGCCCGCGTGCCCCTTGAGCCATTGTGCCCAGTCGGTCCACCAGCTGCCGGGATGCTCCTGCGCGCCGACAAGCCATTCGGCCTGCGTCTTCGGGAACTTGCCGTCGTCGCGGATCCAATGGCTGCGCTTGTTCTTGACCGGCGGGTTGATCACGCCGGCGATGTGGCCCGACGCGCCCATGACGAAGCGCTTCTTGCCCGGCAGCAGTTGCGTGGAGGCATACGCGCCGCCAATGGGCACGATGTGGTCCTCGCGCGAGCCGTAGATGTAGGCCGGAATGTCGATGTTGCCCAGGTCGATCTTCTCGCCACATACGGTGAGTGCATTCGGCTTGGCGAGCTTGTTCTCGTGGTACGTGTTGCGCAGGTACCAGGCGTAGAACGGACCCGGCAGGTTGGTGGCGTCGCTGTTCCAGTACAGCAGGTCGAAGGGGGGCGGCGTCTCGCCCTTGAGGTAGTTGCCGACCACGTAGTTCCACACAAGATCGTTGGGCCGCAGGAAGCTGAAGGTCGAGGCCAGGTCGCCGCCCGGAAGCAGGCCACCCTTGCCGAGCTGCATTTCGCGGTACGCCACCATCGTCTCGTCCACGAAGATGTCGAGGATGCCGGTGTCGCTGAAGTCGAGGAAGGTGGTCAGCAGCGTGACCGACGCGGCCGGCTTCTCGCCGCGCGCCGCAAGCACCGCGAGCGCGGTGCTCAGGATGGTGCCGCCCACGCAGAAGCCGAGCGTGTTGATCTGCTTGCTGCCGCTGATCTCCTGCACCGTGTGGATCGCCTTGATGGCGGCGTTCTCGATGTAGTCGTCCCAGGTGGCCTTGTCCATCGATTCATCAGGGTTGCGCCAGCTCACCACGAACACGCGATGGCCCTGGTCGTTCGCATAGCGGATCAGCGAGTTCTCGGGCTGCAGGTCGAGGATGTAGAACTTGTTGATGCACGGCGGCACCAGCAGGAACGGCCGCTCGTACACCTTGGGCGTGAGCGGCTTGTATTCGAGCAGCTGGAAGAACTCGTTCTCGAACACCACGGCGCCTTCGGTGGTGGCCACGTTGCGCCCAACTTCGAAGGCGCTCTCGTCGGTCATGCTGAGGTGGCCCTGCTTCACGTCGTGCAGCAGGTTCTGGATGCCCTTTGCAATGCTCTCGCCCTGCGTGTCGATGGCCTTCTTCTGCGCTTCGGCATTGAAGGCCAGCGAGTTGCTGGGCGCCGAGGCGGCCATCCATTGCTCGACTGCGAAGCGCATGCGCGCCTTGGTCTTTTCGTCGGCGTCGATGGCCTCTGCCATGCCGAGCATGGTGCGGCCGTTGAGCAGGTAGACGGCCGCCGAGAAGGCCGACAGCGGGTTGTTGCCCCAGGCATCGCCGGCAAAGCGCTTGTCGCCTTCAGGCTTGGCGGCGAAGCCCTGGCGCCAGAGTTCTGTGGCTTCCGCCAGGTACTGCTGCTGGATGGACTGGAGTTTTTCGGGGTCGATGGAGAACTTGGGCAGCTCGGGCATCTTTGCGCCCTGCGGCAATTGCCATAGCGGCGTCCCGCCGACGTTGAAGGCCGAAGCCCCCGGTACGGTGCCCTGTGCGACGGACTGCTGGAACGACTCCAGCGCCTTGCTCCATCCCTCTGAAAGTGCCTGCTGAAAGGGCGCGAACGCATCGGCCCCCGTGGCTTGTTGCTTCATCATGTCTCCTGGTCCTCGCCTGAAACGATACGGATGGCTTGCGTGTTTTGAGTATCCTGCATTCACAAGGCACTCACAACGCCGCCCCCTTTGCTTACCAACTGAAACTTCTCGTGTTTATCCATCTGATCGTCATCGGTTGGTTGTATGTCGCCGTGATGATGGCGGTGGCCGAAGCCACCAACACCAACGGCACGGTGCTGGGCGCCATCTTCACATTTCTTTTGTACGGATTGGCGCCGGTGGCACTGGTGGTTTACCTGATGGGCACGCCTGCGCGGCGCCGCGCGATCAAACAGCGCGAGGTCGAAGCGCAGGAAGCCGCCCGGCGTGCCGCGGCCGAAGAGGCCGCATCGCAAGGCGCGGGCTCAGACCTTCCAGACCAGGGCAGCGAAGCGGCCGCTGACGCCGTCGCGCCGGTGCGAAAAGAACCGTGACGGGTTGCCGACGGTGCACCAGCCGTCGCTGCCGTCGTTGCCGTGAACGGCTTCGATGCCCACCGCGCGCAGCCGCTGGCGTGCCAATGCGGGCAGGTCGGCCAGCCATTTGCCGGTCGCCGGCGCAGGCCTGAAGCAGGATGCCGCTTCGGGCGCATGCGCTTCAAAGACTGCCTTGACCTCCGGGCCGACCTCGAACGCCTTGGGGCCGATGCAGGGGCCCAGCCAGGCAATGACCCGGGCCGCGCCATCCACCTTGAAAGCCTTGGCGGTCTGTTCGAGCACCCCGCCCGCAAGCCCGCGCCACCCGGCGTGCGCAGCCGCCACGCGGCGGCCTTCTTCATCGGTGAAGAGCACGGGTAGGCAGTCGGCCACCATGATCGTGCAGGCCAGACCGGCCGCCGTAGCCGTGCAGGCATCGGCAGCAGTACCGTCGCGTACCACGTCCTGTGCGGCATCGAGTGCGACGACGCCAGTGCCGTGCACCTGCTGCAGGAATACGGGGCGCGCGCCGATGGCCATGCGCAAACGGTTCCGGTTCTCTGCCACGAGCGCGAGTTCATCGCCCACGTGATCACCGAGATTCAGGCTCTCATAGCGCCCCCGCGAAACCCCGCCGTCACGCGTGGTGCACACGGCCCGCACGTTCGGCGGCGCAGGCCAGTCGGGCACGAGCCAGCGCTCGTTCATGAGGCTCAGGCCTCCGCGTCGGGCGCCTGCGAGGGCTGCGCGCGCTGGAAGGCGTCGAGCTCCATGCAGGCCTCGAAGGCGGCCATGGTGCGCGGCAGGCCGCTGAAGTCGCAGTCGAAGCGGCGGCCGTTGAAGATCTGCGGGACCAGGCAGCAGTCGGCCATGGTGGGCGTGTTGCCCCAGCAGTAGATGCCGGCGGGGTACTGCGCAAGCTGGCGTTCGAAGGCCAGCATGCCGTCGCGCACCCAGTGGCGGTACCAGGCGTTCTTGGCCTCGTCGTCGAGCTTCAGGTCTTTCACCAGGTACTTGAGCACGCGCAGGTTGTTGAGCGGGTGGATCTCGCAGGCGATCGACTGCGACAGTGCGCGCACGTGGGCGCGGCCCACCGGGTCGCTCGGCAGCAGCGCCGGCTCGGGGTGCACTTCGTCGAGGTATTCCATGATGGCCATCGATTGCGAGAAGCGCTCGCCCTCGTCTTCGAGCAGCGGCACCAGCCTGTCGGCCGAGATGGCGGAATAAGGACCGGTGCGATGGTCGCCGCGCGCGATGTGCACGGGAACGTAATCGAAATCGAGGCCCTTCAGGTTGAGGGCGATGCGCACGCGGAACGAGGCGGAGGAGCGGAAATAGTTATGCAGCTTCATGATTTCTCAAGCATAGCGCTCCCTCAGGAGCGGGGCGTGGCCGCAAGCACGCAGCGGAAGTCGTGCAGCGTGGCCTTGGGTGATGTGGTGGAGATGGCGTTGCGCCATTCGTCGAGGATGCGGCGCGCGGCCGCCTCCTCGCGCGCGGCGATGCCGATGCGCCATGGCCCCAGCGTGCCCGGCTCCTCGCCGGCCGCGTGGTTGTGCTGGCCCTCGCCGAAGGGGCGGCCTTCGGAGCAGGCGCGGCAGAGCATCTGCATGCTGGTGGTCCAGTTCTCGGCGCTGGCGCCGGCGGCCTCGAAGCGCTGGACGAGCGCGTCGATGTCTTCCCTGGTCGCGTCCTCGACGGTGGCCTCGTAGGTCGAATAGTCCGACGGCGCAATCAGTTCGAGCGCGTCGAACACCGGCACCTCGCGGTCGCCGCGCAGGCGGTAGCCGTTGGCCGCGCCGTCGTGCAGCACGAGGTCGCCGTAGCGGTGGCCGCAGTCCGGCGTGGGCACGTTGCGCAGGATGGCGCGAGCCGGATCGATGCGGTCGGCCCACACCACTTCGCTGGCCTCGTCGCCGTGCACGCGAATGGGCGTGAGTCCGATGAAAAGATCGACCGGGCCTTCGCCGTCCGCCACCTCGATGCCGTACTGCCGCCAGGCGCTGCGCGCCGTCGCCCAGTCGCCCAACGCCGTGGCGGCGATGCCCAGGTTCCATATCGCGCCTTCGTTGCGCGGCTCGCATTGCACGGCCCGGGCGTTGGCCTGCAGCGAGGCGGCCCAGTCGCCGCGGTACTTGTGGATGAGGCCGGCGTTGTACCAGGGGGCCGACCAGTACGGATGCACGGCGCTGGCCTGGGCATAGGCTTGCAGCGCGCCGTCCTGGTCGCCCTCCTCGTCGCGCTGGCGGCCGAGTTCGTTGAGGGCGTTGGCTTTGCCGGCTTTGCCGATTCGGATGGGCATGGTCGAAATGAACGGATGCGGGAAGGCACGGGGGAGATAAGACAAGACAGGCGCCTATTGTGAGCCTCCCGCCTCTGGCACACTGCCGGTCTCCCGCTTAGGTTTCGCTGAAAAAGGACACGTCGAAATGGCTTCCGAGTTTGTCTTCGCCCCGCCCGCCACCGTTTCGGTGTCGGTGGCCGGCCAGCCCGCCCGCTTTCCGGTGCACCGCATCTACTGCGTGGGCCGCAACTACGAAGATCACGCCAAGGAAATGGGCTTCACCGGCCGCGAGCCGCCCTTCTTCTTCATGAAGCCGGCCGATGCGCTGGTGGCGGTCGATGCGGGCCAGACCGGCACCATGGCCTACCCCACGCTCACGAAGAACCTGCACCACGAGATCGAACTCGTGGTTGCCATCGGCACCGGCGGCAAGAACATTGCGGCCGCCGATGCGCACAAGCACATCTACGGCTACGCGGTCGGCCTCGACATGACGCGCCGCGACCTGCAGAACGACATGAAGAAACAGGGCCGCCCCTGGGACATCGGCAAGAGCTTCGAGCAGAGCGCGCCCATCGGGCCGATCGTGCCCGTGGCGCAGGCCGGCGACGCCGAAAAGGCCGAGATCTCGCTGCAGGTGAACGGCACCGACCGCCAGCGCAGCAACGTGAGCAAGCTGATCTGGAACGTAGCCGAAACCATCGAGCACCTGTCAGCCGCGTGGGAGCTGCAGCCCGGCGACCTGATCTTCACGGGCACGCCCGAAGGCGTGGCCGCCGTGGTGGCAGGCGACACGCTCGTGGGCGAAGTCGCGGGCCTGCCGACGTTGACCGTCAAGGTCGTCTGAAGACGGCGGCCGGTTTCATGCTCCTGCGCGTACCCATCAAGCACTGCAAGAACTGTGGCACCGCGGTGGTCTACCGCGTGCCGGACGACGGCGACACCAAGCAGCGCGCCGTCTGCCCGGCCTGCCACACCATCCACTACGAGAACCCGTTGAACGTGGTCGGCACCATTCCGGTCCTGGGCGACAAGGTGTTGCTGTGCAAGCGCAACATCGAGCCGCGCTGGGGCAAGTGGACGCTGCCGGCCGGCTTCATGGAACTCGAGGAAACCACCGCCCAGGGCGCGGCTCGCGAGACCGACGAAGAGGCCGGTGCCAACTACGTGATGGAGGGGCTGTTCTCCGTCATCAGCGTGGTGCGCGTGGGCCAGGTGCACCTGTTCTATCGCGCCCGCCTGCTCGACGACAAGTTCGATCCGGGCCACGAGACCATCGAGGCGAAGCTCTTCACCGAAGAAGAAATTCCCTGGGACGAGATCGCCTTTCGCACCGTGCGCGAAACGCTCGAGCACTACTTCGAGGACCGGCGGCGAGGCAGCTTCGACCGCGTCCACACGATCGACATCGTTTGAAAAAACCGCACACACCCATGACGCTTCGCTCCACCCTGCTTCGCGCCGCGCTCGGCTTCGGGTTCATCCTGGCCGCGACGGCACACGCGGAGACGGTGGGCGACGTCGACACCGCATTCAAGCTCATCGGGCCCGACCACAAGATCGTGATCGAGGCCTACGACGACCCCAAGGTCACTGGCGTTACCTGCTATGTCTCGCGCGCCAAGACCGGCGGGCTGGCCGGTGCCTTCGGCGTGGCCGAGGACAAGTCGGAGGCCTCCATTGCCTGCCGCCAGGTCGGCCCCGTGAGCATCACGCAGCCGCTGCCCAAGCGCGAAGAGGTCTACAGCGAACGGCTGTCGGTACTCTTCAAGCGCCTGCGTGTGGTGCGCATGGTCGATGCAAAGCGCAACACGCTGGTCTACCTCACCTACTCCGACCTGCTGATCGACGGTTCGCCCAAGAACAGCGTGACGGCGGTGCCCATCGACCGCGGTACGCCGATCCCGCTGAAATAGCCTCGGCCGGCCTTCAATGGCCACTTCGCGCCGGGTTGCTCTTCGAGCGCCGACGCATGAGTTTGCTAGCATCTGCCGCTTGGCCCGCCCGGCGAGCCAGACCGCAGGAACCCTCCGCAACGAACCCGTTCCAACAGAGCGCCATGCACCTTCAGACTTTTGTTTTACGTACCGGCGCCGCAGCGTTGCTTGCCGCGAGCCTCGCGGCCTGCTCCACGGTCGACCTCAACACCCCGTGGCCGGCCCCGGCGGTCAAGCCGCCACCGGTCCAGCAACGCCCGGCAGCCCTGTTCATCCGCCCCGCGAACGGCGCAACCATCGCCCGCTTCGACGGCGACCGCATCAAGGGCATCGACATCGCCGGCAACCTCGGCGACCCGGTCGTCGCTTCGGCCGATGGCCGCGTGGTGTACGTGGGCGGCGAACTGCCGGCCTACGGCAACATGGTCATCGTGAAACACAACGAGACCTTCCTTACCGCTTACGCGCACGTGCAGACCATCCTCGTGAAGGAAAACGCGGTGGTGCGCCAGGGCGACAAGATCGCCGAAATGGGCCGCAGCAATGCCGACCGCGTGAAGCTGCGCTTCGAGATCCGCAAGAACGGCACGGCCGTCGACCCCGAGCCGTACCTCAGCGGACGGCTGCAGCAGTAGCCTCCGCGCAGCAGCCCGCCTGCTGGCGCCGTGCCCATGAAAAAGCCCCCTCACGGGGGCTTTCGGCTTTGAGGGGTGCCCCGGGGCCTCAGTTCTGGTCGCGAAGCGCCAGTTCGCGCCAGTTGGCGTCGTACGTACTGACGTACATGTTCCTGAAGACGACGGAACCCTGCGCCGGCAGATTGAAAGTCTTCGAAGCCGTACCCGCAGCCGACGGCGCGACGTCGGCCCGGTCCTGCGCACCGGCAGAAGGGCCGGACGCCAGATTCAGGAAGAACTCCGCGGCGAAGCCGGGGTTCAGGTCCGTGGCGCTGACGGCGAAGTCGCTGCCTCCTGCGTAGGACGCGAGGGCTGGCGTGGTCGAGAAGCCCGGGTAAGTTGCGGCTGCCGCCTCCGCCAGCGTCATCGGCCGGCCATGGAAGCGATGCTTGTAGACGATGTCGAAACCACTGAACTTGGCCACCGTCGAGCCGTCGCTTTCGTAGGCCGTGAAGGTGTACTCGGGCGTGGCGGAAATCGCCGCGATCGCGCTGTCGCTCAGGCCGGCGGTCGACAGGCCGCTGCAGTTCGACGTCAGGTAGTAATAGTTGTTGTTGGGGGAGCCCTGGATCGGCCAATCGCCGCCGCCCGAAGGACGCATGTGGCGCAAGCCGCCCGCGGGCAGCCCCGGCCCGGTAACGACAACCGAGGCGACGTTGCCGCTGTTGCCGGTGTTCGTGTCCTGAATCGCGAACTGCAGCGAACTGCTCACGCAACCCGTCGCCTTCTCCTTGGTGGAGTGGATGTGCGGGTTGATGTCCAGCACGCGCCCGTCGCCGCGCAGGCGCCACGTGCCGTCAGTGCCCTTGACAATCTGCATGCCCTGGTTGTTGCTGAAGGCGACGCCGTTCTTGTCCTTGTGCGTGAATTCGACATACGCGCGCGGGCTCGTGTTGTTCGCGTCGATGGTGTAGTTGATCCGCTGGATGACCACGTCCGTGAAGCTCGCGCCCACGAGGCTGGGGTCCGACGCCGCGTCGCCGGCGAACTGCGCCGCGTTCAGGTCGGAGGACCGGAAGCCGTAGGTTCCGGTGGCGGGATTGCTGCCGTCGGTCATGAGGGGCAGCAATTCGGCCGGCGCGGGCAGCCCGTTCGCGAACTTGCCCACGAAGTCCGACAGCACCTTGCGGATCAGCGTGATGTCGTCCGCCGCCGTGCCCATGCCGTCGCCGCTCAGCGGCGTCGTGGAGGTCTCGGCCGCAGCCTTCACTGCCAGGTCGTCGGCAATCTGCTGCTGCGTGACGATGTTGGTGATGGTTGCCACGTTGGTGGCCGGGTCCACGCTCACGCGCAGCACGTCGAGCGCCTTGTCCAACGCGCTCGACAGCGGCGTGAAGGCGGTGCGCAACAGGTCGATGCTGGCATCCACACCCAGCGCCAGCAGCACCGGCAGCAGCTTGGCCTTCAGGCCGTCGGATTCGGCCTTGAGTTCGTCGGCCGTGAGCGAGGCGAACTCGCCGCCGTCGAAATACTGCTCGGCCAGCCGGCCGGCGATATTGGCCACCACGAGGTCGGTCAGCGGCGTGATGTTGATGGTGCCGTTGGCATCCGCGGCGGTCGCGGCCGAATGGATCACCGTGCGCTCGCCGCCCACCGTGCCTTCGGCGCGAAAGACGAAAGGCGCCGTCATGCCGCTCACGTCGATGTTGTAGTTGCCGTCGACCAGTGCCACGGTCTTGGTAACGCCCTTGGCGTCCTTGACGGTGACGGTACCCACCAGAGGCAGGCCGGAGGCTGCGGTGCCCGAAAACGTAACCGGCGTGGATGCGGCCGGCGGATCGCTGGCCGGCGGGTTGCCGCCGCCCGCGGCCGGGAAGCCGGCGAACCCGCCGCCACCGCCGCCCCCACCCCCGCCGCAGGCTGCGAGCGAGATCAGGAGCGCCACTGCGCATGCGGAACGCGTCGTCTTGAAGAAAAGCGGGCTGGAAGCCTCGGCGGTCGCGAAGTTTGTTTTCATGGATGGTTTTTCAGGTGAAAGGGCAAACAAAAGAATCAACTCGTAACACGAGCGTTGCGATTCTTCTGTGCCCCTCCCTTCCTCACCATCCTCTGTTTTGAGGATGCGGGCCGATGCTGGCTAGAGCAGGCTCTCGGGTACCAGCGGCGCCAGCAGTTCCAGCTTCCAGCGCGACCAGAAGTCCGTTTCGGGCTCCTGGTGCAGGATGGTGTCGGCCGCGTCCCCCGAGGCCGGGCTCACCCACTCGATGGCGCCCGTCGGCCCCAGTTGCAGCTGGTAGGCGCCGTCCAGCCGGAGAAAACCGATCAGGCTGGTGAGCTGCTGCGCAATCTGCGGGCTGAAGATGAAGATGCCGACCTCGGTGTTGTGCAGCATCGAGCGCGGGTCGAAGTTCATCGAGCCGATGAACACGATCTTGCGATCGACCACCGCCGACTTGCCATGCAGCCGCCCGCTGGCCGAGCCGTACATGCCGAAGCGTTTGGTCTGCTCCACCCGCTTGGGGCTCAGCTCGTACAGCTCCACGCCCAGGCGCAGCATTTCGGGGCGGTAGCGGCGGTAGCCGATGTGCACCAGCGACTCATCGGTGGCCGCCAGCGAATTGGTGACGATGGTGTAGGGCACGCCGTTGCCGCGCACGAGGCGGATCGTCTCCATGCCGCCGCGGCCCGGAATCAGGTAGGGCGTGGTCTGCATGACCTCGTTCTCGGCGCCGCGCACGTAGCGCCGCACGTTGTAGAGCACGCTGTCCTTCGACTCGTCGGCGGGCAGGCCACGCGCTTCTTCGGTCGGCCCGAGCGCCTTGGCAGGCGGGTCGGCGTATGCCTCGGCGCGGGCCCACACCAGCTTCAGCGCGCCCGCGTCCAGGTCCTTGGCCAGCGGATTGTTGCCCAGCAGGTCGGTGGAGTCGGGCTCTTCGGGGTGCAGCTGGTCGGGGCCGGAGGTCAGCCGGTCGAAGCGCTCGCGCAGCTGCCGCGGGGTTTCGCCGGTGGGCGGCACCAGCGACTCGATGGGGTACACATAAGGGCTGTTCCAGTACATGTCGAACAGCGACGACAGCTTGGGCACCACGGCGCCGGCCACCAGCGTGTCGATGTCGATGAAGTTCGAGCCCCCGTCGCGCAGGAAGTACTCGTTGGCCATGTTGCGCCCGCCCATCACGCCAATGGTGTTGTCCACCACGTAGAGCTTGTTGTGCATGCGGCGGTGCACGCGGTCGAAGTCGAGGATCGACCAGGCCCAGCGCGTGCCGAAGCGGTCGCGCCCCGCGGGGAACGGGTTGAAGAGCCGCACCTCGACGTTCGGATGCGAGGCGAAGCTGGCGAAGAGCGGGTCGGCGCCGGCGGTGTAAAGGTCGTCCACCAGCAGCCGCACGCGCACGCCGCGGTCGGCCGCGTCGCGCAGGGCGCGCAGCAGGTAGCGGCCGGTCTCGTCGTTCTGCACGAGGTAGTACTGCACGTCGATGGAGCGCTGCGCGCGACGCGCAAGCTCGATGCGCGCGTGCAGCGAGAACTGCGGCATCGGCAGCAGCCTGAACCCGCTCAGCGGCTCGCCGGGCGGAGAAGCCGCCTTCACAAGGCGGCCGAGCGTGGTATCCGAGCCGTCATTGATTGCGACGGAGGGTTTGCGCTGCACGTCGACGGGCAGTCCGGCGCAGCCGGCCATGCACAGCGCGACGATGCCGAGCAGCAGCCACGACAGCCACCGGGCGCGCGGTCTGTCAGCAGCCCGACAAGGAGAGTTCGGCATTGGAACGACGAGGCGTGGGTTGGAGCGTGGATCGAAAGGCTCGCGGTTTCTACCACGCGCCTGCCGACCTTGCTGTGCCGCCGCACGCGTTCAGTTCAATGCTCGCGCGCCGGCCCCCATTGCCTGACGAAATGGTCCGCCCGCAGCGTTGCCCGCTCGATCGCCGCGTCCCATGTCAGCTGCTGGGTAATCACCAGGGCGCAGCGCGGAATGCCGCGCAGACTCAACTCGCAAATGCCGGCATAGGTGCCGCTCGGCGTGCGCATGAGTTCGAACCAACCCGTCCAGCCTTCTGGAACGCTGAGGGGAAGTCGAGCGCTGTCCATGATGAGCACACCGTATTCCTTTTATTGCGCAGTTTCAAGAATTGAAACCCTAAGCACTACTTATGACTGGGGAGCCGAGGCTAAGTGCAACACCGCCAAACGACATCACCCGAACATGGGAGCTCCGGCGAATTGGGGCCGAGGCGGCTTTTCGGCAAAGATCGAGGGGCATGAACTCAACGACGAGCTCCCGAAACTCCCGTAGCGGCGGATCCCCCACCCTTTCACTGTTCGACGACCCGCCGCGCGAGGCGCTTGAACGGCTCGGCCCCGGCGCCTTCGTGCTGCCCGGTTTCGCCCTGCCCTTCGCCGACGCGCTCCTGCCGGCCATCGAAACGCTGGCGGAACGCGCGCCCTTCCGCCACCTCGTCACACCGGGCGGCTTCACCATGTCCGTCGCGCTGACCAACTGCGGTGCGCTCGGCTGGACCAGCGACCGGCGCGGCTACCGCTACAGCGCCACCGACCCCGATAGCGGCAAGCCCTGGCCCGCCATGCCCGAGCCGTTCACGCGACTGGCGCGCGAGGCAGCCTCGACGGCCGGCTTCGACGGCTTCGCACCCGATGCCTGCCTGATCAACCGTTACGCGCCGGGCGCGCGGCTGTCGCTGCACCAGGACAAGGACGAGCACGACTACGGCGCGCCCATCGTCTCGGTGTCGCTCGGCATGCCCGCCGTCTTTCTGTTCGGCGGGCATGCGCGCAGCGACAAGACGGTGCGCGTACCGCTGGTGCACGGCGACGTCGTGGCCTGGGGTGGCGAAGACCGGCTGCGCTACCACGGCGTGCTGCCCCTGAAAGACGAGCCGCACCCATTGCTGGGCGCGACGCGCATCAACCTCACATTCCGCAAGGCGGGCTGACACGCATGCAGGCCAGCGACAAGACGAACAAGAAGACCGGCCCCGGCAACGCCATCCGCGAGCTCTATGCCGCCCTGTGGCACTTTGCGGAAGGCGCGCGCGGACAGCTGCTGGCGGCCACTGCGCTGCTTGCAGCTTCGCAGCTGATCCGCCTCACGCTGCCGTACCTCGCGGGGCAGGCCATCAACGCACTGCAGCGCGGCGAGCTGAACACAGCCGGCCACTGGATCGCGGCACTGGTCGGGGTGGCCGTTGGCGCATGGGTGCTGCACGGCCCGGGCCGCATTCTCGAACGCAACGTCGGCGTGAAGGTGCGCGAGACACTCGCCGACCAGCTGTACGCACGCATCGCAGCCGCACCTCTCGCCTGGCACGATGACCACCACTCCGGCGAGCTGCAACACCGCGTGCATCAAGCCGGCCGCGCGCTGTCGGACTTCGCGCAAAACCAGTTCATCTGGCTCACCAACGCCGTCAACTTCGTCGGCCCGCTGGTCGCGCTGGCGCTGCTGTCGCGCACCAGTGGCGTGACAGCGCTCGCGGGGTATGTGCTGATCGGCCTCGTCATCGTGCGCATCGACCGCGCGCTGATGAAGCTCGCGCGCGCCGAGAACGATGCCGACCGGCGCTATGTGGCTGTGCTGCTCGACTTCCTGGGCAATGCCTCGACCGTGATCGGCCTGCGCCTGCAGGGTGCTTCGCGGCTGCTGTTGCGGCGACGCATGGCCGCGATCTCGCTGCCGCTGAAGCGCACCGTGGTTCTCAACGAAGGCAAGTGGTTCGCCGTCGACCTCATGGGGCTGGCGCTGACCTGGGGGCTGGTGGTCATCTATGTGTGGCAGGCGCGCGCGCCCGGACAGGCCGTGATGCTGGGTGCGGTGTTCATGATTTATCAATACGCGCAGCAGGCCGCCGGCGTCGTGACTTCGGTCGCAGCCAACTTCAGCTTCTTCGCGCGCATGCACACGGACTACAGCAGCGCCGAGCCGATCTGGCAGGCGCCATCGGGAAACGAAGCGATGGCCACGCCGCCCGAGCAGGTGCCCGAGCGAGAGCGGATAGAGGCCGATGCGCCGTGGCGGCAGTTGAGCATCCAGGCGCTGCAATGGCGCTATGCGCCACGCGGCGCTTCGGCCGAAGAAGAACCCGGGGTTGCCGAGCCCGTGCGGAGTGGCCTGCACAACGTGGCGCTGACACTGCGCCGCGGCGAACGCGTCGCCCTCGTCGGCCCGAGCGGAGGCGGCAAGAGCACCCTGCTGCGCGTGCTGGCCGGGCTCTATCCGCCCGACAGCGGCACGCTGCTGCTCGACGGTCAGCCCGTCGATTGGGCACAACTGCGCCGGCTCGCCACGCTGATCCCGCAGGAAACAGAACTGTTCGAAGCCAGCGTGCGCGAGAACCTCGCCTTCGGCCAACCGCGCGACGACACGCTCCTGCAGGCCGCGCTGCACACAAGCACTTTTGACGAAGTGCTGAAGGCGAACCACGGCGACCTCGACACCGCCGTGTCGGAGCGAGGCTTCAATCTTTCAGGCGGGCAGAGACAGCGGCTGTGCCTTGCGCGCGGCGTGCTCGCGGCGCAAGGCAGCTCGCTGCTGCTGCTCGACGAGCCGACCAGTGCGCTTGATGCCAGCACAGAAGCCCGCGTGCTCGGGCGCATTGCCGATGCGTTTCCGGATGCCTGCCTGATCGCGTCGGTCCACCGGCTGAGTTTGCTCGAGCGGTTCGACACTGTGGTGCTGATGGAGGCTGGACGTGCAATTGACCATGGGCCGTGCGAGGAGGTGTTGGCGAGGCAGCCGCTGCTGCGGCGGATGACAACGGCTACCGCCCACTAAACGGAGCACACCTCGAAAACTCGCAGGAGTGCGAAGAAGCGTCCGTCACCACAGCCTTGCTTTGGTTTGCACAAGCGTATCGACACACTGCGCCAAAGCCTTGGCGCGTTCCTCGCGAATGCGCTGCCAATTGTCGGCCCGCCAGGCGGCCCAATCTGCCGGCTCGGAACGATAGGAGCAATTGGCTGGAATTGGCGGAAGGCCGAACCGCAGGCTCGCCAAGGCCAGCCCGGCGCTGAACTGCAGGCGATACAACTCGTCGGTGCCCGACAGATTCTCATAGACCAGTCGCCACACGCCAGGATTGATCGGTGCATCGGCCTCGGCCGGCAACTGCGCCGCAGACTCCATGTCTTCACGCGTCCATCCGCTTTCGCGACGGCCGCGCTCCAATTCAGCCCACGCCCGGGCTGCATACACGCGGGTGGCGACCTCACCGAGCACTTCAGGCAAATCCTTCAAGCCCGGGTTGGTGGCCCATGGTTGGCCCACGAGTTCCGGAACCGGGTCACCGACCAGATCATCCTTGGAGAAGCCCTGCACCGTACCGATCACAGGTCTCCCCACGATGGCCGAGACACCGACGCGAAGCGCCACCTGCGCGGCAACGGCATTGCCCGTGTGATCGCGGCGCACCACTCGCAACGGCTCGAAGTCTTCGGGATAGGACTTGCCACGCAAACGCACCTGCGTTTTGCCCACAGGCACGATGCCATCGGGCGCCGCATAGCTGCTCAGGGCGGGCGCCGAGGCGGCCGCTTCGCCTGGCTGGCTCGCGTTGAGCGGTGGTTGAGTCACGCATGCGGACAACAGGAGCGCAATGCCCAGCCCTGCGAATCGCGTGGCAACAACTTTCACGCGCGCCTCTTCCTTCGTTGCTCTCACTGAAATTCCCCTAGTTAAAAACTTGCGTTCAGATTGAAGCCGAGCGTCACCTTCGCAGTGCGATATCCCTCGGGCTTGCTGATCGGCGCACCGACGAAGAAGTCGTAGCTCAGCTTGCTCCACTGGCCGCGCACGCCGATGACTGCGCCGGCAAGGCTGCGGCCCAGAAGATCAATCGTCGACCGTCCGCCAACATGGCCGTAGTCCATGCCTGCATACAGCTCCGCCCCGCTCTGCCCCATGGCCCACCCGATGTCGTTGCGGATGAGCCAGCCGCGTTCGCCCATCAGGCTCGTCTCGCCATCGAAGCCGCGCACCGTGTAGCGCCCGCCGATAGCGAAGCGGTCTTGCGGCGTCAACGGCGTGCGGTTCCACTGGGCGCGGATCAGGCCGGAGTAGCGCATCTTCTGCTCGCCGAGCTTGAACGGCGCGTTGAGAGTGACATCGGCCGTGTACAGCTTCAGACGCGAAGTGCCCTCACCGAACTCTTCTTCCGGCGCAGCGCGCGAACCGAAGCCACCGGTGCCGCGCTTGTAGGCCAGCGTGCCTTCGAGCGTCGCCTCGCCGATGAACTCCTTGTGGTTCAGGCTGAACTCCCAGCCACCGACCACGCGGTGCTGCACCTCGACCTCGGTGTCGTCCACGAAGTTGCGCGACTCGCGGCGCCAGCCCTTGACCGCCACCGTCGTCTTGCGGCTCTGGTCGCGGTAGAGCAGGCGCGAGAGCTTGACCTCGGCGTTGTTTGACTTGCCGGCGTAGACGTAGTCCTGATTCAGGCCGGCCACGCTCTGGTGGTACTGGCTATTGGAGGCGGTGAAGCCCAGGAGCCAGTAGCCGTAAGGCAGCGAGTAGTGAACGGTCTGGCCTTCGGTGCCCTTGGCCGGGTCGCCGAAGACGCGGTTGTTGATGTTGTGGTTGGCGCTGACGTAGAACAGGTCGTTCAGGCCGAAGGGATTGTCCAGCGACAGGGTGGCGCCGGCCTGGTAGCGGCCTGTGGCTTCGGTGCCGCTGTCGTCGAGGCTCAGTGCAATACGCCACTTCTTGGATTGGACGTACTTGACGACGAGGTCGCTGTCGCCGGGTTTGGCGTTGGGGGCAGTCGAGGGCTCGATCTGGATGTCGGCTTCGGCGGTGGGGGCGCGCTTGAGGTTCTCCAGGCCTTGCTCGATGTCGCGCAGGTTCAGCAGATCGCCGGGGCGTGCGGGAATGGCTGTGGCCAGCAAGGCGGAGTTGCCGAGCAGCGTGGACGAAGAGTCGGGCGTTGTCCGAATGGCTGCAATGCGGCCGGGCACCAGCGAGAGGGTCAGCGTGCCAGCAGAGAGATCCTGCGGCGCAGCGAGAACGCGGGTGGTGACGAAACCGCGTGCGATGACGGCTTGCTGCGCGCGCGCGAGGACCACATTGACACCAGTCGTACCGAGGCAGCGGCCAACTGGCGAATTATTGCCCTCGGGGCCTGACAGATCGGCAACGGCCCATTGGAAGGATTCGGACTGTTCACCAAGCAACAGCACGCGGTCAATGCGGAAGCATGGAGACTCGGTCTCAGGGATGCGTTGCACCGGCGCTGGCGGAGCGGCCTGCGGGCGCTGGTCGACGGTGCG
This sequence comes from Variovorax sp. OV084, assembly GCF_900111625.1. NCBI lineage: Bacteria > Pseudomonadati > Pseudomonadota > Betaproteobacteria > Burkholderiales > Comamonadaceae > Variovorax > Variovorax sp. OV084. The sequence continues at coordinate 6,550 of NZ_FOII01000016.1, read as the reverse complement.
CTCGTTCTGCTCGCGCAGCGCACGCTCGCGCTCTTGTTGGCGCTGCTGTTCGACGAAGGGTTGCGGCGTGGTAGGAGACTGCTGGGCCAAGGCTAGCAGTGGACCGGCCGCCATGACAGCAGCCAACGTGTTGCGCTTCAAATCAAACTCCCTCTCTACTTGACCAAGTTGATGGCCAAGACTCACGTAGTCAACGGACGGTGACCGCGGCCTTGGGCACCGGCGTAGTTTTTTCTCTAATGTTTGCAGCGATCTTTGCTGCCAAAGCATCGACCGCGACGTCGTAGCTCTGCGCAACCTGCTGCGGACGGTCATACAGTTCGTTGAAACTCGACCAGTGATGACGAGGGTCTGCCGGAATGCTGCCCGACGTGCTTCCATCCGCGTCAGCGCCATAGCGAATGTCCTCGCCATAAATCTCATCCCCGCTCGATGGGTGCAAGAGGAAAGCGCTCAGGTTGACGCGCGGGACGTAGTCCAGCGAGAAACGAGCGGAATACATGCCGACCTCGTTGAGATAGATGTGCAAGACGGGATCGTTCGTCGGCAAGCGCGAATAGTCGATGCTGTCCGGCGAGTCCGCAGGTCTCACAACCCCTTCGAGCGCCTGCACGTCATAACCCTGAGCGGTCAGTTCACGCACCAGCGCAGCCGTCAGCTTGGGCCCCATGTCTTTACGCACTGCTTCCATGCGCTTGTCGAAGTCCGAGCTCTTGATGCGGTCGGCCAGTGACTGCCACAAGACGCCGAGCGGGATGCTCTTGTTCTCGGTGTACATCTTGGCGATTGGAGCTACGGGGATCACCATGATGCGTGTCACCGGCTCCGGCTGCGCAGGTGCGACGGGAGATCGGGCACAGCCGACCAACGCGCTGAACGCAAGAAGAGAAGCAAAGAAGCTGATGCGCATAGAGAATTTAATCAAAAGGTAGAGTGCATCCCCAGCAAGCTGCAAGCTTTGCCAGGTAGCTTTCTTAATTAAGTCATTCGTACAGAATGGCTCTTAATTCTTCTTGAAGCCTTTTTGACTCCTCATCATTGAAGCAATCTTTCGCCGCCTGCAATCGAACGATTCCATTTTCGAGAAGAGAGAAATTCAAGCTCTTTGATGCCTTCACACGATTTCTCCGATCCTCGCCGACACGTTCCCAGAAAGCGTCCCCAAGCCACATCGTGCTTCCTATCGCCTCAACATACCCTTGCCTTAGTGACCAGCGACCAGGATTTTTGCTGATATCAATGATCTTCTGCTCCAATGGGGGAGGCAAGTTGTTGGAGATCAGCTTTAGATGAGAGTACGTCCTTTCGGCGGCTTGATATTGCAGCGGATCTGATGCATTTTGCCAAAAATCATATTCCACATCGGAAATCCACGCTTGCACAAACTCTCCAAACCCTAAGAAAGGCTGCACCCAGTCATCCCAAGAAGTTGCTGCAGCACCATTGGTCAATTCCTCGATGAGAACAAAACTATGCTCCATCGAGCTGACGTGGCCGAAGCGAAATGCAAGACTTTCGGTCTTTAGGGTATGACTCCATTTTCCCGTTGATGCTATTTCCGCTTCCACCTGCCGAGAGTCGCTCAGGCCGGAGGCAGTAGTAAAACGATCCGGGATTTTGAGTTCCCTCAATTTGGCCGCAATAATACGGAACACCTCCACATCCTTCACTGTGGCGTCTTGAGCCTCTCGAATCAGCCCTTTCCCCTTAAAGGACTCGACGGAGGCGACATGTCGCAGCTTAAAAATGATGCTTAGCTTTTCCATTTGAAGCCTTTACTGATATTCTTTAATAATGACAGTGACATTGTTTTGCCTGCCATATTGAATCAGGGACTGTGCCGCTGAAGCGCCTCCTGGTTGAACGCGTATATCGAGAACCATATTCGCAGGATTTCCATTAACCGTTGCCCCATTTGAGCCGAGTTCATAGATGTGTTGTTCCATGCGCTCGACCCAAGTTGCCCCTCTTGTGTCTACAGATTTTAAGCTGACCAACGTATTGCCATTTTGAAAATCAACCAACGGAAATTTTCCGTTGTTCAGCTGTCCGATATTGAACCAATCCTTGTACTCGGTTTGTGCGAGATTGGCTTCGATCAAAATACCTCGATCTGTCGGCCGCAAGTTCCAAATATTTTTGGCTTGCGCCAACGCAAGCGTTGCGCCGATAAGTCCATCGTTGGGTGTGATGGTTGGGCCGCCGTAATACGGAATATCTCCTGCGCCGTAGCCTCCACCAATCACGTGACCGGTGGAGTCGAGATTGATCGTCTGGTTGCCGCCGGTATTATTTCCATAGTCGGGAAGTGTTGTTGTATTTCCCGTATTTGATAATCCATAGTTGGGCAAGCCTCCGGCTCCGTACCCCCCTGTTCCGTAATCAGCCGCAGAAGGGGCATTGCCCACGAATGCATCCCATGCGCTGATCACTCCCGTGACAACAGCGCGCGCAACGATTTCGGATTGCGCCACCGTCAGTGCGCCGTCAACGCTAAGGCCAGGATTTGCGGCCTGAAGCTCGGATACCCGCGCGGACATTTGAGCTTGGATAGCCGCGGCGCCCACCGTACCGATACACAAGCGGGGGAACTTGGCGCACGTTGTTCCGACAGCTCTCGCCACCTGTCCGAGTTGATTGTTTTCCACCGCATTGCCGCCGGCCGCAGCAGCGATGTCTGCGCTTGCTTGGTTGCCCCCTACCAGTGCGCCTGCAATACCAGCCATCAGTTGTCCGAACTGAATGGTCTGGGCTGCGAGGTCAGGGTTATCCGTCGGGTTGTAGAACTGCCCCGTCAAGTGACCGACCGTCGCACCGATGGCCCCTGCCGAGCAACCATCACCCGCGCTGCCACCGTATCCCGCGCCTGCTCTGCCTGCCCCCACCAGACAACCCGCGATCGCGTGAGCCACAGCGTTGGAGAAGCCTTGCACATTTCCACCAATCCACTGTGCACTTCCTGACGCCGCAGTGTTCAAGAGGCCGTTGAGCAGGCCGTTCTTGATTGCGTCCTCCACGCTGGTGCCGTTGATCGCCGCACCGACGATTCCCGCGGTTGCACCATTGAGCAGGTTGCGCGCAAGAACCTGTGACCATGTCGCAGTGCCTGCCGCTGCACCAGAAGCATTCCAGCCCTGTATTCCCAGACCGATATTCCATCCTTGCACGGCTCCCGCCGTGGCCATGGCCGCCAGGATGTCCTTGATCGTGCGGCTGGAGCCCAACTCGCGTAATGTGGCACCAATATCCCCGTTGTTATTGATCAAGCTCACCGCCGCGTTGCTGGCCAACGCGGACAGGCCGGCATTGGCCGCCGCTCCGGCTGCTGAGCCTTGCGCCGCGCCGACAAGTTCAGCGCCGTAGCCCCAAGACAACACCGAAGCAACAACCGTCACCACGGCCGCGCCCGTCTGTGTCAAGCCGCCCTGATGCTCGGCCCACTGGCGCTGCGCGACTGGCACGCCTTCCCAATTGATCTTGCCGTCCAGCGAGCGGTCATTGCTCAACTGCTTGACCCATTCGGTCCCCGGCTGATTGCTTCCGATCACCTGCGCAAGGGCTTGCTGCAGGCTTTGCTGCGGCAGATACATCGACGGTTGACCATTCGGGCCCGATACGGGGGTCGCGTTCTGACCGACCTGCACGTTGATCTGTTTGGCGTCGACGCTCAGATTCGGACTGTTGATCTGGGTGTAGTTGGCCGCTTCGACATGTGCACCGGTGTCAGCCGTTCGCTGGTACGCCAAGCTGCGTTGCCCCCGGGACTGGCTGACCTCGGTGGTCGTGTTGACTATGCCGAAGTTGAGATTGCCCTCCGGGGCACTCAACGTCACACCTTGCCCTGCGTTGATCGTCGGAGCAATGAGGTTCAGGTCGCCCGTATTGGCCGTGATGTTGACGTTGCGCCCCTCCAAAGTGGCTGAAGCCAGACTGGTTTGGTCTACACGGTTCGTGACATTGCTGCGGGTGTTCAATCCGCTCGCAAGCGAGTGCGGCATTTGATTGGGCGCTATCGACTGGGTTCGCGTCTGTGAGCCCGTACCGGCGCTGGTCTGATTCAGGCCACTCATCACGGTCACGCTGCCGCCATTCACGTTCAGATCGCCGGCAGCACTCAGGTTGCTCGCGTAGACGTTGACCTGTTCCTTGCCCGTGACGTTAACGTTGCCGCCCGTGCTCTTGATGTTGCTGGCTCGTTCTGTGCTCGCATAGAGGCTGGCTTGATTGGCCCCGGAAGTGGAAAGATTTCCCTTGCCGTCAACGCCCGGCATGGAGGCTCCCGAGAAGGCCGTCGCCACGCCCAGGTTGACCACGGCGCCCAGGCCGCTCATCTTCTTCTCGCGGGTTTGCTCGACGTCGGCCTGTCGGGTATCCACGGAGGAAACGATGTTGACGTTGCGCCCCGCCTTCACGGTAATGTCGCCAGGAGCAGTGATGTCGCTACCGACGATGTTCACGTCGCGCCCACCATCCAGCTTGACGGTGTTTCCGCTGAAGGTGCTGGCCACGGTCGCATCCGTCTGCAGGAGGCCATTCGTGGTGGTGCGTGTGGAGCTCAACCCCGAGCGCCGATTCGAGATTGCCGTGAAGGCAAGAGCCGATGTCTCGCGCCCAGATTCGATCAGGATGTCGTTGCCGGCGTGCACATTCAGTTCGCCGCCCGCGCTGACTGTTGCCGCGCGGGCTGTCACGTCGTGCCGCGCGTCGAGCGACACATCTCCCGCGCCGCTCAGACGAGTGCCAACTTCCGCAGTATTGACCGCAATACCAGAGACATTCTTGCCGATGGCTGTCACGGTCGTTGCGGTCGTGACCGTGCCCAGATTGATGTCGTTGCCGGCAGTGAACGAGGTCTTGCCGGTACCCGCGTTGGAAATGATTGCTCCAACGAGATTGATATCGTTGCCCGCGCTGGCCGTCAGAACTCCGCGAGGGTTGGTCACATAAAGGCCGGCCACGCGGTCGATGATCTGATTGCCCGGAGTCCCGGCGGACGTCGTGGTCCGAACGTTGATGTCGCGTGCCGCTTCGAGTGTCAGCCGGTCGCGGGCATCCATCGTTCCACCGATGTTGTTGATGTCCCCGGCCGCGGTGATCGCGACGGTGCCCCCGCTGATTCGGCCACCCAGGTTGTTGACGGTGTTGGCATCGATGGTCACCGACTTGCGGCCTGCGATGGTGCCGGTGTTCAAGAGATCGTTGCCTTTGCCGGTGATGTTCACGGCGTTGGCAGAGAGCAGCGCCCCCGAACCGTCGATGTCTCCCGGCAGCACCCGCACGTACACCTGCGGCACGAGCACCTGCTGTGTCGTTCCGTCGGGCAAAGTGACGGTCTGCTCGACCAGCCAGACAATATCGCTGGTGAGTTGTGCCATCTGCGCGGCAGTCAGTGCAACTCCTGGACGAAGTCCGTACTCCTTCGCAAAGGTCACGCCCGCATTCATCAGGGCGGTGTACTGATCTTCGTCGTTGTTGAACCCGTCCAGATACCGGTAGCCCGTCAGCTGAGCGACTTGCTCGCGGATGAGTTTCTGTTCATAGAAACCGTCGCCCAGGCGCTTGAGGGTGTTGTTCGGATCAAGCCCGAAGCTGTTGAGCAGATAGTCGCTGCTGAGCCAGTTCCGATAGTTCGCAAACCGTGGGTCGGTCTCGATCAGGTAGTTGCCGCCAGCCTGCGTCCGGAACAGGCTCGCCTGCGGCACGTTCAGGTTTGGCGTGCTGGTGCGCACCACCGTCGGGACGGTCCGGGTACTTCCGGCACTGGTGCCGACAGATGCACCAGCCCCGGAGCCGCCCGTGCCGATGACCGTGCCCACGTTGGCCGCAACCTCCACGATGGTTCCCGAGCCTGAACCGCCGCTTGCACCACTGGCCCCGCCACCGGTCGCATTGCCGGACCCTTTGGTCGCGGTGCCGGCGTTGTAGCCCGTGGTTGCATTGAGATTCGGTTGGTACTTGTAGGCGCCCAGTGCGATGCTACGTGGAGGGACCACCAAAGGAACGTTGACGGCCTGCACCTGCCCCTGGTTGTTCACCACGCTCGCCAGGCCCGACACAGTGACCGAGCCGGTGAGCTGGCTGGACTGGTAGTCGTTAGCGGTGATCGTTCCCCCCGCGAGCACCTGGCTGTCCTGGTTGTATAGCCGACCGTTGACCGTCATGTTTCCGCCCGCGATCAGATGCGCCGGATCGGCGTTGATCGCGGTGTCCGTGACCGTGGTGATGTTGTTGGTCCAGACACCGTAGCCGCCGATGCCTACGAGTTCGCCCGTGTCCTTGCGGTAGACGAAACCGTTGACCGGATCGAGGTTGACTTCGTCGAGCGTGTATTGGGTTGTCCGGCCGATGCCGCTACCGACGAGCGTGACCGGTGCCACGCCGACCAATACGCTCGAGACCGAGGTGGGCGTGCCCAACTGAATATGCACGTCGCGGTTGTTGACCTGCGCCATCGAGATGGACATGTTGCCCAGCGACTGGATGTCTGCGCTCAGATTGTCCAGCGTGCCGCCCTGGCCTGTGGCCTTGCGGTTCGCGTCGAGCGCGCCAC